>OUUY01000070.1 GCA_900302705.1 Candidatus Sulfobium mesophilum
ACCATCTCTCCGTCTAAAAAGTTAAATGTTCCCAGGCCGAAATCCCCGTGTCGTTTTATCTCTGCCATTGTAGTGTTTTCTACATAAAGTCCTTCAACGAGCGCATTGATGGGCGCAGATAGATATACGGCATTTTCCTTCGACGTGTCAACGAGGAACTGCCGCAGCGCTTTTTCGATTAAGTCTGCTGGCGAGCAACCCGTCCGTTCTGAAGATATCCTCAGTTGATTCAGAAGGTCCGGCGATAAAAAAGGGACAAGCTTTGACAGGTTTTCTTGATCATCACGCATAACACCATTTCCTCCGTCTCCCGCCTTTCAGGCGTGGCCCGACCTGACTTAAGATCAGGTTATCACAGTGTGTTAAGTGATGCAAGTCTAACGGTTTCATGACAATTGGCTATATTTTTCGGGGTCATGATATAACATGATATAATCTGTCAGAGAAATCCGGAGGTGGCTTCTGAAATGAAGGTCCTGGCCGACACAACGGTTCCGGCAAGGTTGGAGAGTCTCGAAGGGCTTGTAAAATCAGCCACCGGGAGTGCGCTGCAATGGGGTCTTGCAGGCGAGGGCCTCTTCGCCGTCGAACTGGCGACAGAGGAGGCTGTGGTTAATGTTTTCAAGTACGCCTACCCTCACGGGGAGGGAAAAGTCCGTCTGCGGTGCGTGGGAGAAGGGGACCGGTTCGTCATAGAGGTGACAGACTGGGGAATCCCTTTCGATGCCACTGCGCAGCCCGATCCGGACGTGACCGGTCCGCTTGAAAAAAGGTCGGTCGGTGGACTCGGCATCCATCTCATGAGAAATATGACGGACGAGATCAGCTACAAGCGGGAAGACGGACAAAACATCCTCAGCCTCTTCATAAGAAAAGATGGAACGTAACGGGCTGCGCATTAAGGCAGCTTTCGACTGTATTTGGAGAAAAGATCGGGTGAAACACAAGGCATCTGCAGAGTGGTTTCCTTTTTTAGCGCTCGCCGCGCTCGTCTTCTTTACCGCGACTGAGTCGATGGCCGGAACTGAACTGAAAAAGGCCTCTTTCATACCCCAGTGGAGTCCCCAGGCCCAGTTCGCCGGATATTATGTTGCTTATGAAAAGGGGTTCTACAGGCAGCACGGCATTGACCTGAAGATCATACAGGGCGGTCCTGAAAGGACGCCAACCGAATATTTAAAAAAAGGCGGGGCCGACTTCGCCACAACATGGCTTTCTACCGCCATCGAACTGAGGTCGCGGGGAGAGCGGATTGTCAATATCGGCCAGATCATACAGAGGTCGGCCCTCATGCTCATTGCCCGAAAGTCAGACGGGATACTGAGCCCGTCAGACCTCGAAGGGAAGAAGGTCGGAATATGGGGAGGGGATTTTTCGATACAGCCCCGTGCCTTTCTAAGGAAATACGGACTAAAAGTAAAGATCGTTCCCCAGTCCTTCTCCGTAAATCTATTCCTGAGGGGAGGCGTTGATGCCACCTCTGCCATGTGGTACAACGAATACCATACGATCATTAATTCGGGTGTGGACCCTGAGGAGCTTACAACATTCTTCTTCGACGCCTACGGCCTGAATTTCCCTGAGGACGGCATTTACGCGAGTGAAAAGCTTTGCATGAGGGACCCGGAACTCTGCTCTGCCTTTTTAAAGGCGTCACTCCAGGGATGGGACTATGCCTTTTCTCATCAGGAGGAGGCCCTGGATATCGTGATGAAGTATATGTCCGCAGCGAAGATACCTGCAAGCAGGATACATCAGAAATGGATGCTTATGAGGATGAAGGACATAATTATGACAGTCCGCAGCATGCCAGGGGTGCTCGACATGAAGGACTATGAGACAGTCTGCAGGGAGCTGCAAAAATCAGGGCTGATCAAAAAGCCCCCTGAATTTACGTCCTTTTACAGGGGGAGGCAGGCTGATGCTCAATAACAGGAGCCTCGCCTTCAAGCTCATCCTTTTTTTTACGCTAAGCAGCGGCGTAATCCTGCTGGTCGTCCTGGCCTACGATTATTGGTACTCAAGAAAGATGATCGAAAATGACCTCGAAGAAAGCGCACGACATCTGGTCTCATCCACCGTCAACAAATTGGATGCGGTCCTGGCCCCTGTCCAGAAGGTCCCTGAAAACCTCGCCTGCTTCCTTGAAAATGCTACCTTCAGCGAAAAGGAGGTCATTTCGCTCCTCAGGGTTGTGGTGGAGAGGAACCCGGACATCTACGGAGCGGCCGTGGCCTTCGAGCCGGGTGTCTTCGTGAAGGGCAGAAGACATTTCGCCCCTTATTTTTACAGGACCAAAAAGGGGCTTGAATTCTCTGACCTGGGGGCCTCCTCCTATGACTATTTTGCAAAAGACTGGTATCAGATCCCGAAGGAGCTGGGCGGGCCGCAATGGTCAGAGCCGTATTTCGACGAAGGCGGAGGCAATATCCTTATGTCGACCTATTCGGTCCCTTTTTACAGGACCAAAGGGGGAAAGAGATACCTGGCAGGCGTGGTCACCGCGGATATATCCCTTGAGTGGCTGAAGAAGGTGGTGTCCTCGGTCAAAATCCTCAAGACTGGGTATGGAATCCTCACTTCCAGAAACGGGACGATCATTACTCATCCTTCGGAAAAGCTGGTCATGAACGAAACAATCTTCAGCGCTGCAGAGGAAAAGAAGGACAAAAGGCTGAGGGAGATAGGTCAAAGGATGATCAGAGGTGAATCAGGCTTTGGCCCGTTCATCACGGTCTCCGGCAGGGAATCCTGGGCCTGCTACGCTCCGGTTTCCTCCACCGGATGGACCCTATCTGTGGTCTTCCCAAGGGACGAGCTTTACAGCGATATAAACAGGCTGCAAGGCACTGCCGGCCTTCTTGCTGCCGCCGGAATCCTTCTGCTTTCCTTCGTTATAGTGCTGATCTCACGCTCGATCAGCCGACCGCTCCGCGCGATGGCAAAGGCGACCGAAGAGATGGCGCGGGGGAATCTCGACATGCCGGTGCCTGCCGTGAGATCGCGTGATGAGGTCGGCGTACTTGCGGAGTCCTTCAGCCGGATGGGCGAGTCCCTGAAAAAATATATCAGGGACCTTACAGAAGCAACAGCGGCAAAGGAGAGGATCGAGAGCGAACTGAGCATCGCCCACGATATCCAGATGAGCATAATTCCCAAGACCTTCCCTGCCTTCCCCGACAGGAAGGAATTCGATATCTGTGCCTTCATCGAGCCGGCGAGGGAGGTAGGCGGCGACTTTTATGACTTCTTCTTTATAAACGCTACGCACTTGTGCTTTGTCATCGCAGACGTCTCAGGCAAGGGTGTTCCGTCCGCGCTCTTCATGGCTGAAGCCATGACACTAATCAAAGTCATGGCCAAGGAATCATTGTCGCCGGACCAGATCCTCTGCAAGGTGAATAATGAGCTTTGCACGGATAACAGCACAGGGATGTTCGTCACCATTTTCCTAGGGATACTGGACACAATTACAGGGGAGGTCCTTTATTCAAACGGCGGGCATAACCCTCCCCTGACCATAAGTAGAGATGGCAAGGCCGAATTCCTGAAAGTCAGCCCCGGCCTGGTAGCAGGGGCATGGGAGAATTTCCAGTACGTTACGGGCAGACTTTTTTTGAAGAAAGGTGAAACTCTTTTCATGTATACCGACGGCGTTACGGAGGCGATGAATCCAGCTGATGAGCTGTTTTCAGAAGAAAGGCTCCTGCGCAACCTTATGGCTCTGTCCGACAAACCCCTCGCAGAGATTCTTGGGAGATTGACCGAGGAGATTATTTTCTTCGCCCAGGGAGCTCCGCAATCGGACGATATAACAATGATGGCGCTCAGGTTCACGGGAGGTTCCGGCAATTGACAAAGGGATCTAAATCCTAAAGTAATAGTTGAGGTATGTCTATATAAGTCCCTGCTAGTGACTATAACACCTTCTCTGCTTTAAAGCGTTTTTATATGCTTTCATGTGCTCAACGCCCGAGCTATGCATGCTGTCATCAACTATCCGGCTCAAGTCGCGTATAACATTATGGGGAAATCACGAGTTCTCTTCGTCATTTCACCATATATCAAAATTCAGGCGATATCGGACTGGTAACGCAATTTGAAAAAAAGCGCCTCATTTCATTGGCAAATCCTTTTCCAGAGCCTTTTATATATACAGTTCTTTATCAACTTCTAAAAATGGCATTATAGTTGCTGTAGTAAGAAAAATTATCGACACTTTGAATCGGCCTTTATTCTGGGTACGTCACGGATGAGATGGCATTGCTACGTTGTGTTACACTATGGCGATGAAGTGTAATGTCTTCGGTTCGCGCGGATGACGGCACTGCCAATCAGTGGGCATTAGCACATGCGAGCTATATGTTTGTGATAGCCGGCGGGACGTTGTAAGATTCTGAGAAGCGGGAATCATACCGGAGATTCAGCTTTCTGTACTTGAGCGAAGGGGGAATTGGTAGTATACTCAGTCAATCGGGGCGTTCGATAGTAAAAGGGGATGTTATGAAGGGGATATCAATACTTAATCTACAACATCACGAGGTGAGGGAATGTGTCCATTAAGTACCAATAAGTCTGCGCTCTGCAATGCTGCCTTATCAGCACTGATGATAAAACCGTCGTGTTGCCTAAATGGGGAATATAAAAGATGCGCTATCTATGCAATTGCATCGCAGCGGTGCGAGATGGAAAGGCATGTACGCCAGGAAGATGACTCTCCACTATACCTCATACCTCGCCAGAGATACCAAGACTAAGAGTTGACCCTCACGAGTTCGGAAAAAGGTTGTAGAGGAACTCAGGCCAGTTTATATCAGGGACGAAATTGTAGGGCGGGTAGAACTTACCGTGACGGGAATATAGACCATACACATAGGCGAAATGCTGCCTGTACCAAAACGGTATCTCTGCACTTTCTGTTTCGCCCCAGAGTATGAGTCTCTTGTCCACGTTCGACTGAACAGCCTTCAACGGCATCGGCTCCCTGCTTCGGTCCACGGAGATCCACGATTCATCCGGGTCAACGACCAGCCATCCACGTCTCGTCAACACCTCGGTAATGGAGTGTGACATGAAACCCGGGATCATGAGAGCCTTCAGTCTCGACCCAGCCTCAGAAGTTGAGAAAAGCATGATATGACGGGTCTTAAACCCCGCGCTCCTCAGCATCTTTTCTATTACCCTGCTTCTGTCATAACTTTCGCCACGCCGCCGGATGTAGAGGTCTTTCGGCTCCCTAGTGCTGCCTGGAGGAGAACATTCCCCCTTCCCGGCCAGGCTCTGTACGGCTCGTTGAACAGCTTTGATGTATTCCTCCTCATCGGAATAACTCTGCTGCCTGCTCAACGGCTTGACGCCGCCCTCTTCAAGTATCTTGTCAATGAAGACCCTGTCCTCTGCCGTGATACTATTGTCTACACGACTGTATGCAACGTATGCGACCGTCAGAAGGCATACAATAATCAAGAAAATTCCTATCATCTTTTTCATACCGCTTTATTGGTTGTCCAACAAGTTTTCGAATAGCCAACCCGCACTGCTAATAAATTACACTATCCTCAGTTTTTTGAAAAGTGCAGGTCTGTATTTCGCGAATCATGAAGACTTCATGCGGTGAGATTAGTTCAAGACTATATGAGAGACTGGGGCGTCTGCAGTTGGTCTTCCATACCGTCGGCGCAATGGTCGGCCTGAATATACGCCACTTCTGGTCAGTCTGCATCTCAGACACAACTGTCTTAGAGCTTTTTTAGAAAATGGGGTATCTTTTTAGAATGCCATTCCTTTTTTTGACACCCTACCCTGTTATCTTCATGTTAGCCCTAATCGTCGATCCCAAAGGTCTCAGTAAGCCCTGTGTCCAGCTTTGTGATTTACGCCCAGGCTAAACACGCCTTTTTTGCATAACTGTTTTTTTATATCGCACCCACACTCATTGCAAGCAATGCGCTCTGTCTCCTACTCCTTTTCCTCTTTCCCAATAAGGCCAATCTCATAACGGAATTTCGTGACCGAAACGTGAATCCTCTATGATCCCTGAAAAGCGGTCTTTTTCGTCCCGGAAAAACGCCTCGGGCATAATGAACATGAACTTAGCTACTGTCGACGCCGCCAAAGGAAAAGACTATATTCCTTCATCCTTCCATGTTCAGACCGCGCATAAAGATGAACCACGACAGCAATGGAAGTCGCTTTCCCGACGTTTGTCAGAGAAAAAATATAGACACCCTTTTCTGCTTTTCTCAACGAAATTTTTTTTATTGCGGACGCCCTGGAATCATCGTTGTTTATGGCAATTTCAGTCTCTTCTATCTTCCTCTCTGTGTCCCGCACATATTTCCTTCTGTTGGCGGGGATGTACTCTGATCGTGAGGCCCATCGAAATATCAGAAAACACTTTTTTTATCTCCGCCGACCTCGACCTTTATCTCCCGCACAAGGAGTGCTTCAGGGACGCGTATCGCCAAAGGCCGGCATTTCCTCTGTCCCCTTTTTCCCTTTATCCGGCATATCCTTATCCGAGAACGTCTTCTCTCTGCGCCAGGGGCGGCCCCCGGATACGCCCCCGGTGCCACGGAACATAAAACATGCCGAATTCACGCGGGAGCGATGCAGAGGCTGCGCCAGGACGCCTTTCCGTCGGATGAGACTGGCTGATGGGATCTCTGCCCCGTGTTTCAGGGGGAAACCGTTTGCGTTCGAAAAAGAGCTTGCATAGGTTTCCCCTTGTATTTTAACCGTATCTTTTGAAGGGACAATTTTCCTATCGGACTCGGGGGAGTTGTTTCCCGCTGCGGCATGACCACGAGTGGTTCGGGCTCCGTATCCGGAAGGACTTCTGAAACATCAGGCCTCACGGAGCGTTTCTCTTGTATAGGCGGGCAACTGACCGAGTTGGCTTGACTGTTTTACAGGTGACACTCTTGGCGGGAGGTTTCCTTTTAGCCTGATGAGGCGAATCTGCTTTGCTCGCACCTCCGGCATTGCTCATCTGGAGAAGCCCTGAGTGCACCTGAGCGAGAAGTGGCTTTGCTGTTGCTGTAAGCCGCGGATTTTTTACCGAGGGGCCTGTGATATTTGAAGGGATGGCCATCAGCTCCGGCTTGCCGCCAACGGTGTTGACACCTGCCCCTGCAGTAGGGTCAGAAAATGGCGAGTTACCGTAGGTGCGTCTTGTCTATATCCGCCGTTTCCCGCTTCGTGCCCGTGTAGACTATCCATAGCACTTTTCCATTTCCTGCCACGTTAAACACAGCATGCGGGTTCCCCGCACTATGCTTTCCTTTTGGCTTCACAGCAAGGGTTATGATACCTATCTGCTGGCAGTGCTTGCGAGTCCATGGTGATACCTCACCCCATAGTCGGAATAAAGCCCAAGGTGCTGATAGAACCAGTCTCTACTCCACCTGTCCCAGCCGAAGTCCCCACGTTTTCGAGCTCTCATAAGATGTCGCCGTATCTTCTTCTCTACCCAATATTTCACATAGCTCACACATCTGCTGGAGTGGCCTATCCGAAAGTAGTTAACCCAGTCCCGAGGCTTGGGATTGATCAGTTCGATCACCGGCTGAAATGGCTGCGATGTCAGTTGAAGGCTGGCTACTCTTTAAGGCATGAATGATTACTTCGTGCTTTTCTTTGTCTGCAAGCGGCCAACGGTTGGATCCTTTTACTATTTCCACAACCTCATTCGCAGTCATACATATATTTTCACTTGAAAAAACAGGTCTCAATTAGTTCCACGTCAGTTCTATCGGTGGTAAAACACCAATGTCTGGATTATCCAGTTCGATTATCTTTAGAATCCACTTATACTCTTCTTCAGACATCGTCCAAAAGTTCTTTGGTGAAACTTCCCCGGCCGCATTGATGGTATCCTCAATCACTTCGGCGGATTGCAGACGTCCGAACAAAACGGTTGCTTTATCCTTCACGGTGATTATCCTCCATTCTCGATCAAAAGACACAGGCTTCCGCAAAACCGATACTGACACCCGGCGCATAAGAAAAAGAGGGGGACTTGCCGGCCCCCTTTTACTGCCCATCTTCCCCAATTTCAGACTCCTACGATCGGATATTGCTACTAATCGATCTCTTAGTCCCTTAAGGGACTGACTTCCTCTCTTTATCTTTCTTATAACACACAGTTAGTCAAATATTAATCCTACTAAGGTAGGGAAACTCCTTTTTTTGTATCAACGCTGATTTTTGCGGTGGGATACCTCTCCATGGTCAACGAACAAAAAAAGGTTAACGTGTTAGCTCTGTAAATGGTTCTTATGTCTTCCTTGTTTACATGTTCAATCACTCTTAATTATCTAAATCTCACTAAGACACTAAAGGATAAAAATGTCCTTCCATATAACATTTCAAGCGGTAATAATGAAACCACTGCAGAATTTAATTTATAATGTGGTAAATGTCTTGCATATATCACGAAGAGCAATGGTTCTGCGATCATAAGCATATTATTAACGAACACGAAGGCGCATATGGGCACAAAGCAAAGTAGGATAGGTGAGCGTATTTACATTTTCTTTGTGTGCAGCATAATAATACCAATTTTAATATGCGGATGCAGTCACTCTACTGCCAGATATCGATTCAAATCAACCTACAAAGAAGCGAGTGATCTGTCCAGTCAGGAAAACTTCAATGCCTCTCTTAGCAAATACTTCAAAGAAGCGGATGATCTTTTCAGCCAGGGAAGCTACAAAGCCTCTCTGAGCAAATATGAGCAGTTGATTGAAAAATATCCGGCTGCGGGAGACAGGGTTCTTTACGAGATGGGTATTATTCATGCGTATCCCGGTAATGATCAAAAAGATTATCAGAAGTCCCTGGAATGTTTTCAAAAACTCATAAAGGATTATCCGGCGAGTGAATACAGGAAGGACAGTGAAATGATGATATTTACTATTAAGGATGTCACTGTCAAGGACAAGGCTATTACTACACTGCAAACACAGATTGAGACTCTCCAACAAGAGGTTAAGGACAAAGGGAATGGGACGATTGCATTGCAAAAAAAGATTGAAGCGCTTGAACAAGAGGTCAAGAACAAAGAAAGTGAGGTTATTGCACTGCAAAAAGAGGTTTTTGAAATCCAGAAGGGACCGGCAGACAAGATTCTGATAGAAAAGAAGGAACGAAGATTGACGTTGATCTCAAAGGGCAAGGCGCTCAAGACCTACAAAATAGCCCTGGGTGGGAACCCGAATGGTCCAAAAGAAAGGCAAGGCGATAACAAAACCCCGGAGGGAACCTACGTTATAGATTCAAAAAACAATGGCAGCCGTTATCACAGGTCTCTTCATATTTCCTATCCAAACGAAAAAGACAAAAAGCGGGCAAAAGAACTTGGTGTTTCTCCGGGCGGAGACATCATGATCCACGGAACTAAGAATGGTTTCTCTTGGACTGATGATTTTCACACAGATATTGACTGGACGAAAGGGTGCATTGCGGTCACAGACCAAGAAATAGAGGAAATTTACAAGTTAGTACCAAATGGTACGGCTGTTGAAATAAGGCCATAGAAGGCCGCATAACAAATTACTGTTTGAAGGGTTGAAATGAGCTGAGTGTTATCCATTTACTCTCGGTACCGGCTGTTTAGTCATTCCAGTTTTTCAATAAGTGTTGTCTTTCCAATCCCCAATGACCAGTCCTCTTCGTCTGTCATCATCACATTGATGAACACGTTGGCAGGGCTCAGGCCAATGCTGTCCTTTAGCAAGTCAGGTAAGCGCTTGTAGAACGCGCGCTTCATTTGTATGGTTCTCGGGGAGGTTGTTATCTGAATCATAATCACATCATCGGATCGTTGAACTCCTTCGCCTTCTAGGTACGCAAAGTGATCAATCTTGAAGTGCTCCGCTTTTTCCTCGTGGAATATCTGAAATCGATCTTTTTCGGGGAGTCCCCACGTTTCCATGAGGGCCTGATGGATAGAATCGCCCAAAGCCTGAAGATAGGTTTGGGGCTTTCCTTCTAGTAAATAGATATGAACAATGGGCATTTTGCACCTCCTTTGTAATTATCTTCACTTTTCAATCAACTTCAAAGCACTGTGATTCTTCGTGGCGTCATTGTAAAGCACCCGCAGCCAAGGGTTGGCTTTATCAGAAGTTTATCTACTAATTTCTTAGATACCACTAATCATCCACTATATCAAGTTATAATTTATAAAGGGAAAGTGAACAGTACTGCACTGGAAAAGACGAATGATGATTTGCTGTACTAATTCTTACGACTCATGAGCACATCAGAACGCTATATTATGCACTTCCCCCGGTTTAGTGGACACACCGAAAGGTTAGGTACAAATCAATTGTTTTAATGGTTTTAAGGGATAGGGGTTTTATGCTGCCTTCCCTTCTTCTTTGCCCGCCTATTATACAAAAACTATGTAGTTGCCACTACTTGACCTGATGGACGATGCCTGAAAGAGTGGCGTGTCGCGTACCGACAAATTCCAGGTATTGAGAGACTATACTGTTGAAGGATTTCCTATTGAAACTAGTATATAAGAAATTTCTGTTCACTTTATCATTTTGCTGAAAAGTGATGCATATCACAGTAAATGCCGCTCAAAAATCATAGGATGTGAACATGGAGGATGAAGGAACTCTTGAATAAGTTGACAGCGCGCAAGGGTATTTTGACAATCCAAGGTGAACTTCCCGATTGGTGTATCTGTTATCTTGTCCGTATTGCGAGTGGGAAGTGAACGTGACAGAAGATCATGGTCATGGATAACCACGCCCTTGGCAGGCATAGCCCACCTTTGCAAAAAGAAAAATCCCGCGGAAATTCTTCAACCGGCAGGATAAATTGCTCATGCTCATTGGCACCAAGGTTCTGCCGATTTTGTGATGACAACTCGAACAAAAGGGCTGTTGAGATAAGAGCTTCTCGCTCTTCGGAGTTCACTTCAGACATTATTATTGACGGAGTCAGATATCACGTTCAGACGGAAAAACTGAGCTTGAAGAAGAAGATCATTATTACCAGCGTGTCAAAGGATGGCAAGGTAATCTCTTCGAGAAAAATCGATTACAACGACTTACAGGGCGATGCTGATTCGGAGAGGAATCTTTCGGAACTTATGCATAAACAGCACTTGTCCGCAATAAGGATGCTCAAAGAGGATAACCCCAGGATGGGAAAGCTGCCTTCCTCATATCTCGAAGATGTGAAGGGTCTCCTCAAGGCTCGCAACCGTGAAGGTGCCTTTAAGGTGCTTCGGACTGCCCTTGGCGAACACCCTTTTGATCCCTTTATTCTTTCCTATTATGGCTGGCTCGATGCGACAGTGAATAAGAACTATGACCAGGGCGCAGATGTTTGCAAGGTTGCGATAGATATCCTTAAGGAAGACTTACCCTTTGGGAAGGAGCTTTATTATCCCTTGTTTTACCTCAATCTCGGCAGGGCTTATCTTGCCAGGGGGGATAAGGGAAATGCTGTGGAGGCATTCAAAAAAGGGCTAGAAGCCGACCCTCAGGACTCGAACCTTCTAGTGGAAGTTAGCAAGATCGGCATGAGAAGGAAACCTGCTGTCCCTATTTTGAAGAGATCCAATCCGATAAATAAATATATAGGAAAGCTACTTCAGAGGCCACATTTATGAACTCAATAATCACGGCTCGATGTTCCATCCGGTTGCCAGGTGTTCTTTGCATTCTGCCAACAGGCATATGCAGAAAGAGATCGAAACGAAATGAAACTGAAGAGGCCGGCGTCGAAGACGGCAGTTCTTTACCTACTTTTGGGTGTCCTCATCCGGGGATGCCCCTTTTGGGGTATTTACATAAGCACTAAGATTTCTTAATCTCTTAAATAAAATGCTCAAGAGAAATGTGAATCACTATGAAAAAAGAAAAGGCATCCGAGTCAATCCGGGAAGCACAAAATGAGATCTGTTAATAATTCTTTGGCCAACCATTCTTCACCTCTCATTGAGAGGGGAGGAAAAAAGAAGACTTTATCTTGGGATAGCGCCGACTTTGATATGAATAGATACATTATGAAATTTCATTTTTTCCATCAATCGTCTCCAAGCTTGGCGATGACTTTCTCTACTCACCCCTACGCGGGTAGGATTTACAACATCATATTTATATCTATAAAATGGCATTGAGGAAATGGGTAATTCGGATAGATGAATAACCCAATTTCGACCGAGAAAGGAGGGAATGTCGAGTGAATAAGTTCTTAGGGTTCTTGAAAAATGAGGAAGGGGCAACCGCCGTTGAGTATGGCATAATGGTGGCTGCCATCGCAGCCGTTATTATAACCGTTGTTTATTCAGTTGGGACAAAGACTAACACGGCATTCACAAAAGTAGATACTAGTCTACCATAGGGACTGCTTTCTCACTGAATACAGTTACTTTGCAGGCAAAGATAAGCCGATGGGTTTTACCCATACCCAAGATTTTCTATGAAAGGAGGGGAGAAAGATGATCGAAAGAATAAAGATGTTTCTGAAGGATGAGGAAGGGGCAACCGCCGTTGAGTATGGCATAATGGTGGCTGCCATCGCAGCCGTTATTATAACGGTTGTTTATTCAATTGGGACAAAGACTAACACGGCATTCACAAAAGTAGATACTAATCTCAAATAGTGTTTCTATTGACTCATATCCCAATGGTTTAGGCCATTGGGATATGAGATTTGTTTAACAATTTCTTATAAAAGGGACTTATGAAGACACTGAAAAGTTTACATTGTAGAGGATGGGGCACCCGCCGTCTAATATGCGATACTGGCATCTGCGATCGCAGCCGTGGTCGCCTTCGCAGTTTTCGGCTTGGGGCTGGCTGCGAAAGGAGTATTCGAGACGGTCAAATCAACATGGCGCTGGCGGGGGGGATGCGGAATGGATAGATTTGCAATAATCTTCCTCTGCACATCATTGCTTATTGCTGTGATCTCTGATATCCGCCATCAGAAGATCCCAAACTGGCTTACAATTACAGTGTTGATCTTAGCTGTTTCATATAATGCTCTTGTCAATGGTTTATCAGGTTTTTATTTCGCCTTGGAGGGTGCGTGTCTTGGAACTGTTCTATTGCTCATTCCCTATCTCATGGGCGGCATGGGAGCCGGGGACGCAAAGCTTATGGGAGCTATTGGCGGACTGCTCGGGCCAAAAGGAGTATTTGTGGCTTTTCTTTTCACCGCGCTAATTGGTGGAGTTTATGCCATAGTGATCATCTTGTTGCATGGATTTGTTAAACACACACTTCAGCGTTACGGAATGATGCTGAAGAATTTTTTCCTTAGTGGAGGGCTCCAGTACATCCCTCCAGCCGAAACGGAAAAGAAACCTAAGTTACGATATGGCGTAGCTATTGCATTAGGAACATTGTTGTCTGTCTTTTAGAAATGGAGGATTGATATGGGAAGATACAGACCGTTTATCTTTTTAGGGTTGGCTATAGTGATTGGCTTGATAACCAGCCTCTTGATCTATAACTGGTTACAAAGCAAGACCGCCGTCACTAAGGCGACATCAGATGTTCGGCCGGTTGCCGTTGCTATGATCGACCTCCCGGCGGGAACCGTTCTGGACAAAGAGATGATAAAGACAGTTCCATTCCTCAGGGGGAGTCTGCCTGAAGGAGCTTATTTTTCCGACTCGGCATCGCTACAGGGAAAAGTCGTGCTATTCCCTGTAAGGGCAAATGAACCTGTCCTTAGATCACGGTTGACTCCCGATAATATCTCGACGGGGGGCGTGGCGGCAATAATTGACCCTAAGAAAAGGGCTATGGCTGTCAAGGTCGACAAAGTAATCGGTGTTTCGGGATTCATTCATCCCGGCAACCATGTCGATGTGCTGGTGACATTGCATAAGGGCGACAAGGATGCAACGGCAATAACCAAGATTGTCCTGCAGAATATGTTGGTCCTCGCCGCGGGCACTGAGATGGAACAGAGAGGGAAGAATGAGAAGCCGGTTCAGGTAGATGTGATAACCCTTGAATTGACCCCGGAGGAGGCAGAGAAGCTTGCTCATGCTACCACTCAAGGGCCTATCCATATGGCCCTCAGGGGATACACGAACTCAGAAGACGTCAAGACGAGAGGCGCGACAATACCTTCCTTGTTGACAGGAAGCACTCCGGAAGCAGTGCCACAGTCCAAACCACATGCAGTGCGACTCGCTAAAAGCTCTGTAATGGCCGAAAAGACTCTGGCAGGCGTCAATGTTGACGTTCTGGTAGGCAATAAGAAGGAAACGAAGACTTTCAAGGCGGAATGATTCATGTTCGCGACTGCACAACCTATTAAAGGAGGGCATATGAAAATTGGATGGAAGAGAGCCACAGCTCTTTTTACGGTAATCAGTATTCTGATCTTTGCCTCTGTGGCACTGGCTGCTCCAGCTGCAGTACCTGTTCATGTCATTGTCAATAAGGGGACTATTATCACGATTAAAGAACCGAGCAAGCGCGTCTCTCTTTCAAACCCCGATATAGCGGAGATGAATCTCATTTCTCCTAGAGAGATTCTCATCAATGGGAAAAAGGTCGGGACAACGACACTAATAGTGTGGGACACGTCGGGAAAGGTCACTTTCTTTGATGTGATGGTGATGGGTGATTTCGAACTGCTTGAGCAGCAGATCAAGGAGACAGCGCCCAACGACGATGTTAAGGTGGAGCTTGCCAATGACACGATAGTCCTTTCCGGAACCGCTGCCAATCAAGGCACAATAAAAAAAATAATACAGTTAGCCCAGGCTTACGCGGTATCTTCTGAGGTCACTACTACCACCAAATACTCTGCCGGTCTCACGACAACAGAAACCTCGACATCAGGCAAAGTGCTAAACCATATTATGA
The DNA here is from genome assembly GCA_900302705.1 of Candidatus Sulfobium mesophilum. GTDB lineage: Bacteria > Nitrospirota > Thermodesulfovibrionia > Thermodesulfovibrionales > UBA6898 > Sulfobium > Sulfobium mesophilum. Next base: position 14,859 of record OUUY01000070.1, read on the forward strand.
TAAAAGATCCCCAGCAGGTGATTCTTCAGGTTAAGGTGGCCCAGGTAAACAAAACTAATCTTCAGAAACTTGGGATCAGCTGGATAGCCAAGGGGGGGAGCGCTGAGGGATTCAGTAACCTCATCGGAGCCCCTGTCTCCACAAATACCACCACGTTCAGCGGAGGGACAACAAACGTATCGAGCTCAAGCCCAAATCCCGGGATTGCCGGAAATGCACCTGGCCTGGGTTCCTTTGATCCTCTGGATGCGTTCCAGTTAGGCGTATCTTATTTCCCTGCGGGCATTGGGGTAGTCATTAATGCTCTTGCGACAAAGAATCTTGCAAAGATTCTTGCTGAACCGAACCTGGTGGTGAATAGTGGCCAGAAAGGCGAATTCCTTGCCGGTAGCAAGATTCCTTATAATGTTCTCGTCAGTACAGGTGGACAAACAACACCTACAATCACCTTTGTTGACGTAGGTATAAAGCTGAATTTTGCTCCAGAGGTCTTGGAAAACGGCGTGATTAATCTCAAGATAGACCCTGCGGAGGTCAGCAACATAGCAGGGACGCTCCAAATAAACGGCTATCCCATCATCGAGACCAGGCAAGTGAGCACGAGCGCCCAGTTAAGAGAGGGAGAAAGCCTGGTGCTGGCCGGATTACTCCGGGATGAGACTATAAAGACACTATCAAAAATCCCCATGCTCGGTGACATACCTATACTTGGGGCACTTTTTAGATCGAGCAATGACGATGTAGAGACAAAGGAGCTGGTTTTCTTCATTACACCAAAGCTCGTAAAGCCAATACCCGAGGGAACAAGGGTGGAACTATTAGGCGAGAAACCGTTGACTCCCGAAGAGCAAAAGGAGTTCGACTGGATCCCGATTCCCAAAAGTGGTCAGTGATAAATGTTGGAGTGCTTGCAATATGATAACAATAAAGTCGAGTGATCAATGAAAAAGAACAAGCTGAGAAGTCAGAGCGGCGGATCGGTAGTGGAATTTGCAATTATGTTGCCGTTCCTTGTTCTGCTGATCTTCGGAATGATCGAGTTCGGCCTGCTCTTCTATGACCAACAAGTGATCACCAATGCCAGCAGGGAAGCAGCGCGTGCCGCCATCGCCGGGGCTTGCTCGGAGCGCCTGTCCGCTGGACAGATTGGCCAGATAGTGAACAATTACTGTCAATATACTGATTCCTCCGGCACCACCGTAAATCGGCTTATAACGTTGAATGGGCCAAACAACCTCCCTGCGACTAATGTGAAGCCAGCCTCAATAGGGTGTGGCTCGGGAGTGAATTTTGGAGACGATCTGACCGTAACAGTGTCGTATAATTACAATTTCTTGGCACCTTCTATTTTGGGATTCGGCGCTACAAAAACTATAACGGCAAAGACTGTCATGAAAATGGAATCAAATGAAAACTAAGCCGATGATAAGGGAACGGAAGGGTGCAGCCGCCGTAGAGTTTGCACTTGTCTTGCCGCTGCTCTTCTTATTGGTATTTGGGATCGTTGAGTGGGGCCTGTATTTGTTTAATCGCCACGTGATCACTGATGCAAGCAGAGAGGGTGCTCGTAAGGGCATAGTCGCCGCTGATCCAAGAGTTTCCGTTAATGAGATCAAACAGGTTGTCGGCACTTATAGCAACGCCTATCTTGTTACGTTTGCCGATCCGAAGCCTTCGCCTGTCATAAATGTATCGTTAGATGGCGCCGCTAATGCAGCATGTCCGCTCGGAGCCGCCTTTGGAAAGTATCTTTCTGTTGAGGTCAGGTATGACTATACTTTCTTGCTGCTCCCCTCTTTAACGGGCAACATACTTCCACCGTTGAAGACTATAGTCGCAAGAACGAATATGACCTGTGAGTAATTGTAAGGAGGTGAGTGAGGCATGAGAAAATTTCTAACATCCGTTCATGATGAAGGAGGGGTGACTGCCATCCTGGTTGCCATTATGATGGTGATGTTTCTCGGTTTCGCTGCGCTTGCCATCGATATAGGATATGGATACCTGACAAAAAACCAGCTGCAGGATACGGCTGACGCTGCCGCACTGGCAGCGGCAAGGTGGCTTGGGCATAATTATGAAGGGAGGACGTATGAATGGCAACAGTCATACGATGCTACTGGCGATGCTGCTACAATAGTTGCGGTTGCACAAGATGTGGCCAATAAGAGTACTGTAGCCGATCAGAATAATGAAAGCGAAAATAAATTCTCCATAAAAACGGGGGAAGTCTTGATCGGCATATGGGATCCAACCCAGACCCCCGATCACTTTTCCTCAACGATGAGTAAGCCTGAAGCTGTGAGGGTGATAGCACGGAGAGACGGTAGTGCCAATGGGCCGATAACCACCTTTTTCGCGAAGATATTCGGGATTGATGATATGAATGTTTCCGCCATCGCTACGGCCGCATTAACCGGCCAGAGTGAGGCGGGACCGGGAGGACTTCCGCTTCCGGTTGCGATATCTTGTTGGTGGCAGGGTCATTGTGGAGATGTAATCACTTTCTACCCTACCGGCACCAGCTGCGCTGGTTGGAACACCTATACAACCAAACCATCAAGCGCGGAGCGACTGAGGAAGATAATAGACACGGGAAATCCCAATTTGACTAACTGCGCTACATATGGTCCTTCCGACCCCAGTTGTTACCAAAGCCCTGTAACTATAGCGGGGAGCACTGAGTTCCAGTTCGTCGGGGGCACAATAGCGGCCGACTTTTCAGATATGGAAGCGCTCTTTAATTCGATGAGAGTGTTGAACGATGGGGTACTTGACAAAGATACGAACTCAGCGACGTGGACAACATCCGTGCCCGTTTATTCTGAAGCTGACGGTTCCTGTCCCTGTACCAACCCAAACCAAACAATGCCGATCGTCGGATTTGCAACTATTGTAATGACCGAGGTCATGGGAGTTAGCGAAAAAGAAATACGCGGGCAGCTGATTTGCAATAATGTTGATGAAGGCCGGGGAGGCGGTACGCCTTATGGAACACTTGGCAGCATACCGCAGCTGGTCCAATAAATTTGACGGATTTTACTAAGTTAAGGGAGGTAAACATGACAGATAAGACTGTAGTCGTCTTGAACGTTAAGGCTCAAAAAGTGAAAGAGGGACTTATTGACATAATTTCGTCGCTAGAGGACTTTCGCGTCCTTCATGCTGATGAGTCACCGTCATGTGACATTTTGATCATGGAGATAGGAGATGATCCCAAAAAAGAGTTTCAGCTCATACAAGAGCTTCAAAGCTCAGGAAGAGTAAATGAGATTTTTCTTACATCTTCTAGTACCGACCCCAACATTCTTATCCAGGCTCTGAGATGCGGCACAAAGGAGTTCTTTTCTCAGCCCATAAACAGAGAGGAGTTGTTACAGGCCTTATCAAAATTCAGGGGCGGGAAAGAGCGTGCAGAAGAAGCACCCGAGGAAAAGGGAAAAATTATAAATATCATCGGCAGTAAGGGAGGGATCGGCACAACCACCGTCGCTGTAAATGTTGCAACGAGCCTCCTTGAGTTGCAGGGCGTCCGGTCCGTTGCCCTTATTGATATGAACCTTCTCTTTGGAGAAGTGCCTCTCTTTCTCGATATTGAACCGGTTTTCAACTGGGGAGAAGTCGCTAAGAATATCTCACGACTTGACTCAACTTATTTGATGAGTGTTCTTTCGAAACATCCTTCCGGAATATATGTTCTTCCCTCCCCTACCGGCTTGGACGGCGTCAATACGACTCCTGAGGTGATAGAAAAACTCCTAGATATCATGAAGGCTGAGTTCGATTTCATTGTGATAGACAGTGGCCAATCTCTTGATACTGTCTCACTAAGAATTCTTGAACTGTCTGATTCAGTGCTCCTTAATTCAATATTGAGCCTGCCCTGCCTGATTAACGTGAAGAGGCTTCTTGATACGTTCCATAGGCTCGGCTTCCCGAATGAAGAAAGGGTGAAGATCATCATTAATCGTTATCACAAAAATTCCGTAATTTCCAAGGAAGAGGCGGAAAAGGGCTTAGGGAAGAAGATTTTCTGGCATGTCCCGAATGATTTCCAAACGACAATAACTGCGATAAATCGGGGTAAGACACTCTCCGAAGTCGCTCATAAGGCGGAAATTACGGGAAACCTGAGGGAGATGGCTTCAAAGCTGACAGGCAGGCTAGAGAGAAAGAAGGAGAAGAAGGGGTTTTTTGGTTTGCGGTCAAACTTAGGACAAGTGAAAGTGCTTAAATTGAAGGATTTGGAGGTATCTTAAAATGCCAGTTGATCAAGACAGATTAAGCAAACTGCTCGGGAAGAAAGAACCGATAACTTATCAGGAAGAAAAACCCGCCAATTTTACTACGTCAAATGAATATTTCGAATTGAAAACACATATACATGACAGGCTGCTTGATTTGATGGATCTTACGGTCATCGATTCCCTTGACCAAACTATTCTCCGCCAGGAAATCCGTAAACTGGTTGAGAGAATACTGCAAGAAGAGAAGAATGTTTATCCTCTTAACATGAGGGAAAGGGACAAGTTGGTCTCAGAAATTCAGGATGAAGTCCTCGGCCTTGGGCCGTTAGAGCCTCTTTTGCAGGATCCCACTATCTCCGATGTTCTGGTCAACACGTATAAGCAGGTATACATAGAGCGGCTCGGAAAACTCGAAATAACTGAGGCGAGATTCAAGGACGACAAGCATCTGAGGAGGATCATCGATAGAATCGTCTCTGCAGTGGGACGCAGGATTGATGAGTCTACGCCCATGGTGGATGCTCGCCTTGCCGACGGCTCGCGTGTCAACGCGATTATACCGCCTCTTGCCATTGACGGCCCGATGCTTTCAATCAGGCGCTTTGCGGTAGATCCTCTGGAATTGGACGATCTCATTACTCTGAAGACTCTTACCAAGGAGATCGGCGAACTGTTCAAGGGTATTGTTCAGGCTCGATTGAACGTCCTTATTGCCGGAGGTACAGGCACGGGAAAAACGACACTTCTTAACGTGCTCTCGCGATTTATTCCCTATGACGAGAGGATCATAACCATCGAGGATTCTGCAGAACTGCAGCTGAAGCAGGACCATGTGGTTCGTTTGGAAACAAGGCCTGCCAACGTGGAGGGAAAGGGAGCGATTACTCAGCGTGATCTTGTCCGCAACAGCCTCCGGATGAGACCAAATCGCATTGTAGTCGGTGAGGTCAGAGGGGCGGAGGTGGTAGATATGATGCAGGCAATGAATACAGGTCACGACGGCTCTCTAACTACCATCCATGCTAATTCTTCTCGAGATGCGTTAACGAGGCTGGAAACTCTGGTGGCTATAACAGGACTGAATATTTCGAGTGATGCGATAAGGAGGTATATCAGTTCGGCGCTTGATGTCATTATCCATCTTACGCGTCTTGTGGATGGCACGAGGAAGATTGCGAGCGTCCAGGAAATCACCGGCATGGAAGGGAGCACAATTACCATGCAGGAGATATTCTCTTTTGAGCAGACCCGTATTGACAATAAAGGTCTTGTCAAAGGGCGATTCCGCGCGACAGGCATAAGGCCGAGATTTGTTGAAAAGTTTAAGGCGCATAATATACCGGTTCCTTACGACCTTTTCGAACCTCAGAATGTCATTGAAGTGTGACAGCATGAACGTGGGAGGAGGACAATAATGGAGATTATCATCGCTGTTGGAATATTTGTTACTCTTGTCTTACTGATAGAGGGTGGCTATGTCTTCTTCTTCGCCATGAGAAATTCCGAATCAAGGACAATACGAAGAAGGCTCAGAACACTTTCAGCCGGTAGCGCTCGGAGCGATGGGGTAGACATACTAAGGAAAAAGATATTCAGTGAAATTCCCTGGCTTAACAGGGTGCTCATTAAGATCACCATGGTGCACGGGATGAACAGGTTGCTGGAACAGGCAAATAGCAGGATGCCCGTCAGTTTCTATTTTTTCCTTTCAATACTCTTTGCTTCTGCCGGTTATGCGACAGGCGTAGGTATGAGAATACATTCGCCGGTCATCATTGTGATGGCAATTCTCTCAGGAATAGCCCCCTTTCTCTATCTCTATTTCAAGAAGCAGAAACGCATGCAAAAATTTCTGGAACATCTCCCGGAAGCCCTGGAATTGATTGCACGTGCACTGAAAGCCGGTCACTCCTTCTCTGGCGGATTGAAAATGGCAGCGGAGGAGTTCGGCGATCCTATAGGGACAGAATTCGATAAGACTTTGAGCGAGATCAATTTCGGAGTCGGCATTGCAGATGCTTTGAAGAATTTTGCGAACCGCGTTGATTGCCCGGATCTACAATTTTTTGTGGTGTCCGTCCTTATACAGAGAGAAACCGGAGGAAACCTGGCAGAGATACTTGAAAAGATTGCCTACCTCATACGGGAACGCTTTAAGCTTCATGGTCGTGTGCGTGCCTTAGCAGCAGAAGGAAAGTTGTCTGCCATCGTCCTGATTCTGCTGCCTCCGCTAATGGCTCTCTATTTCTTACTCATAAGACCTGAATATATCGGTCTGCTGTTTGAGGACCGGATAGGTATTACTATGGTCATTGGGGCCACGATTATGATGACCATAGGAGTTTTGACGATGAAGAAAATGGTCACGATCAAGGTTTAGGAGGATGTGATGATCAATACTGCGCTCTACATTTCCATTCTGTCGTTCATCGGGACAGCGCTTCTCTTTACAGGAATATTCTATTACGTTACCTCTCGTGAGAAGAGCAGGACCATCATTGACAAGTTGAGGGGGGAAAGACCCGAAGAAACAGCTGACATTACTAGCGCTGAAGAACGGGGTCCGGGGAAACATTTCCTCAAGATCGTGGGAAATTTAGGAAACCTTGTTAAACCTAAGAAGAAACAGGATCTTTACAGCATGAGAATGAGCCTGTTACGGGCGGGGTACCGGAATCCCCAGGCTGGTATCATTTTCTCCGGACTCAAGGCCTTTTTTGCCATATTGATGCCGGCACTTTTTTCTCTCGGCCGGATTTTTATTATGGAGTCGGTACCACAAAGCCGGCTGATGGCATTGTCCATTTTCCTGGCTTTGATCGGTTTTTATCTCCCAAATGTCTGGCTCCAGATGAAGATCGGGAAAAGACAGGAAAAGATACTCGAAGGTTTGCCCGATGCCCTTGATCTTATGGTTGTCTGTGTCGAGGCTGGCATGGGTCTGGATGCCGCCTTAACCCGCGTTGGAGAGGAGATGAGATTGAAGAATGAGGTGTTGAGCGACGAATTCAGACAGTTGAGTCTCGAACTTAGAGCGGGCAAACCAAGGAGTGACGCACTGCGGAATCTTGCCGTGCGGTCGGGGCTGGACGACGTGAGCAGTCTCATAACATTGTTAATTCAAACCGATAGGTTTGGAACAAGTGTGGCCCAGGCTCTGAGAGTGCATTCCGATTCAATGAGAACGAAGCGATATCAAAGGGCAGAGGAGATTGCCGCCAAGCTTCCCGTAAAGCTGGTATTCCCTCTCGTTTTCTTTATCTTTCCGGCCCTCTTCGTCGTTATAGTTGGCCCCGCGGCCATCAAAATCATGCGACATTTGATGCCTCTTATGGGGCAATAACGATGACTGAATTGTGACGGGAGCTCAATTTAGCTTTTTTCATGACGACGGAACTTTTATTCTGAAAGAAAAAAAGGTGATAGTCTGATGAAATTTGTTCCTTAAGAGAATTTCCTTATGGGCATATCTAATTCGGCAAAGAAGACTTCGTCCATAGCTTCACCTTTTTTTTATTCACTTGCTCTGCATCTCTCCCTAATCTCCATCATTCTGGCGCTACCCGTTCACAGCGGGAGTCTGAATCCACTCTCACTTGGGAGCTTATTTCTCTATTTGAGAAATGACGACAGCGGTCTGTTGGAAAAAAGTGCTGCAGACCCTGAACAGGACAAGACAACGGACTTAAGAACAGCCCACAATATTAACGAAAGGAAAACCGATGAAGTTTTAATGAGCAAGATGTCACCGGGCGAGCAGGAAAAGACTATAGCCTCTAAAACATTTAATGCTGAGGATGAGAAGAATCATATCACCCCGCCTCCAGAGGCGAAACCCATTCAGGAGAACAACCCTGAATCACTCGAATCTATGTCACTTAGCTCACAAATCAGGGGAACGACGGTCGAAGACCAGCCCAAGGCCGGTGAAGCAAAAGGCTGGAAGGTGGAGGTGATTACGAAAGAAAAGCCTGCGATGTCCGCTTCGAATTCAAGTGTCACAGAATTCTTCGATACTGTCAAACCGGCAAGAATTGTCTCACGCGCTGCAAAGAGCGACGATGATGCCGGAAGGAATATATCCGCGAGAGACAACGCGCTCGAAGAAAAACCTTTTGCTCCTCAGCCCTTTCAGAAAACAGTACATGATAGGGACCTAAAAGAGAAGGCGTTGCCCGAAAGAAAGGGGCAAGGTCAAGGCAAACAGGTAATGGCCAAAAAGGTGGCAATAGAGAAAGCAGGCCCGCAGGGCTATACAGGCGCAGGTATGGAAGGCAAGTCGCAAGATCGCGATGAGAGACATAGAAATACTGTAATAGCAAAAGCGTCGGGAACGACAATGGAAATTCCCAGTGGAGGTGGCTCAACGCCACTTCCGTCTCAACAGCTGACTTCGGCCGTTGTGAAACCCGCTCATCCAGCTTCGGTGGAATCTGGAATGAAGACCGAGCTTACTCAGCAGGCAGATGACGCTATCCATAAGGACAGAGTGGACAAAAAAGAGTCGGCGCAACCTGACAGGAGAGAAGCAGGCATTAAAGATGAAAAATTTGGTTTTGGTTTTCCAAAAGTGGAGGTGCCTCAATCAGAAGATGTCAAAGTAGAGGTGAACCTGGACGGCAGAGAGACTCAGTCGGTCTTCATACACCTAGCGAAGAAACCCTATCCATCACCTGGCCAAAGAGTATATAAGAGCAAACAAGGGGATGTTAAGTGTGCAGCTGAAACAAAGGAGGAAGATTTAGGAGCATCAGGAATAAGACATATTTTTTCAATTGTAAAAGCTGACCATGGCATATACACCTTCACAATTGACAACAAAGGAAATGAAATCCATGTTGCTACAATCGCATTTCGCCTCTATGAAGGTCAAGAAAGAGAAAGAATAAAGGAATATAAGAATGTGCAGATACAGCCCGGGGCTGTTTTGAGATTTAAGTTTATCGTTCCCGATGCTATATTCTGGGATGACAAAGACCGTTTCTCAGGAGAAATTGAGAGTTCAAAATCTATGACCAAATTTAATGGGTCCGGGCTCATATGGATAGAGGACAAAGACTAATAACGGCTCTCTCCATCTTGCTTAATCCTTTTCGAAAATAATATCGCGGAAAATGCAATTGATGCGTCTAAACGATAACCTTGCAATGGCTCATCATTTGTCGAAACAATAAGGCAGACCTATCAATTATGAATGAGAGGAGATTTTCGGAGTACGCAGAGAGAATTCTCGTAATTCTTTTTTTTGTTGTTCTTCTGCTATTACTCTTATGTGCGGTTAATGATCCAGATGTATTCTGGCACCTTAAGACTGGCGAATGGATATGGCAGCACAAGACATTACCCGACAAAGATCCTTTCTCCTTTACTGTAGATGCACATCTCTATGAGGACTCCAGGCGACCATACGCCATCTTGAAGGGATATTGGCTCTCACAACTGGCAATTTACGGACTCTACAATATTTCCGGGCTTTATGGAATAGTTTTATTCCGATGCCTTATATACACGGGACTGATATTCCTGTTGTATTTCTGGATGAGACGGGAAGGAGTCAATCACATAATTGCTCTATTTTTTTTAATTCCCCCCTTGTTAATTGTATATGATTACGGCGGAGAGAGACCCAACACTCTATCTTATCTTATAGCGCTAATATTCTTTTATATTTTGAACGAATATGTTGCTGCAGGGAAAAGAGGAGGTTTATTTCTTCCTGTACTTATGTTCCTATGGCCTTTACTGCACGGAGGGTTTCTGGTCGGCGAAGTCATAATAGGCTTATACCTAATAGTTAAGATATATAGATTGTTCAAAAGAGAAATTTCATTTAAAACCGACGGCTATAAAATCGCTACTCTTATAATTTCAGCTGCTGTTCCTTTCGTACATGAAAATGCCCGAAATGCACCTCTGCTGCTGCTTGAGGCCTTCGGCTCTTCCTATGCCCAAGCCATTGCTGAAAGCACCAGCCCTCTTGTTCATTTTAAGATGGGTGATTACAGCTCTTTTGCCCTAATAGTTCTTCTGATATGCTTTATCGTCGTAGTCATTCGAAAATTTTCATTGGAGCATTTTTTTTCAGCTATTTTTACTTTGGCCATATCCCTCACAGCAGTTCGATACACTCCATTTTTTGTCCTCTTAATTACCCCTCTTGTGGCTCCTTTCTGGAATGAGCGTCCCACTTTCAATATTTATAAGAAAGAGAATAAGATCTTTAGATATTCAATGTATGCCATGGTCTTTCTTTCCATCTTTATTATGGGACAATCAGGATTTAGACACACAATTTTCTTGAAAGGACCAATCTCAGAGCTCTATCCGGATGCTGCAGTGTCATTTATCGAGGCTGCAAAACCGAGAGGCAATGTGTTCAATTACTACGGATGGGGAGGATATCTCATCTACCGTCTTTATCCTGAGAAAAAGGTTTTCATAGACGGGAGGGGGCTGTCTTTTCCTGTTTTTGATAAATATGCAGCTGTTATTGATGGTTCTCTAAAAATTTCACAGGATGGCACGCCGATGTGGAGATCCGTGCTCGACGGATACAAAATTGAAATGGTCCTTGTACCAGTCTATGATAAGACCGATGGAAGACTTATTATGCTCAACAAGAGGCTTATCGATGACCCTGAATGGTCACTCGTATTCATGGGGGACAAAGATAATGCCTTGTTTTTTCTAAGAAATAACATCCAAAATGCTGAAATAATAAAAAGGTATTCCATCAGAAAAGAACTGATTTATGAAAAGGCATTAAACGATATGGAAACTGAACATAAAATGGGCGGCAATTGGAGAAACGACTTACAGTTAGGGCTGGTAAGTACTTATCTTAGCAGATACGACAAGGCAACAATATATTTTGAGAAAGCAATTGAGAAAAACAGTAAGCTCAAGCTGACTGCCCTTTACAGGGGATTGATGAGAATTAAAGGTGGAAAAAATCCTGCCTTTAGCAGTGAGGAAGTAAATGAGATCAATGGTTATTAGGGAGACAGACCGGAAGTTGCATCTGATTGTTGCGATAGAGAATGATCGTGACCCAGGATGGAAATTAAATAACGGTTTCTTTTCTATAGGGTCTATGTTTTTTGCGATGATTGTGCCGTAGCAAGACTATGGAGGGTGTCGTCTCTATTTTCCGTCACGGAGCACAAGCCTCTTTTTTAATGATTCCCTTCTTTTTCCCTCAATCCCCTGTAAACAGTTGACAATGGCTGGTGCCCGAGGCCGGACTCGAACCGGCACGCCGTTGCCGACGAGGGATTTTAAGTCTCATTTATAGGGTTTTTCACGTTTCATCACTCTAAATCACTTAGCCTCTTTAAATGGCTTAAAGACGCCATTATCGCCCTTTTAAATTCTTCTTTACACTTCATCCTAAATAACATAAAATAACAGTAAGTGCTAGCTATATGCTAGCTAAGAAAGGCGAGGGAATGATGATAACCGATACAAAGACGACTGAGAATTACCGGCAACGAACCCGTTATCAAGGCGTCTACGAGCGAGCATCTGAAACGCGAAACTTCAAGGGCAAACCTGATATCTGTTATGACATCACTTACAGGGCGGGTGGTAAATTCAGATGGGAAAAAGTTGGCTGGTTGTCCGAGGGCTATTCTGCCAAACTTGCCGCTGATGTCCGGGCTGAGAGGGTCCGTTCTATACGCCACAAAGAAGAACTCCCGCGGGATAAGAAGAAGGCACTTCTCTTAAAAGACCTTGCGAGTAAGTATCTTGAATGGGCAAAGGAAAATAAGTCAGATCATGGAGAACATGACAAGGGTCGTTATGAGAATCATCTTGAGGCAAGAATCGGAGATAAGCGCCTCGATGAAATCACCACGTTGGACCTAGAGAGGGTAAAAAGCGAACTTCTGAAGTCGGACCTTTCCCCGGCTACGGTCAAACATTGTCTTGTCCTTGTCCGGCAAATATTCAACAAGGCGGTTACCTGGGGACTCTACAAAGGCATGAACCCGATTAAAGGCGTTAAGCTGCCGCAGCTGCAGAACCAGCGGGAGCGCTTTCTCTCATACCAGGAAGCGGACATACTATTGGCAGAATTGGAAAAGAGATCCGCAATTGTTCACGACATGGCCCTACTCTCTTTGCATACCGGGATGCGTGCCGGCGAAATCTTCGGCCTTCGATGCCATGACATCGACCTGCGGCATGGATTGATTACAATCCTTGATCCTAAGAACAAACAGGCAAGGAAAGCGCACATGACGAAAGCGGTCCGCGAATTGTTTTCCAAGCGCGTCATAGACCTTGGCCCGGATGATTACCTTTTCACTCAGCATAGAGGTATACCCTTTAATGAAATGTCGAAAATCTTCGGGACCGTTGCAGATGAATTGTTCAATAAGGGCGTCAAGGACCGGCGGCAGCGGGTCACATTTCATAGCCTGAGGCATACCTTCGGATCATGGCTTGCTTTGCAGGGTGAAAGCCTTGTCACTATCCGCGAACTATTAGGACATAAGAGTTTTGCCATGACGCAGCGATATGCTCATTTGATACCAGACGAAAAAAGTCGGGCGTCGGCGGCATTGGAGACTGCCTTCAATGAAAACCGCTCAGAGAGGTATGCAAAGGAGATGTGATATGGAAAAAATAGACGATTATGAGAAGAAGCTAATTGCTGACCTACTAAAGAAAATCGGAATCATAGACGAACACTTCAGCGGTGAATTGACCATAGGTTTTACAGATGGCAGCATTAAGTTCATCAGGAAGAGTGAGACACTGAAATGAACTCAATCCGAGGCTTTTTCGAGGGCAAGACGAGAACTGATGATAGGCGAACCCTACGCCCTGGGCCTGATTATTTTTAGGGACCGTCAAAGGGAGGCGGACAGTGAAGCAATAAGAAAACAGGCGAAGGCCAACAGGCATTGACCTTTCAGTCAAGGGCGGTATGGGTCGCAAACTACAACATTTTACCGTCACTGCTGACTATGCAAGATCCGGGTAACAGATATATTTGGGCTGCTGCCGGTTTCACTGGGACTTCTGCGGCGATACCGTCCTCATTGCTCGGCCTGCCGATTGTTTTCACTGAAAAGTCGCCTGCCCTGGGCAGCAAAGGCGACATCGTCCTCTGCGATTTCAAGGGCTATGCTGTTTGCTTGACTCCGCAGATCGGTGTGCAAACGAGTAATGCTGTCCGCTGGTATGAAAACGAAAGGTCTTTCCGAATTGAGACAAGGGTCGATGGCACAATGCTGCTTGATGAGCCAATAGTCCCGCGCAAGGGAAGCGACACACTTTCGACGACGGTGGTTTTGAACGCTTAGTTTTTAAGTATCGCGGCTGTTTTTGCCGTCGGTGCCGCGACCTCTGTAAGGGGGTTCAGCCGACGGCAGTTCCTCTTTCACCTTGGGTGGCCTGAACCAGCACCGGGCCGCCCTCTTTTTAAGGAGTGAAACTTGACCGAACTCAATGATGACGAAAACGAATTACTCAAAAAGAACGGGCTGCCGGTGAAAACAAGATACACGGCGAAAGAACTCTCCCATTCCCTGAAGGTCAATGTTAAGACTGTCTACGGCTGGCAATACACCGGGAAGTATGACGGCGAGAAAATAGGCGGGGCGAGGTTCTACTCAATTGGGACGGTCCTTAGCATCTTGCAGGATTCGACTACGCTTTAACCCCCCTCAATTTTAAAAGAGCGATCTCCGTGAGTTTGTAAAATTTAGACGCCGAGTATGGCCTTGATCTGTTCGACGCTTTTCATCACATCAGTGGTTGCGGCCCTAACAGTGTGATTATTAATGTGACCATGTTCGATTTTAGATGCTTGATTCAGCACGCGGGTCAATGCCCAGACCTTGCCAAGCAGCAAGCCGACTTCATGAACCTGGCTAACCGTTAACACATTATTTCTTTCTTCCTCAGTCACCATCATTGCCAGCCGCCTTCCAGAGGTAAAGGATCTAGGCTTTTAGGGAAATCTACTTAGAGCCATGACGTCTTTCAACGTTATAACTTTTATACCTTTTATCATCCCCTCTCATCGGGGATCTCCCTACAATTGCCCATCCATCCGAACGGAGAAACCTTTTCACTTTATCCGAAGCAAGCAGTTTTTTGAGGACAAGAGGGTCTACTAAATCCTGTTTGCCATCCTGATATACAACTGTAATAAGCATAGATTCACTCCCCCTTATGAATTGCTTCCTCTCTTTATCTTTCTTATAACACACCGCCTGTCAAATATGAATCCTACTCAGGTAGGGGGCGGGCTTCTTTTATAGCCCATGTCAGGGTATATTTAAGGGAGGGCACATGGCAAAACGAATTTACACGTACAGGCTTATGAAGCGTGACAGGCAGGTGCTACCATTGCCCATAGATGCCCAGATACTGTGTCTGCAGGAGCAATTTGGTGAGGCACATGTATCGGTAATGCTTGAGGCTGATGAACCGGCGAAGTATAAACCACGCACGATAGTGTCTTGAGGACCGGACAGGTCATTGCCCAAAAATATGAAGGCAAACTACGCTACATAGGGTCAATCAAAATGGGCAAACAGTTGACCTTATGGCATGTGTTTGAGGAGGTCGAGAACAATGACCAAAGACCGAATAAATAGGCCACTACAGATATAGCGAATGATACCGATATCAGTCGCTTGTTTCCCTCCAAATTGCCACTTGATAGTTGGAGGGCTTTAAAGTCTAAAAGCGTTGGCCGTGAAACCATCAAGGCCTTCCTGGGGGGGCAACTGGAAGAGTCTTAATTTCTTGGAAGAGGCTGTTCCCTCCGCTGTCCCTCTGTCTGCAACCTCAGATCAACCATAAACATCAACAGCTCTTGAATCTCCTGCTTTGTTGCAGTTTCCAAGTATTCAATTAAGTCGACCAAATTATCTACTTCTTCCAAATCATCATCTTCTTCCATAGATACATCTTACCACCGTTTAGCGGAACCCCATACCACAGCATTGGTTGCCCTCTGGACCCACACTACACCCTCCCCAGGTAGGATTGATTATTTATCTTGAACAAAATAATATTGGCATATACATAATTAATCAGGGCGAGAAAGGCGGCAAGAAATATCTGTGAGGCTTAGCGCTACTGAATCTATTGCAGACGGAGAAAAGGTTTTAACAGTCAGCCAGGTTGACGAAGTCAACTTTCTGCTTCGGAAGGTCTCGGCATTGTCCGATGTACTGAATGCAGCATCTGAGGCCGAACGTACCACTGATATTATGGAAGAACTCGACAAGATAAGAGCCATACTCACTGTCTAAAGATTACCCATCCCCGCAAAAGTACAATTTTCATCCCCTCTAATAGTTACCATAAAGGAATGGCTAAATAGTTAATCTAATGCCAGGGGATTGTAGAGCAGTACGGTAAGACAGGAAGGTTTAATTTTTATAAAAAGAATTGAGAATAATGTTTTATAAGATCGCTCATTGCCTCAATTACCCAGTAAGTACTATAAATACCCCCTGACACAACAATAGCCATGATTCCCAATGAACCTACTATTAAAGTGGGAACAAAGCTATCTCTTGATAAATTGGCAAGAAGGTTATTTTTTGTCTCGTCATTCATTGTTATCATTAAACCATATGTTGTCTGCCAAGTCAAATCAGGACACAGCAGTATTGCCTGACCTCTGAAAATCGATCCTGGGGCACTACAGGAAGCCTAGGAGGGTATTTTGTGCTAGCTATGTGCTAGCTAAGACAATTATGAGACTGTTTTATTTTTTAACTCAATATCCTGTAAACCGTTGATAGTAGCTGGTGCCCGAGGCCGGACTCGAACCGGCACATGGTTTCCCACGAGGGATTTTAAGTCCCTTGCGTCTACCAATTCCGCCA
>OUUY01000013.1 GCA_900302705.1 Candidatus Sulfobium mesophilum
TATATAACGCGATGCTGCATCGAGATATTTTCCGGCGAGTTTCGTGTCATCTTCCCTTAAAAAGACCATGCACCTGACATTTCCGGCTTTATCTTCGTATTCGTGAAAGCGAGCGGCTGCGATGACGATTCCGTCCTGGGCGTTACGGGATTCCCATCTTACCCTCATGCCTTCTCTTGTTTTTTGATATGCAGTGCGTTCACCCTGGCTGACAGCATCCCAGCCCTCAGGGAGTTCAATGTCAACGGCAAATGTCAGAAGCCCTTCGCCGAAATCCGGATACCAAAGAGATCCCGAGGTGAGATAAACGCCTTGCTTTGAGATAATCCCGCGAGAATCGCTAAATCCCTGCGCATACTCTTTACCGACAGGCTCTGGTTCATGGAATATTTCCCCCTCGAACCAAATAGTGAAAGTTTTTGTCCCATCTGGCATATGCACGGTGAAAGATTCTGCACCGGGCTCGTGGCTGGAAGTGCGCGTGATCCGCACTCCGTCAGTCAGGGAGCGCGGATTAAGACCGGGATGAAGGAGAAAACGTATTTCGGGAGTCGAGCCTGAGGGAAGGGTGATGGTGTCTTTGGCGGTTATGCGGCTTTTTTCCGGGACCAGCACTATACTCAGATCATGATTGAGAAGTTCTGCTTCCGGCCGATTTGTTTCGGCGCCGGAGAGCCCATGGAAAAGCATAATCAATATGACGCAGGCAGTCTGGATAAGACAAGTTGTCTTAATTATCTGCTTCACTCCTTCCAGTCCGCAATAAAGACATCTGTATTTCTGGGTTTCTCCGGGTCACGGTTCGAACAGAAGACGAGTTTTTTCCCATCCGGAGAAAACATCGGAAATCCGTCGAATACAGCGTTGTTCGTAATCCTCTCAAGTCCGGTTCCGTCGGCATTGATAAGGTAGAGTTCAAAATTATGACCGTACTTACTGATATCCCGATGCCAGTCGTCCATGTTGCTCGAAAAGATAATGCGCTTGCCGTCAGGATGCCAGGAAGGCGCGAAGTTCGTCGCACCATTATGGAGTATGCGCGTCTTGTTCGATCCGTCGGCATCCATTATCCAGAGGTCCAGGGCAACCGGAAGTATATAATTTCTCTCCATGCATTCACGCCACTGCGCCTTTTCCTCGGGTGACTCCGGGTACCATGCCCGCCATACTATCTTCTTTCCGTCTGGCGAAAACCAGGGCCCGCCGTCATAGCCAAACCGGTCGGTAAGCCTCTTGAGGTTGGAACCGTCGGCATCCATGACGTATACATCAAAATCGCCTTGCCGCTGCGACCCAAAGACGATCTTCTTTCCGTCGGAAGACACAATCGGCTCCGCATCGTACCTGTCATTGTCCGTGAGTTTCTTCATTCCCGAGCCGTCCGGATTTGCGGTAAAGATATTGTACGGATAAAGCGGCCACGCATAGTATGCGCCGCGGGGAGTCTCCGGTCTCGGCGGACACGCACCCGGCAGATGGCTTGTCGAAGCAAAGATAATCTTCTTGCCGTCAGGGAAAAAGAAGGAGCATGTGTTTGCGCCGTGGTCGGGGCTGACCATATGCTTGTTCGACCCATCGATATTCATAATCCAGATTTTGTCGCAGCCATAGCCGCCGCGGTTCGACTGGAAAATAAGCTGTCTCCCGTCGGGACTAAAATATGCCTCTCCATTGTCGCCGTCAAAAGTAAGCCGGGTGATATTCAGAAGGTGTTTCCCTTCAGGAAACTGACCGGACGGTGCAAATTTACCGGCCCCCGCGCAGCCCGAAATTGCTAAAACTAAAAGAAAGAATGCCGCTATTCTTCTCATCTGTATAACCAGAATAAAACGATCGCATTTTTTCACGTCGTTCTCCATGAGTGCATTATATGTCTTTCATAGCTTTTTGCAATGGCACCTAAAAAATTAGAGACGCTCCGGCAACTGCTCAGTTGACAAAGCATAGCATCAGGTCATCTCTGCGCGGTCAGTCAGAGAAATATTCTATAAAGTTTTGGGCATCAAGATAAGGGGATATTGTCTTTCTTTTCTCCAGACGTTCTTCGTACATCTTTACCATCTCTTCAATTTCCTTAGCTCCTTCGACGAGAAAGACTCTCACATATCCCTCGCATCCTGAAACTCCGATTTTCCTTATGCGTTCCCTGAGCGTAAGAAAGTAGCAGTAGTAGAAAAGGTCTTCCCCGGCTGGATATCCCTTCTGCTCGACAGCCTCCTTTGCTTTCTTTAGAAAGAAAATTCTTTCTAGGGGTATCAGTTCACTCAGGAACTTTTCCTTTAAAACCTCTTTCACCAATTTTATTCTACAAAAAAGAGGCATTGGAAGACACTTTAACCGGTATCCGTATTGAACAATGAATCATGCCGTGCTAAGGTTAAGACATGAGGATGAAGTTTTGGTTTATAGGTGGAATCGTCGCGATTGCGGTGGTTGCCGGAATATTTGAAACTCTGGCGTCTCAGCGCAGGAAGGGCGAAGCGGAAGAGAAGGAAGAAGAAGGGAAAGAAGCATCAAGGGTCAACAGCGCGCAACTGCCGTGAAGAGAAATGGCAAATTCTGTGATATTCATCTCCTCAGCTGAGGGGGACTTCTGAATAAACCTGCTGCCCACCTTACATAACCCCGGATACAGAAGTATAAGTCAAATTTCAAAATCCGGCCTGCTTCTTATAACTGCCTGATATTAAAGCATATAACTGAGTCATCAGAGACTCTGAAAAGATCCTGGACGACAAATGTGTAGTTAGCGGCTTTCTCGTTCTCATCATTGTTTTGGGGGGAGGCCAGTGATTAAATGCGCTATTTTTATTCCCTATTTTACCGCTATTTAATCGTACTGTACAGCTTCTGTCCGTGTGTAGTAAATATAAAATAAGGTCTAATCCTTATGGCAATGTCTGGAATAATCAGCGCAAGGGTTGCCTTATGGGGGAAGGAAACTTTTTTTGCTTTTTAAAAGATATCCGGTTCTGTTAACTCATTCTGCTACGAGCAGGCTGGTGGCAGCTGTCGTTGTTTTTATTGTCTTCGGATCTGGGATCATTTGGACTGCAATCGCCTATTACGAGAAGAGGCACCTCATGGAGCAGGCCGTCGAATATACCTCCTCTTCCTCAAATCTCATCAGGAAAAGCGTCAGTTACCAGATGCTGACCCGCAATCCTCAGGCAATTCAAAGTACGATAGAGAATCTTGTGGACGGCGATAATATCAAAATAATAAGGATATTCGACGGCAAAGGGAGAGTCGCGTATTCATCGAGGCCGAAAGAAAGCGAAGCCGGCCCCGACGCAAATACAAGAACGTGTTCAGGCTGCCATGACGATCACGGCGTGTCAGCGGGGACATTATCTGAGAAGAGGGATTGGCGCATACAGGAAGAAGGCAAATCCAGGAATCTCATCTTTTCGGAACCTATTTATAATGAACCTTCATGTTCTTCGGCAGACTGTCATTTCCATCCACGAAGCCAGCCAGTCCTTGGAAGGGTCGAAACCGTTTTTTCATTCGTTCGGATTCACAAACAGATGGACAAAACAATTCTTAACAAGACACTTTTTCCTGTAGTCTCTTTGTGGGTGGCCTCTTTCGCGGGCGGTTTTTTATTCTGGCGATTTTTCTACAGACGTTCTTCAATCTATTCGAAGGACCTTACAAAAAATGTGGCCGGGGGGCCCGACCGGGTCTTCAGTACAGCAGGGCACCTGGAAAAGCTGGGCATTACGTCCCATGTCTTTTCCGGGAGGACCAGTGAGACACCAGGGACAGCCAGTGCGCGAGATATCCTTAAAGGGGAAGTTAAAGATCGTCCTGCTGATGCAGAAGACGTTGTTAGCGTGGCCATTGACAGCATACGTGATCCGTTTATAATTCTTGACCGGGAATACAGGATAGTGAAAGCAAATGAGGCCTATGCAGAAATGAGGGGAATTCAGCTGATGGACCTGATGGACGCGAAATGCCATGAAGTTATTTATGGAAATCATGAGAGATGTAAAAATTGTGTTGTTGAAAAGACCTTTCGTTCAGGCGACCCCTGCGCAAAAGATAAGCTTTTAAATGTGAAGGACGATAGGGAACTATGGATTGAGATCTATACCTATCCTATTCATGATGAGTATAGAAAGGTATCCCACGTAATAGAATATTTTCGGGACATTACCGACAGGAAAAGAACAGAAAAGAAGATGAAGGTTGCATATATGGAAATGGAGCGGATTTTCGATAATGCGGCAGACGCCATGTGCGTTATAGATGAGAAGTTCAAAATACTTAGAGTCAACAATATGTTTCTGAATCTCATCGGCAGGACGAAGGACGATGCTGTCGGACGCAGATGCTGTGACGTCTTCCCCGGCCCTGAATGCGGCACGCCCAATTGCTATCTGTCTAGAATGCTGAGGCAGCCGGACCGCGTTATCCACTTTGAATCTGAAAGGAGTCTGGGTGGCGGGAAAGAAGCCCATTTTATTATTACGGCGACCGCTTTCCACGGAGATGACGGAAAGCTGATTGGAATTGTGGAAGATTTCAAGGACATCAGCGAGATGAAAAAGACGGAGGATGAACTGCGTTGCCTTTCCCTCCATGATGAGCTTACCGGACTGAATAACCGGCGCGGGTTCCTGGCGCTGGCGGACCAGGAATTGAAAAGGGCAGACCGGCTTCAGCAGTCAATTTTTCTATTCTATTTTGATCTCGACGGACTGAAGGGCATAAATGATTCGCTGGGTCACGAGGAGGGTGACAGGGCCTTAAAGGCAGTGACGTCCGCGCTTAAGGCCACCTTCCGCAATTCCGATATCATAGGCCGTATCGGAGGCGATGAATTTGTCGTAATGCCGACTGGGGGTGGCAATGTCATGGGAGTTAGCACGCGCCTGCAGGCCAATATCGATATGTGCAATAAAAAAAATGACAGGTATAAAATTTCACTCAGCAAGGGTGTTGCCAGCTATGATCCGGCTTGTCCCTGTTCGATTAATGAACTGCTGATCAAAGCGGATACATTAATGTATGAAGAGAAAAGGCGCAAGAGGAGCTGAAGGGTGCTACAGTGAAACCAATAAAAGTATTTTTCTGCCTGGTGATCATGGTTCTTTTGATGCCACCTGCAGAGGGAAACCCATTGGCTTTCTACCTGGTTGAACCCTCGGACATGAGCATTGTCAGCGGGAAATGGGTGACCGTTGTAATCGCTTTAAATGGTGAAGCGGACAGGGTCGTCATCGTGAGGAATAAGAATGAAATGGAGGACGTGAGTGTCTCAGCCCAAGCGAAATATCTCTGCCGTACTATTGGTATAGGCATCGGACTGAATGAGATCGCAGTGAAGGTAACAAAGGGCGGCAGTGCGATAGAAGCAAAAAAAATCTCTGTTTTTTGTGAGAGTGGTCTATTGAAGAAGGAAGCGTTAGCCCCTCGGCAATTTCAAAAAATGCCTTTCCATCGTAAAGAGAAAGAGGAGGTCTGCAGGCCATGCCACAACATGGAATCGGATGGAAAGGATCCGACACCGGACAAGCCCGGGCTGTCTTTATGCCGTCATTGTCATGAGCGGACAATTTCATCTCAATATGTTCATGGGCCTGTGGCGACCTGGACCTGTTACAAGTGTCATAACAAGGATTCGGCGCCTGCAAAATATGTAACGCTGCAACCGGACAGTTCCTTATGTTTTTCCTGTCACACTGATATCAAGGCCCAGTGGGCACAGAAGAAGTATGTCCACGGGCCAACAGCAACAGGAAAATGTACGATCTGTCATAGCCCTCATGGATCCGATACCAAATTTTTTTTGAGAAAGGCGCCCTGGAACCTTTGTGTATCGTGCCACGAAGAAATGGGAAAAAACGTGCATAAATTCAAGCTTTATGCCCTATTGGATGATGGTCATCCTACGCGGGGCGTCAAAGACCCCGGTGCGCCTTGGCGGGTGTTGTCCTGCGCAAGCTGCCACAATCCGCACGCCTCCAACGTAGGCAGCTTTCTTTCAGTTGACTCCGGCGATATGTTATATGCCTTTTGTAATAAGTGCCACAACAAGTGAGGATAGTTGATCTGAAGTCAGCAGTTGAATGAACTCTCTTGCTCCAGGGGCACTGGGAACAGGTTTTCCCGCTAGCCCGCAGCGGGCAATACGGGAAAGTGATCCGCTTAAAGAAAGTCCGTACTTTCATAAGCAACCAGAAAAAATTATGAATAGCCTGATTCAGTAAGTTGCTTTTGCTTTTTCTGCTACGAGGAAGAGCTTAAAGATTTTTCTCCGGGACATTCAATATCCTAGGCAAAATGTTGTTAAATTAAACTCTGCTCTGAACTGGCCCTGCCGTGACACCCCGTTGCCTCAAACAGAAATCGATACGAAATGATAACTTGACACATGCTACAAGTGTCGGTAACAATTAAATAATATATACATCACGGAAAGCGGAGAACGCCCGCGGAAAGGCCTTATAATGTCAGGGGAAAACCCCACGATATTATGCGTCGACGATGAACCACCTGTTCTCAGGCTGCTTGAGGACGCACTGAAGCCGAAACAATTCGATATCGTAAAGGCCGAAACTGCCGAGCAGGCGCTTGAAAAGTTTGATAGCAGCAGAATCGATATCGTCCTGACAGACATCATAATGCCGGTTGTTTCGGGTATCGACCTCCTTGAAAAGATCCATGCGCTCTCGCCGGATACGCCGGTTATACTCATGACCGGCTTCGCTGATATGGAGAAGGCGATCGAGGCTGTCAAGAAAGAGGCATTCGATTTCCTGATTAAGCCTTTTAAGCTCGACCAATTAATCGGCTCCCTTGAAAAGGCCTTGCAATTTAGCAGGCTCGCCCGCATGGAGGCTGATTACAAGCGGATACTGGAAGATTTCAACCAGCAGATAGAAACACTCGTTGCCGAGCGGACGATGAGCCTGATGGCTCTGACGGTGGCAGACAGGATCCGGAATCCGGCGTATGTGACAAGGACTGTCTGTAAAAGACTTGCCGACAGGGAAGAAATGAGCGTAAAGGTTAGAGAGGGTTTGGAACTTATCGGTCAGCAGGCGGAAAAGCTTGGGAAAATCGTTGACGAGTTCCAGGCCTTCCTCAAGAATACGCGCTCTCTTTTTGTTTACGAAGACCTCAATGCCCTTGTCGCGGATGTTTCTTCGCTCATACATAAGGAGTGCATCCGCAAGGGAGTTCAGCTTCAGACCGATCTCTGCAAAACCAGCGCAAGGATAAACATGCATAAAAATCTTATGCATGTCGCCATCTTCCACATTCTTCAAAACGCCGTTGAAGCGACTCCGAGGGATGGATGGATAAGCGTCTCTTCCTCAGTCGGGCCCGACACTGTCCTGTTGAAAATCTCGGACAGCGGTATTGGTATTGCACCGGAAGATATCCCGCGGGTATTTGACCCATTTTTCAGTACGAAACGAAGCCGGTTCGGGATGGGTCTTTCTCTGGTTAAGCAGATAGTGTCGGAGCATCTGGGCCGGATAAGCCTGGATAGCGAACCAAATAACGGCACCACTTTCACTCTTGAGTTTCCTGTTAGCTGGTTCGGTAAATTCGGGGTGTGACAGAGGTGGCGGGATCAGAAAAAGTGGATGGCACTAAAGCATAATACTATTCAGTTCACCCCCGGAAGGGCGATTTCTTGAGCCTGACGGCTTGATCGGAAGGAGGTTATACTGAAGAGCGCCGATAGAGGAAGAATCAGGAGACGTTTGAAAATGGCTTTTCTTGGTTTGTCCCTTGTGCCGCTGGTGCTATCGGGTATTGTCTTTGCATGGCAGAGCTACCGGATTCAGGTGGATCAGTCCGTTCAGCTTCAGCACGAAATCTCGGAAAAGGCGCTGGGACATATCAGGGATTATTTCCGTGATATCGAAGACCAATTGAGCAACGCAGCTGAGGTCAGCAACATCATTGACCTTGATAGGACGAAGCAGAAGAAGATCCTTTCAACATTATGCTCATACAGGAATAAGTATCACGGTCATTTTTACGATACCCTTATCCTAATCGACAGGAGCGGCAGGGAGTTGGTCCGTGTATCGAGAGACAGGGTTTATGCTGATAAGGACTTCGAGATAATGACAGGGGCTGATGAGTTTCGCGTTCCGATGATGGACGGCAAAATATATTATGGTCCTGTGCTGTTCAACAGGTCGACCGGGGAACCCTTGATGACTATCGCAACACCTGTATTTGACATTAACAGCGGTCTGCCGAAAGGCGTACTCGTCGGTCGCATCCGGCTCAAAGATACCTGGGGCCTGTTTGCCGGCCTGCATATCGGTAGTTCGGGGAGTGCGTATCTTCTCGACGGGACTGGTCAGGTTATTGCCCACAGGGACGCCTCCGTGGTGTTGAAGGGAACTTTTTTCCCGGTCAGTGGGAACAATGTCCGAAGCGGATTGACAGGCCTGAAATCGGTTATCGACACGAAGGAGATTGTACTTGGAGGCCAAAGACTTTTTCTTGTCACCGAAAGGCCTGCTGCGGAGGCTCTTGCCATGCCGTCTCGCAGTGCGGGTATTATTGGTGTTTTCTTTATGGTTGCACTGTCGGGAACTGTCGTGGTTGGACTTCTTGTCAGGCGACAGGTCATAGGCCCCATCGAATCTCTTGCCGATACCGTCCAGGCAATCAGCGGAGGTGACCTGGCCCGTCGCGCTCAACATCCTGTCGAAGATGAAATCGGCGTTCTTGTCGACAGCTGTAATACCATGACAAAACAGCTTATAGGGACAATCGACTCACTGGCTGCGGAGAATGCCGAGCGTAAAAAGGCAGAGGCTTTGCTGCGGGAGGCTGTGAGGAGGGCCGAGGATGAAAAGGCAAAGTCTGAGGCGATAGTTGCAGGGATTGCCGACGGCCTGAGCATTCATGATACGGAATGCCGGGTGCTGTACCAAAACCGGCTGCATAAGAGCTGGTTCGGGGACCGGGTCGGAGAACACTGCTACAAGGCTTATGATAACAGAGAGGTTATTTGCTCTGGATGTCCCATGGCTCTTACCCTGCGCGATGGGCAATTGCACGCAGCGGAAAGGGCCGAGGCGACACATGGTGGGTTGATTTATCTTGATGTTGCCGCCTCCCCCCTGAAAGATGCTGACGACCGTATAACGGCGGTGATCGAAATATCGCGAGATGTTACGGAGCGCAGGAGAGCGGAAGAAACTATACATGAGGTGCAGGAAAGACTGGTCGCGGTACTTGATGGACTCGAGGCCATCGTTTATGTCGCCGATATAGAGACAAAAGAAATTCTGTTCATTAACAAATATACGCGGGAGATGTTCGGAGACGTCTGCGGCAGGATTTGCTGGCAGGCGTTACAGTCCGGGCAGAACGGACCCTGCGACTTCTGCGCATGTGTGGGATCGCTCACATCAGAAGGGATGCCTGGGGGGGCAGGAATCTGGGAGCACTGCAATACAATCAACGGTAGATGGTATTATATCCAGGATAAAGCGATCAGGTGGGTGGACGGCCGAATGGTCCGGCTTACAGTTGCCACTGATATAACTGGCCGCAAGGAAGCTGAGGAGAGGATAAAGGCTTCTCTTTTGGAAAAAGAGCTGCTTTTAAGGGAGATCCATCACAGGGTCAAAAATAATATGCAGGTCATTTCCAGCCTTCTTGACATTCAGGCCTGCCAGGTCGCGGACAAGGCTGTCTCCGGGATGTTCGGCAAGAGCCGTGACCGGATCCGGTCGATGGCGCTCATTCATGAAAAGCTGTATGAATCAGATGACATGGGGAAGATCGATTTTGCGGAATATCTCAGGGACCTTACTGATTATGTCCGCAACCTCTATGCGATGGATCCGGACGCGGTTGCACTTGACATAAATGTCGGCGCCGTGCGGCTGGATATCAATACGGCGGTCCCTGTTGCGCTGATCGTTCATGAGCTCTTTTCAAATGCTCTTATACATGCTTTTCCATCCGGAGGAGACTGCAGGATCCGTATAAATCTCTCTTCTGATGAAACCGGGAAGTTTACCCTTGTTGTCGCCGATAATGGGTCAGGGTTTCCGGCGGATGTAGACCCTGTAAAGCCGGATTCGCTCGGCATGCAGTTGGTGAATACCCTTGTGCGGCAGCTCAAAGGAGAAATCGAGATCGACAGAGGCCGCGGGACGGCATTCAAAATCACCTTTTGGCAGCTTGAACAAAAGAAAAGGAGAAAAACTGGTGCCTAAGACTCGGATCATGATCGTTGAGGATGAAAGTATCACCGCAATGGGTCTCGAAAAAAGATTGACGAAACAAGGATATGAGGTGGTTGGCGTCGTCGCCTCTGGCGAGGAGGCTGTCCAGCGCGCGGAAAAAACGTCGCCTGACCTTGTGCTGATGGATATTATGCTTGAAGGGGAGATGGACGGGGTGGAGGCTGCCGGACGCATCACGACGAGTCTCGATGTCCCAATTATATATCTTACTGCCTATGCCGACGAAAATACGCTTCTCAGGGCAAAGGTCACGCAGCCTTTTGCGTATCTTCTGAAGCCTTTCCAGGAGAGGGAGCTGCTTGTAACGATCGAGATGGCCCTTTATAAGCACGAGATGGAGAAGAAACTGAAAAGAAGTGAACAATGGCTTTCAGCTACGCTGAAGTGTATAGGAGATGCTGTTGTGGCCACTGACGAATCAGGGTCGCTGGTTTTTATGAATCCCATTGCTGAGGAACTGACCGGCTGGAAGCATGAAGATGCGATGGGCAGAAATGTGGCGGAGATCTGCAATATAGTCGATGAAAAGACGCGCGCTGCTAAAATGGGAGAACTGTTGGAAATGATCGGCAGAGATGCCGGGGCTCATGTAAGCAGTGGTGCGGTTCTTATCGACAAAAACGGCAGGGAACTTTTCATTGATGAGACGGTTTCGGCCATAAGGAAGGAGGGCGGCATCATGGGAGGAATAGTGCTGGTCTTCCGTGATGTCACTGAGCGGAAACGGATGGAAGCGGCTATCCTGGAATCGGAGAAAACGATGAGGAAACAGTCCGAGGAACTCATCGAAAGCAACATGGCCCTGAAGGTCTTGCTGAAGCAGATCGAAAATGATAAAAGGATCATGGAAGAGAAGATTTTGTCCAATGTCAATAAACTTATCTTACCCTATATAGAAAGACTCAAAAGGAACAGGTCCATGTCGGATGAACTGGCCTATCTTAATATCCTTGAGGCGAATGTGAAAGAGATCGTCTCCCCCTTTTCGGTCAGGATGTCGTCCGCTTTAATCTGCCTTACTCCAAAGGAGCTTCAGGTGGCCAATCTTATCAGAGAGGGCAGAGAGAACAAGGAAATTTCTGAGATATTGAACATGTCGCTGGAGACGGTTAAGACCCACAGGCAGAACATCAGGAAGAAATTAAATATCTATGCCAAGCGGGTCCATCTCAGATCATACCTTTTATCCTTCCAGGAATAGTATATTTCTCCTGATAATATCCCCCCGCCGATCCATGGCCGGCTTCGCCTGCAATATCGCCTAAGTTTTTGATAATACCCGGAAAAATCTCCAACCATATTTGAGGAAGTACTATTTCCACTCCCTCATTACTAGCTATTTAGACCTACTTTACTGTTACTGCCGCTCATAATATCTTAATGAAAGAGGCAGAATCTTCTGAGGATAGTATTATGCATTTAAAGCAAAGCGCAGGAAGCTTGAAAAAAGCGGCATTACGCAGAAAAAATAGCGATCTGGAAAGCGGAAAGGAGGTCAAAATCGGAGAGAGGGAAATGCCGGGAAAGATAAAGTTTCCTCCATATCTTGCCGAGGAGGCATTGATGGCAGTCAAGGAGCCGCTCAACATTGTCGACAGCGACTACCGCATCATCTGGGTCAATGAGGCCAAGGCCCGTCTTCATAATTTACAAGTGGAGGCTGTGGTCGGAAAACACTGCTATGAAGTTTTCCAAAGAAGTCCTGAGCCCTGTGATGACTGCCAGGTGGCTGAAACCCGCACGACTGGCAAGCCCAGCACAAGGGAGCGCTTCAGTTGCAGGCCGGACAACGGCCGCGTCTGGACCGAAACCAGTACCTGGCCTGTTTTTGACCATCAGGGCAAAGTTATCTTTGTCGTAGAGTTTTCCCGCAATATTACAGAGCGAAAGATGGCCGAGGAATCGACGCATGCCGCCAATTTATTCCAGCAGGCCGTTATCGACGGCCTGCCCGACCCGGTAATGGTAATAGACGCCGATCACAACATAAAATTGATGAACAAGGCGGCGCGCGAAACTTGTGTCGATAATGACACGGCTAATGGGTCTTTGCGCTGCTATGCAGTCTCCCATAAGAGAAGTGTCCCCTGCAGTGATCATGCGCATCCCTGTCCCCTCGATAAGGTCAGGGAGTCGGGCCGGACTTGTACCGTTGTGCACGAGCATCGCTCACCAAACGGCGAAAAACGGACTATAGAGGTAACGGCCTCACCCTGGCCTGATACCGACGGAGCTTTCAGGGGGATCATAGAAACAACAAGGGACATCACCGTGAAGATAGCGGGTGAGCACGAATTGGCGCTGCTTCATGCTGAGACCGAAAGGCGGTTGCAGCACCTTACCGCACTGCGCTCCATCGATATGGCTATAAGCTCCAGTCTCGACCTTCGGGTCACCCTCGATGTCTTCCTTGATCAGGTCACCTCAAACCTGCACGTTGACGCGGCGGCAGTGCTTCTTTATCAGGAGCACAGTCAGACCCTGGAGTATACTGCCAGCCGGGGTTTTCGCACGAGGACCATCTGCCGCACCTGGCTGCAGATGGGCGAGGGCTTTGCCGGTCAGGCGGCCCTGGAGAGACGTGTCATACATATCCCGGACCTGGGGACGGTCAGATGCTTCAAAGGGCTTAAGGAGGCAGGAGAGCAATTTGAGGCATACTTTGCGGTGCCTCTTATTTCCAAAGGTCAGGTTAAGGGGGTGCTTGAGGTTTTTCACCGTGGTCCCATCCGCGCCGAGCCTGAATGGCTCGATTTTTTGGAGGCCCTGGCGTTACAGGCATCCATCGCAATAGAAAATGCAGCCCTCTTTAATAATCTGCACCGCTCAAATATCGAGCTCAGCCTTGCGTATAACTCGACCATTGAGGGGTGGGCCAGGGCTCTTGACATGCGGGATAAAGTAACCGAGGGACATTCCCAGCGTGTCGCTGTTGCGACCAGTCAGATAGGACGCGCCATGGGCATTAAGGATGAGGAACTCGTCCATGTTTACAGGGGAGCCCTGCTGCACGACATAGGCAAGTTATGCATCCCGGACAGCATACTTTTTAAGCCGGGCCCGTTGAATGAGGACGAATGGAAGATCATGCGCCGCCATCCGGTGGTTGCCTATGATCTTCTGTCGACTATCCCCTATCTGAGGCTGGCTCTTGACATACCGCATTGCCACCACGAGAAGTGGGATGGTACCGGTTATCCTATGGGGTTGAAGGGGGAGGCCATTCCACTGTCAGCCCGCATCTTTTCCGTCGTTGATGTCTGGGACGCGCTGCGGTCAGATCGCCCCTATCGCGGCGCCCTGTCCGAAGATGAGGTGTTCAGGTATATAAGGTCGCAGGCGTCCATTCATTTTGATCCGAAGGTGGTGACCGCCTTTTTTGACAGCGGGATAGGAAATGGCGGTTTCTGAGGCGAAGAGATTTCAGATGCCTTCAGAAGGGGAGAAATAATGTCAGAAGAAAACATTTGTCCAGATGCAGAGAAACTTGATGGTACTCTGGCCGAAATGGGCGGAAGACGCAGCGAGTCGGCAACGTCCATAACTCATGCCGGTGACAACGGGCAGGAAATAGGACGCGCCATAGACATCCATTCGGCGCTCTGCTCGATGCTTCAATGTTCTCATGAGGACTCGATAAATAATATCCTGACACACGCACTTCAGCTTATACTTTCTATCCCGTGGCTTGCCTTTGAATCAAGAGGAAGCATCTTTCTCTCCGAGGGCAACGACTCCAAAGGCCTTGTTATGAAGGTCCAGGCAGGGCTTCCAGAGGCGCTGAGGAAGCACTGCCGGCATGTCCCCCCGGGCACGTGCCTCTGCGGCCGCGCCGCCCTGACTCAGAAAACGCAATTTGCCGCTTGCCTGGATGAACGCCACGAAATCGAACATGAAGGGATGGGTCCGCACGGACATTACTGCGTGCCCATAGTTTATGGCGGGAAAACGCTGGGCGTGATAAACGTATACGTCAGAGACGGGCATCTCCGTGACAAAAGGGAGGTGGAATTCCTTAATGCGATGGCCAATGCCCTCGCCTGGACGATCGAGTACCAGAGGACCAGGACGACTCTTCACGAGAAGGAGTCCCGGCTGAGCAAGATCATGGCGGGGTTTGAGGGGTTTTATTATGTGAGCTCAGACGATTATATTATCGAGTTCATGAACGGCAAGTTGATCGAGCGCACCGGGCATGATGCAACCGGAGAGGTCTGCTATAAGATCATGCACAGGCGCAATGCGCCATGTCCATGGTGTGAAAAGGACAGGGTGTTAAAAGGCGAGACAACCCGGTGGGAGATGCAGGACCCTCGCGACAACCGCTGGTATTATGTGGTCAACGCGCCTTTGCGCTGGCAAACCGGCTCTGTCGCGAGACAGTCTGTAATACTGGACATTAGCGAGATAAGGCAGGTAGAGGAGGCGCTGCTCGAATCGGAGAGGCTTCAAAGGGCCAGGACCCAGGAACTCATGGAAAGCAATGCCGCACTTAAAGAGCTGATGAAGCAGATCGAGCAGGAAAGAAAGGCATTTGAAGGGAGAGTGCTTTCGGACTTCAGGAAGCTGATCCTGCCTTATATCGGCAAAATCAGAAACTCTGACAAGGAAGCAGACGCGGCCATTTACCTCGATACCCTCGAATTGAACCTGAAGACAGTCATCTCGTCCTTTTCTCCGGAGCTGTCCCTTGGCTTCGCTGATCTGACACAGAAGGAAAAGCAGATAGCTAATTTAATCAACGAGGGAAAAGGCAGCGCGGAAATAGCAAAAATTCTCAACATGTCCAGGGAAACGATAAAAAGCCACCGCCAGAATATACGGAGAAAGCTGGGGATAAAGGGCGGCAAGGCAAACCTGAAATCCTTCATCGCGCTTCATATAAAATAGCTAGTTTTTATCACCCTTTCTTAGTTAATTGATTGTACTCCCCAAACCCCCCGGTCGGGGAGTAACCTAGAAATCATGAGAACTAATAATAACTCTTCCCTCAGGAGTACGACAACAAATGAGGTACAAAACAGAAAGGAGGCAACGGAGACAATAGAAAAAAAGTCTGTAGGAAGTGGTTTCTTTGTTGAAAGAAGTAATTAGTCACATAACGAAAGGAGAAATGAAATGAAAAAGATGCTGATTCTAATTGTAGCGATGCTCTTTGTGGCAAGCGCTGCCTACGCGACAATCCCGGGCTCAGCCCATGACCTTAGCCCTGCTGGGCCGGCTATGAATGCCCATGGCACCACTAGCTATCAGAATACCGATACCCTTGGCATATCGGCATGCCAGTACTGCCATACCCCTCACCAGGCAGATATTTCTGATCAGTCCAGGCCGCTCTGGAACAGGAACATGCCTGCAGCAGCCAACTTTAAGGTATATGACAGCGGTAACGCAGCTGGTGGTGTAGCAGGCGTAGCCGGTAAGACCCTTTCAGGTACCGACGTTAACCCTCCGGGCGGTCACTCGCTCTCCTGCATGAGCTGCCATGACGGCGTAACCGGGCTAGGCGACATCCATCTGGGCGGCGACACTATTGGAACCTACGATGGAAATCCGGGCGGTATCAAGATGGAAGCCATCTATGCCAACGCGGCCGGCGTTACGGTACCAAGGACCCTCGGGACAGACCTGAGAAGCACCCACCCTGTGGGCGTTAATTGGCGTGGTATTGCCGCAACGTATGCGGGTCTTGACGCCGGCGCTCCTGCACAGCTTAATGGCGTAAGCAGCGTTTTCACAGTCGGCGCGGGCGCCATTTACAGGGTCTATGTTGACGGCGCGGATAAGAGGGTTGAGTGCGGTTCATGCCACGATCCTCACGGCAGTGACTATGCCGCAGCTGCTGCGAATTCTCCGTTCCTTAGGGGCCCAAAGTCATCGATGTGCACGACCTGCCACAGCAGGAAATAGCAACGCTCCGGAAAAGGGGTGGAAGAAATTCCACCCCTTTGTCTTAAGTTCCCCCTCCCTCATAAAAATAGCGCAGCGTGTAGCGTGTAGGGTGTAAGAAGGCAAAATGATAAATAAGGAAAGAGGCACGAGTGAAAAAAGCAGTCATACTAATTTTAGTCTCAACCTTAGCCTTAACCTTATTCGTCGGCGTTGCCTTTGCCTTGATCCCCAATTCAGCTCATGACCTATCAGGAGGGGGATTTGCAAACGGAGGGCTTGGGATAAATGCTTGCCAATATTGTCACACCCCTCACCAGGCCAACAACAGAGACAATATTATCAACGGGGTTCAGGTGGATATGTCGAGCGTTCCTCTATGGAACAGGTCTTTGCCTACAACTGTTTATAACCTCTACAACAGCGGCGGCAACCCGCCGGGAGCCTGGAAGACCCTCTCCGGCACGACGGTGACCCCCCCCGGCGCGCATTCGTTGACTTGCCTGAGCTGCCATGACGGCACAATCGGTTATCGCGATGTTTTATTGGGCGGCGATGCCATTGGGACCTATCTCGCAAACCATCCCGATCCAAATCCAGCCAATTACATGCCACCCTCCGGAGTCGGCTCCAGGGGGTATATCGGCACAGACCTGAGAAATACCCATCCTGTCGGAGTGGTTTACAACGATATCGCCCACAACGCTAATTCGGTGGCAGGGCTTTCGAACGTCAGCGCCGCGCTTAACGGCCTGACAAATATCTATACAGTAGGAGCAGGCGCCAAATACAGGATCTATGGGGGCACTATAGGCACGGGCAGGGTGGAGTGCGGTTCATGCCATGACCCGCACGGCGACGACTATCAGCACGGCGGCGCCAACGCCCCATATCTCAGGGGCGCAAAGGCCGATATGTGTACGGACTGCCATTCGAGGAAATAATAAAGTATCGGCAGCGGTTTGTGGGCAAAAAAAAGGGGGAAGAAATTCCCCTTTCTTTTTGCCGTAAAACTGATAAGTGCATTGCTAAGTCCTGAGATATTTGGTTTTACCAATGAAATCTTCTGTAGGATTCTTTCGTTCTGCGAATAAAGAGTGATTTTTGTAGAAGAAATAGCTATACAGGCTCCCTGTTTTGTGGCTATTTTGAGCTACTGTAATTCTCTTGCCCCAAATGCTATATTCCCAAATAGAGAAAGGAGCATAAAGTGGACGATAGATATTTTAGTAAGCCCATAGGTAACAACATTTTAACCTTCTTGAACTTTTTCCCCTTTTTTGCCTTTTTAACCTTCTTGAACTTTTTCCCCTTTTCTTCTTTTGCTTGGTCGGAAGAAAAAGACATTGTTGCCAGAGTAGGTGATGCAGTGATAACTGCGCCGGAGCTTGAGAACGCGCTGCAGAAGTATGTGCCCCCAGGAAGCATGCACGGGAGCATGGACCCATCGAAGAAGGAAAAATACAGGAAGAATGCCCTCAATGACCTTGTGGAGGTAGAGCTTCTCTACCATGAGGCGAAGTCAAGGGGGATGAAGGCCTCAAAGGACGCGGTCGATAAGGCGGTCGAGGAAAATATGAAGAGGCTCGGCTCTGAAAAAAAGCTCAAGAATGCCCTGAAGAAAGACGGGATGACGCTCGACTCTTACAGGGAAAAGCTCGGCAAATACGAGATGGCCAACGCAGTCGTGGCGGCTGTCGTGAAGGAGACGGAATATTCCGAGGAGGAGTTAAAAGACTATTACGAAAAAAACAAGGAGAGATACAAGAAACCCGAGGCGATGCAGATATGGCATATTCTTGTGCAGGTCGACCCTAGTGCCTCAGAGGAAGAATGGCTAAAGAAGAGGGATTACGCCCTGCAGCTTTATCAGAAAATCAAGGACGGCGAGGATTTCCGCAGCGTTGCCTACAAATATTCGGAGGAGGCCTGGAAGGTCAAGGAGGGGGATCTCGGTATTCTTCACAGGGGACAGTTGGAGCAGGAGATCGAGGACGTCGCCTTCTCGCTTAAAGAAGGAGAGGTCAGCCAGCCTATACGGACCTACAGCGGCTTTCATATCGTCAAGGCCGGCGAGAGAAAGCCCGAGACGCAATTGAGCTTCGAGGATGCTAAGAATAGGCTGCGAGATGAGCTCCACGAGAAGAGGTTCAAGGAGAAAATGGCAGCCCTCTTTGAAAGGCTCAGGGGAAAATATCCAGTGAAAATATATCTAAATAATAAATAGGTTAAAGCTAAGATTAAGGTTAAGAGAAAAGGTTAAGGAATAAAGACCAGGTTGAGGCTGAGTGGCAAGGCAGATAAGGTGAGCCTGAACGTTGCAATAGAGTGTTCATTCTTCAAAGTCATAGAATCTGTCATTCCGGCTTGTCCTGAATCTTTCCTATTCCCCTCTTGGGAGGGGTGTAGGGATGGGTTTGTCCTCGACGAGCAAGGACAGGCTGCGTTTGCTTGCAGGAATGACAACTGGTGTGGAGTTCTCAATTTGTGAACTCCTTCTTCCGTCGGAAATATCCTGAAGGTTCAGCTCCCGTAACCTTAATCTTAACCTTTGCCTTGACCGCAGCCTATTATTTTGTCTTTCCGGACATCGCTTTCCCTTTGGGCTACGGCGTGCCTTCACGCTATTTTACCAATGCCTTCCTTCTTACGGGCGAGATCGATCTCGTTTATGACAAGAGATGGTCATCTGTTCCCGAATCCGACCAGCAGATATTTACGCATACCTACCGCCTCGGACTCGAAGGGTTCGTCATAGACAGGAGGCTCATATCCTTTGATCTTGCAGGCTCATTCTCACAGGATATATACAGTCCGGGCGAGACGATTACAAGCAGGGGCTTCCTGGCGGATTTTTCCTTCCTGAACGAACGACCGAGGAAGGGTTTTCTAACGAACCTGCCACAGCCGATTGATCTCAGATATTCCAACTTTGTCACAGGAGACCAAAAGACACAAAGTTACGGCGTGAGCCTCACATACAGGCCGACCGAAAACCCTCTCTTTAGCTGGCTGATTATCCGGCGGGAGACGGAAAAGTTCCTTAAGGAGCTTAGGAGACAGCAGGAGGCCGCGACAAAGAAGAAGAAGGAGGAAGAGGAAGAGGAATCCGAGGAGCCTGCCGAAGAAAAGAAGACCCCCGAGGTCAAGCAGGAGGAGCAGCAACTCCCGCCAAAACCGGAGACCGGCCCCTTCCTCGAATACCCGACCCTTCTTCTCGATTATGACAAATACAAAGATGAGTTCTCCAATAACAGTACCGATACTGACCGTTTCGACGTAAGGGCGATTTCATCGAATAAGAATGTCGACCTGCAGGCTGAGTACCTCTATTATAAGTTGGGCGGCTCGGTGACCAATAAATACCAAGACCTCGAGCTAAAGGCCGATCTTCATTTCTATGACGACAAGACGACCGAGAGACTTGACGTACTGAACAGGGTTATACTGAAGGACGAAAACGGTGTCGAGTCTCTTAGTCTGAGGAACCTCACCACCTGGCAAAAATACGTAGGTGAACGAAAAAAGGATTTGCTTTCCTTTTGGGGAAACGGCGATTATTTCAAGTCAGACATCTCAGAGAACCACGATGTGGGGGTAACCGGCGCCTACTCCAAGGTTTTCAGCCCAAGGTTAAGGGACGATGTCAAAGTGCATTACGATCAGGGCCGCACTGATGCAGGACCTGTTTATGACGCCAATGTCGATAACAGCATTAGTTATATCCTGTCAAAGATCTTTACGGTGACAAACCTGTTGTCTGTCGGACAGACGGAGCTCGGCGCCAGTTATGAAGCCGGGCTCGGTCTGACTGTAACTACGAAGCCTGTCATTGCAGTGATGAATTATTTTTACTCGAGCTCCGCTTTAGACGAGGGCAGGCAGAATTCTCACAGGCTTGACCTGACAGTCACAGGGAGGCTTGCGAGGAATCTGTCTTTTCAATCAAGGAACTATTTCCGTATTTCGGACGTGAAGGGAACCGAACCTTTCAAAGTGAGGGGCTTCGATCTCAGGACGGATTTTTATTGGAACATATCGAGGTACCTTATCAATTTCGGGGTGAGCGAAACGACACTGCATGAAACCACCGGCCAGACCGCCGGGGCTGAAATCGCTGGCGTCCCGCAATCCACTTCTTTCCGGAGCACCTCGCTTTATTCCAATATCTCGACCTATCTCTGGCGAAATATGTTCATGACCCTTGCGACCTCGTACACGACGAGCTCTGAAGGGGAGACCACTTTAGACATCCACCCGATTCTAAACTGGCATGTGAGGCAGACCACCTTAAGCGCAGAGTACGAGATGATCAGAAGGTCCGGCACAACCAGCGTCACGGACCAAAGGGTCTTGATAAGACTGACAAGGGTCTTCGAAAAATTAGTAAAACGTTTTTGGTAATACATAACAAACATGGCAAATAGGGTAAATTAGTCTAAAAAAGGTTCAAAAAGAGGTAGTATGATTAGGAAGTTTGAAGAGATTGTTGCCTGGCGGAAGGCTAGAGAGCTTTGCAAGTGTGTTTATACGATGCCTAAAAATAATATCTCCCCTTTCGTAAAGGGTACTCCGCTGTCTCCCCCTTTGGCAAAGTGGGATGAATGGGGATTTTAAAGATGAATGGATTGACAAAATCTCCCCTAACCCCTCTTTACCAGAGAGGGAAAAGAAGAAAAGAACTCAAAAATCAAGGGCGCGAAATTCAAATGAAATCGCTTAACCTGGTTAAACTGTTTAAACAATTGAACGTGTTGAAACTATCGAACCTTCTTAAACTTCTTACCCTTGTTGCATTTATAAGCGGTTGCGCGTCGGCAGGGCATGTTATAATCGACAAAGAGGCAATGGACAGGATTCTTTGGCCTGGGCCTCCGGAGACACCGAGGATCAAGTATCAGTGGAGTCTCTCTGTTGTTTCGGGGAAACAGAACGGCGGCCTTTACGAATTGATAATGGGCAATGAAGGAGACTTTGCCGACCCGCGCTCATCGCCGAAGCTCTTGAGACCTTACAGCCTGCATGTTGACGGAGACAACCTTTATATAGCCGACACGGGCGCTTGCAGAGTGACGGTAATAGATATGAAGGAACTGAAGGCGCGAAATATTACCAGTGCGGGCGATAAGGAATTTCTCGCCCCCGTCGCGGTGGTAGCATTCGAAGGCATGACCTACGTGAGCGATTCCCTGCTCAAGAAGGTTTTCATATTCGACAAGGATGGCCGGCTTTCGGGCGAGCTCAAGGGCACTTTTCAGAGGCCTACGGCTCTGGCCATAGATAAGAAAAGAAGGATCCTTTATGTTTCCGACACACCTGCCCACGTAGTGGGCAGATTCGGCCTCACGGGCGCCAGCCTCGGCAACCTGGGCAGGAACGGCTCGGACGAGGGGGAGTTTAACTTCCCGACTCATCTCTGGGTCGATGACCAGGGAAGACTCTACGTTACGGACGAGTTGAACTTCAGGATACAGATGTTCTCTTCCGAAGGAAAATTCATAGGCATGTTCGGGGCCCCTGGTGACGCCCCGCAGAACTTTCAGAGGCCGAAGGGCATCGCCACGGACAGCGACGGCGACGTCTACGTCGTGGATTCCGTGAAAGACACAATAAAGATTTTCAGCAGGCAGGGGGAATTGCTGCTGTTTTTCGGACAGGAGGGAAGGGGCTACGGCGATTTCTATCTGCCCTCAGGCATATTTATAGGCGCTGATGATATTATCTATATTGCCGATACATATAATGGAAGGGTGCAGGTTTTTCAATATATGAAGAAAAAATAGGCTAAGGGTGAGAAAAAAATACAGGTTAAGGAAAAGATAGGTTAAGGTTGAGATGAAAAAATATAGGTTAAGAATAAGACAGGTTAAGGTCTGGAAAGAACCGTTCACCTTTACCTTCACTTTTGTCTTAATCTTGACCGTATACGTGTTCTTTTCTTCTTCCGTCTTTGCTCATAGTATTGTCAACACGAGGCATAATCTCTCTGCGACCGGGACGGGGCCGATAAGGGCCGTTGCGGAACAGGAGGTCTGTGTCTTCTGTCATACCCCGCATTCCACCCAGTTGGTCACTCCTCTTTGGAACCACACGATGAGCGCGGCAGTATATAAGCTGTATTCAAGCGTTACTCTCCTAAGCCCGACGAGCCCTGCCATTCAGCCCGACAGGAGTTCGAAGTTATGCCTCTCCTGCCACGATGGTACGGTTGCGCTGGGCTCTGTTGTGAACCTGGGTGGGTCGGCGACCACCATATCGATGCAGCAGGCAGGCACTACGATTGCTACCCTTCCGCCGACTTCACCAGCCTATTTAGGCACCGATTTAAGCGGGCATCATCCAGTGTCCATAGAGGTGAACGCCAACTTGGTAACTGACAAACAGACCCAGTGCAATGCAGGCACAGTTACGTATAAGGTATGCCCGCCTTTGCCCGGCCAGCCGGTAAGGCTTAGGCCGACCGACAATGCTTATGGCGCGAGTGTCTCTCCCCGAATGGGGGTCCAGTGCACTTCTTGTCATGACCCTCACAGCGACCCGAACCCTCCGAGGTCGGTATTTCTAAGGGTGGGGGATGCCAACAATACAGATCAATTATGCACGACATGCCATGTGGATTGTTACGCAGCCTGCCCGTGAAGAAAGGGTGTAAGGAATAAGAGGACAGGGTGTTGGGAATATGGCGTCAGATGAAAAAGATAAAGAATTGAATACAAGATTGGAAACGGAGGCTCAAGATGAATAGGGAATGTCTCCATTCTTTGTTCCCTGCCCCCTACACCCTTATACACTGCACCCTGCTTATGGTGTTCTTCTTTTCACTTAGTTTGAGTTATGCCGTTGGTCCGAGCCATCTTGACAAGAACAAGGTGTCTACGGGATGTGCGACCTGCCATAAAGGACACGGCACGCGCGGAACGACCCTGCTCGAAAGCCCGAAGGACAACCTGTGCTTTAAGTGCCACGGAGGCGCAGGGAAGGCAAAAGACGTATACTCGGTTATTGTGAAGCCGTCGAACCATCCCATTATACAGACCTCTCGTTACCATGTGACGGGTGAGACGCTCCCGGAAAGGGAAGGCTCCGTCCCGAGGCATGCCTCCTGTTACGACTGCCACACCACTCACAGGTCTGAAAAGGGAAACGCAGTCAAAGGGATGAAGGGATATACCGGCAGGGGCGCAGGGATAAAGCAGATAAGCGGTGAGTATCAGGTATGCTATAATTGTCATTCCGACAGCGCCAACCTCCCGCCGGAAAAAAACATAGCCACCGCTTTTTCTCCCTCCAACGCATCATATCATCCGATAGAGACCTACGGGAAGAATTCATTTGTGCCGAGTCTTAAGAGAGAATACACTGCCTCGAGTATCATAAAATGTTCGGACTGCCACGGCAATGATGACCCCTCAGGCGCTCAGGGCCCCCACGGGTCTATCTATGTGCCGATATTGAGGGATAGATATGAAAGGGAAGCCGGGCTTGAGAGCCCTTCGACATACGCCTTATGCTACCGGTGCCATAACAGGACGAGTATACTCAACAACGAAAGTTTCAAGACACACAAGGAGCACATTGTCTTTAATCAGACGTCGTGCGCCTTTTGTCATAATGCGCACGGGAGCGCGACACACCGGAATTTGCTCAATTTCGACATGAGCCTTGTCTTTCCCAACAACAAAGGGGAATTGAGTGTCATGGCGTCTG
Source organism: Candidatus Sulfobium mesophilum (assembly GCA_900302705.1). Taxonomy (GTDB): domain Bacteria; phylum Nitrospirota; class Thermodesulfovibrionia; order Thermodesulfovibrionales; family UBA6898; genus Sulfobium; species Sulfobium mesophilum. The sequence goes on from OUUY01000013.1 coordinate 23,844, forward strand.
TTCCTGGAAAGCCCCGGTGCTTTCTTTCCTGTCATGTCAAGGGAAAGACGTTCGATCACATGCTCAGTGGGCCTAACATGTCAAAAATGTCGAGCAGTCAGTCTCTGCAATCAAGAGCAACCGGCAGCCGGCCCCTGCAATATTGTGTCAACAACAGATGCGTACCGAATTGGTAAAAATGTTATGGGGATTAGAGCGCCGGGGCGCTACTTGCCGCGTCTTTCGATGGCGTCAAGCCGTTTTGTGGTAGCTCTTGATCCTAACCCTTCCTCTACAGCGGTCCGTACCGTAATTAAGTTACTGATCCGCTTATTTCCTTGGATCGAAAGAATTTAAGACTAATCTCTTGTCTGTCTTGCATAATTTCATGACCTTTTGCTGAGTATCTCGATGAGAAATGAAGAAAGACAGAAGGCGACAGCAGATACTGACGAAAGAAAACAATTGTTCTCAATAAAAAGAGCTAATCCTTCTCCCCTATTTATCGCTATTTTGAGCTACTTCAACTCCCCTGTCACAAATGCTATATTCATTCTTAGAGATGAATTCTGGAGAGGACTACAGTTAATTAAGCAAGCCCGTACGAACTGGAGGGTCTATGAATGGCAGAGTTGTTGAAAATAATCCCGGAATCGGCACAATCACTTCGAGATGTGTCGTCTTGCTCATATCTTCAATAGTTGCCTCGCTGCTAGGCATTACGTGCAGGTCTGCTTACGGGGAAGCCGAGTGCCAGCAGTGCCACAAGGAGCTAACGAGAAAGAAGATCGTCCACGCGGCGGTAAAGAAGGGATGTTCCGTCTGTCATTCGGCAATAGATGCGGCAGATATTCCCCACAAAAAAAAGAATACGATAACAAAGGGTCTAGCCGCCGAAGTCCCGGCCCTCTGTTTCCAATGCCATGATAAGAAAAAATTCGAGAACACAACAATTCATCCCCCTGTCAAGGACGGCATGTGTCTGGCGTGTCATTCACCTCATAATTCGGACAATGGAAAACTCCTCCAGTCTGCTGTCCCCGACCTTTGTTTCAACTGCCACGACAAAACCGAATTCACGAAAAAAAACGTCCATCCGCCTGTTATGGCGGGATGCTTCGATTGTCATGCTGCCCATGCATCCAAGTACACTTCCCTGACAGTGAAGGCACAGACTGCCCTCTGTACGGCCTGCCATACAGCGCCGGAGATTAAGAACGGGATTCATATCATGAGAGGCTTTGCAGCACCCGGACATCCTGTGAGCGGCAAGACGGACCCCAAGAGGCAGGGAAAGAGGTTTTCTTGCGCCAGTTGTCACCAGCCTCATAGCTCGGATTTTAGAAAACTCGTGAGGTATAAGAACGATACGCCCTTTGAGATCTGCATAAGTTGTCATCCGAAATAAGGAACAGGGTGTAGCGTATATCGTGTGGGAACAAAAGATGCGTTTTACAATTTTGGTTTTTCATGGAGGATAAGAAACGTATGAGAAGGGTCAGTCGGTTAATTTTGAAGATATTTAGTAACAGGCGTTGGTTTTCCGCGGCTCTGCTGGCAGCTATGCTCGCATCCTGTGCACCCACTGTGGAAAAGAAGGTTTGGGATCTTACCTGGCCTCTTCCGCCTGACGAGCCGAGGATAAAATATGTCGAAATCCTGCAGTCCAGCGCCGATGTCGGGGAACAGGGAGGAGTAGCGGAAGCCCTGTTCGGCAGCGATGTCATGGTCCTTTCGAAGCCCTACGGGGTTGCAGTTGACAAAGAGGGAAGGGTCTTTGTCACGGACGCGGGAGCGGTTTTTGTTTTTGACAAGAAGAATAGAAAATTCAGCATGATAGGAGTCGAACCGGGAGTGGGAAAGCTTAATACTCCGGCAGGGGTTGCAGTTTCAAAAGTCGACGGGAGGGTCTACGTCACTGATATAGGGTTGAAGCGACTATACATTTACGACAGGGAAGGCAAGTATCTAAATGCTATCGGGAAGGAAAACGAATTTACAAACCCGATTGGTGTTGTGGTCGATGATAAGAGAGGGAGAGTGTATGTTGTTGATTCAAAGAAACGCAATGTCAGGGCCTATTCAACTGATGGGCGTTTCATCATGGACATAGATCTGGCGAAAGACGGTCTGAAGTATTTCCATACCCCGACAGAGCTCGCCCTTGACAGCGTGGGGAACATTTATGTGAGCGACACACAGGCCTTTTCGATTAAGATTTTTGATCCCGACGGAAATTTTCAGAAAATCATCGGTAAATTAGGCGATGTCCCCGGGAACTTTGCCAGGCCAAAAGGGGTCGCGTTAGATTCGGAGGATCATATGTACGTTGTTGATGCCGCTTTTAACAACTTCCAGATATTCAATAAGGAGGGTCAGGTACTTCTTTTTGTCGGCGCGGGAGGCAGTAATCCGGGGGAGTTCAACTTGCCCGCAGGTATCGCGATCGACGATGAGGACAGGATTTACGTTACCGAGCAGTACAACGCAAGGGTCCAGGTCTTTCAGTATATGAGCGAGAAGTGGAAGCGGGCGCATCCGGACCTGTGGGAAAAGGCGCAGCAGGTCAGCAGGGAGGCGCCTGTCAAAAAAGAGGACCCGCCGGAAAAGAAGGCGCCGGTCAATAAAGAGGATAAGGCCGAAGAAAAAGCGGAGTAGGAAAAAACGGGGTGTGAAAAATTTATACTGTAGGAAGTAGCGGGTGGGGAAAGACAAAAACAGCGGCGTGCATACTTAACGGTCTCATAATAGTGAAGACAGTGAATTATAAAATCCCTCCTATCCTCCGTTTTACCAAAGGGGAAATTTTCCCCAAAAGGCGTTGAACCGCCCCTTTTTTGGCTGTGTTATACTTGAGCAATTTTCGATCAGATGATCTGGTCGAAGCATGTGAACAAAACCGCTTAAGAAGAGGATTGCTTCGGGATATGAAGAGGAGCAGACGACAACAGTGACGCGATTTCTATTTCTTTTCTCTTGCTTGTCCTTAATCGTTTGCAGCTCTGCTAAGGAAGCATATATGATTTTTCGACAGATATCATAACAAGTGGAATTTATCCTTGAGCATACTATTAATTTTTAGGGTAGTGAGATATATATCGGCGCTGATGGCGACGGCGTTAGTTTGGCTCCTGCTCGGCATGGCTTACCTCGATCACTTCGTTAAACCCTTTGACAAACTTATACCCTGGATGATGCCGTGGAAAAGGACGTACGATTCCGCTGCCGGGCCGGCAACTCTGGAGAAACGTATTTTGATGATGCAGGACTACCTCGATGCGTCCAATAAGGCGGCAAATTATGCGTTCTTGATTATCCTTTTTTCCTTTGCCGCAATATGCGTGTATCTTACCCTTGTGTATCAGCAGAAACAAAGAAGATCAAAAGAAAACGCATTGCTTTCACTGAAGAATCAGGAGATCGCGCGGCGCAATGAATTTATTCGCTACATCTCGGCCACCATAGGTCATGAATTTAAAAATAACGTCGGGAGGATAAAGCGTCGGCTTGATCTGCTCCCCGAACTTCCTCTTGATGCCAGGAGGCGTATTGAAGACAACCTTGACAAACTCTTTGCCGATATCGACATTTTTAAAAAAATCTCGGATGAACGGGAAGCCGGACTGATAGATTTTGCGAAGGTCGATCTGGGAGAAATGCTTGCCGACCTGGTCAGCCAATACAGTGATTTCGCTCATTTCAATTATGAGGGATGGGTGTCCCCTCCCTCGATCTTTGCATCACGCACCCTGTTAAGGACGGTTTTCGAAAACCTGATAGACAATTCCATAAATTATAAAAAACCCGGGCAGACCCGTGCTAATATCAATCTGTCATGCTCCCTGGATATTGATGCGAAGCGGCGTTATGTTTCCCTGTCATTCCGGGACGAGGGAATCGGAATGGATGAAAAAGGGGCGGACCAGTGTTTTTATAAAGGTAAGGGCAGTCAGTCGGGTTGGGGTCAAGGCCTCTATTTTGCCAAATATGTGATCGGACTCCATGCCGGGAAAATCAGGACCGGCAAAGAATATACGGCCTTAGGGGTAGGCACCGAGATGATCATTCATCTGCCATTTGTTGAGGAGGCCTTGAATGTTTAGTGTGCTTATCGCTGATGATGACTACGAGGACAGGGAACTCCTAAAACTCGAAATTAAACGGGCTCTTGGGAGCCAGGAGCCTGAGCTCAGGTTTTATGAAGCTGTGAGCGTAAGAAAAGCCTTGCAACTCCTCACCACAAGGATGTTTGATCTCATGACATTAGATATAGAGTTTGATCGTATGAATGAGGGGATCGATGTCTTGCCTGAGATATGCGAAAATTGCCCTACGCTCAACATTATCATCATAAGCGGCAAGCTCAATAAAAGCGAGGTTTCCGAACAATTGTTCCGCTTTACAAAGGACAATGTTTTAAAGGGAAAACGATGGGCCAGACATTTCGATGTGCTGGACAAAAAGGACGAGAAGACCGAGGCGCTGCGGCGAGCGTATTCCTTTTCTTTTAAACAGCGGGAGGGTTCCGACAAGGTAAAAGAACTCTTTCTCCTTGCTGAAGCTTACCTTGAGCAAAATATGATAGACAGGTGTATGGAAATATATCAAAGGATACAAAATATAGTCCCCGGAGAATTAGAATCTCATGAAAATATCAATATAATTAAGGGTGACATATCTGCCGAGCATGCAAGGGAGTATTACAGGAAGGGAGAAAAGGTCGTGGCCTCCCTTATTTTGGGCCATTATATTGAAAGCCGTCTTAAGGCGTTCACCAGCAAAATACTTGGGTCCTCATTTCCTGTATTGTCTGATTGCCTTAAGACGCTCGAACAGACCGACAAGATCAGCAAATACCGGAAAGGACTATTCCTGCTGCTGTTACGGTTAAGGAACAAGACTGTTCATCAGCCGTCAACTATACAAGAACAAGACCTTGATATGGCAATAAAGAACCTGGAATTACTGGAGGATACCTTGCAATAATGAAAGAAGAGAGTATCAGGAAATTTATCCTGCCTCCGGGGCCGATACTGAGCATCCTGCTCATAGGCCTGCTGCTTCTGAGTGTGCTTCTGTATTATCGGGCCATAACAATACAGAGGTTTTTCGAGCCTGCGCTCGCCATGACTCAGCCGAGAATAAAATTTTCTAATAACATCAACAACCTGCTCTTAAAAGAATTCGGTAAAGAGGAAATCAAAGGTATAAAGTTCAAGACCGGCTCAATTCTTATTGAACAATCCATGTTATTTCCTGATACACAAAACATAGACGTGGCAGAACCGGTAATCCTGGAGAAGTTAGGCCATGTTATTCTGTCTGCCCTAAGTGACCCTGATATCAGGGACAATATCAGCCTTATCATAGTCATTACAAGGTTCCCGCTCAATTCCGGCATAACGTCCAATAAGGAGCTCAGATATCAGCTGCAGAGGCGGGCCGAATTGATACGGGAATCCCTCTTTTCGATAGAGCCGCAGCTCGAAGAGAAATACGGGACATACTTTGCAGCCACTGCAATGGCGGTGGATCCCACGGTGAAAGAGACCAACTGGATAGAATTCCGGATAATATCCACCGAGATGCTGCATATAGAGGTACTCAAGAGGTTAGAAAAATATGCGCATTAAGCACATCAGCTTAAGCCATTGAGGATATTGAGTTTACCTCTCTGATTTATTCCCGGCAGAAACCCCAGTAGTAACTAATAGCGCTATCATTAAGGCCCCCCATTTCTTGTCATTTCTGCTCGTCGGTAATCTTTCTGCAGAAGAGGGATTGAGGACTAGCCGTAGTGACGATAATAGACGTAACTATCTGGTTTTGCTAATGAAATCCTCTGTGAGATTCATTCTAAGAAGAAAGAGTGATTTTTGTAGTGGAAATAGCTATACAAGCTCCCTGTTTTTTGGCTATTTTGAGCTACTGTAATTCTCTCGCCCCAAATGCTATATTCCAAAATAGAGATAGGAGCATGAAGAGGCCGAAAGTAATTTTAGTAAGCCCATACGGAGGTCCAGCATATGAAAAACCGGTTTAATCCATTATATAGCAGCGAAAATAAAGAAGGGGAAACGTCTGCATCTTGTTCCGGAACCTATGAGGAGAGATGTCCGGACGAAGTCGGCGGCAGCGCTGGAAACGGTGAGGCTGAAAATATCCAGTCCCACGATAATAGCAAAATGCTCCGGACAGCCGGCATCCCTCTGATTGTGAGAAAGATAAAGAGCCTGTTTAACATTTGCGACCTTCCTATACGGAAGAAGTTCTTTTTCTACTCCCTGGGCGCGACTTTCTGGATCCTTGTGATCTCGGCCATCGGCCTCATCACAATGTTCGATATGAGCTCCAAGTCGCAACAGATGGTCGAGAGGATCTGGCCGCAGGAGAAGACCGCAAACATCGTGATAAGGAAACTCAGGGGCGCCAATATCTCAGTACACAATATTACGATATTCACAGACGCTGATTCTGTCCACGGCGATTTCAGGAGGGCCAAGGGGACCCTGGCCGATTCCCGTCTCTACCTTAACACTCTTTTGCAGGGCGGACAGATAGCAGACCATATGCTGGCGACCGATCAATTTTCAGAACCTTATCGCGTGTTGCCGGTGAGAGCAGCGGAAAAAAGGGAAGCTATCGGGAGCGCGATGGCCAAGATACTCGAACTCGATAAACTTGTCGATAAAGTGTACATTGATGCACAAGGCGATGGCGAAAAATTGACAGCCTTCCGGGACCCCAGGACAAGAAAGGTGCTGATTGATACGATATCCAGGTATGACACCATTACGCGCGACGCCGTGACTATGCTGAACGACTATGCGATAGGCGTGAGTCAGGAATGGGGGCGATTCTCGTCGTTGATGAGGTATAGGTTCAACCTCGCAATACTTCTCATCAGCATCACCCTGTTCGTCACATTGGCCCTGGCTGTCTTCTACTGGAAGCTGATGTCAGGCGCTTTTGAAAGGCACTTAAATGCCATGATCGGGCAGATTAGGGCGCTTTCCTCAGGTGAACTGGATCTGACAAAAAAGATCGACCAGACATCAAAGGACGAGCTCGGTTCGCTTTCGGTGGAATTAAACAAGTTGATTGATACGATAGGAAATGTGACTACCTTCAAGAAGGTCATAGAGGGCGACGAGAGCACTGAAGATATTTATATGCGGCTTGGAAAGATATTCGATACAGAGCTCGGCATCGACGATTGTGTCGTCTATGAAATATCCGGCAACAAGAAGACCATGGAGATTGTATATCCTACTAGTGGTGGGCTTCGGATGCATTGCCGGGGGGAAGTACAGCTGGACTGTGAACTTTGCCGGGCCAAGAGAACCGGCCTCCTCGTTTCATCACGGGACTTTACCGACGTATGCAGGTATTTTACCGGAAGTGATGGTGACGGCCATTTGTGTATTCCCGTTGTCTTGGGGGGCAATGTAGGGGGGGTCGTGCAGCTCGTCTGTCGAGGAGTGAATAATTGTGACAGGACGATTCTCGAAAGAAAGATCACCAAGGCGCAGCAGTACTTGAGGGAGGCCCAACCGGTCCTGGAGGCCAAAAGACTCATGAGGACGCTAAAGGAATCGTCATTGAGAGACGGACTGACCGGATTTTACAACAGAAGGTTCCTTGAGGAATGCTCAGAGAACCTCGTGGCAGGCGCCCAGCGCAGAAAATCCATGCTTGGTCTTCTTATGTGTGATCTGGACTACTTCAAGGAGACAAATGACGTTTACGGGCATGATGTGGGAGACATGGTACTTAAGGAAACTTCAAGCGTGATCAGGAAAAGCGTAAGGGCATCAGACATGGCGGTGCGGTTCGGCGGCGAGGAGTTCCTTCTGGTACTGACAGAGACAAGTTCGGAAGGCATTCTTGTCCTGGCAGAAAAGATAAGGACTGCAGTCGAAGAGACCAGGGTCAATGTGCCTGGCGGCTCTATCAAGAAGACAATAAGTATCGGAGCCAGCGAATTACCGGGAGACACCCAGAACTTCTGGGAGGCGATAAAGTTTGCGGACGTGGCGCTCTATAAAGCGAAGGAAGCGGGGAGAAACAAGGTGCTGAAGTTCACCCGCGATATGTGGAACCAGGATCGCTACTGAACCTGTGACAGCCGGTTTGCTGGAAAAAAACCGGAACGCTTAAAATATCAGATTCTTCCCTTGTACTTCAGTTCTTTCAGCCGTATGAAAAATTTTGTCCCGCCTTCTCTTTTCAGATCAATGTAGCCCCTGAGCTGATGCTCGACCAATGTGCTTACAAGATAAAGCCCAAGGGTGTTTGCTCCTCCCATGTCAACTTCCCGTGGAATGCCGACGCCGTTGTCTTCGACTGTCAGTTCGTACAGTCGCTCTCTCTTTTCATCTTCGCCGGCTTTCCGGAGCATTACATGCGCTTCTCCCTTTCTTTCTCCAGGGAAAGCATACTTAAGGGAGTTTGTGATCAACTCGTCTACAACAAGTCCACATGGGATCGCCGTATCGATCCCGAGGAAGACATCTTCAACATCGAGCCTCAACACAACCCTCGCCGGACTTACGCTGTATGATCTATATAAATTGCTGATCAGAGTCGTGAGATAATCATTAAAATCGATCTTTGAGAGGTTCTTGGAAAGGTACAACTTTTCATGCACGAAGGCCATCGACTTGACCCGGTTTTTGATCTCACTGAAAACCTCATCGGGCTTTCTGCCCGCGACATATTCCAGTTGCAGGTCCAGGAGGCTCGAAATAATCTGCAGGTTATTCTTTACCCTGTGGTGGATTTCCTGAAGCAGGAGCTCTTTTTCTTCGAATGAGGCCAGAACGCATTTTTTCGGCGAGCTTTTGTTGGGTAATGTCCCTCACAATGCCCACCGCATGCCATCTGTTATTCATCTGGAAAGTTGACAGGGACAACGCGATGGGGAATTCGGTGCCGTCTTTATTTTTTGCGACAACTTCAATAGTGTGACCGATTGCGTTGCCCTTGCCAGAATTCCGAAATGTCTCCATCCCCTTCGTGTATTTTTCACGGAACCCCTCGGACGCCAGGGTTTCATGCATTGACCTGCCCAACATTTCGTCTTCCGTATATCCCAAAATATTTTCGGCCGCAGGATTCCAAAATAAGACGCAGTCCCTGTCATCTACCATAATGATCGCGTCTTTTGCCGTGGAAGTAATGATCTTGTTCGTCTGCTCGCTGAGAATAAGTTTATTTTCTATCTTTTTGCGGTCCGTGACGTCCTCTATAACGGTGAAGCAGCGGACAATGTTGCCCTTTTCATCTCTTTCGGCAGTTGCCGACAACAGGACATCCTCCAACTCGCCATTCTTCTTCACAAACTGATATGATATGTCCTTGCAGAACCCACAGTGCAGAAAGACCGGCAGGACAACCTCCGCGGCATATTTCCGCGATTCCTCCGTCAGAAAATCCGTCGCTTTCCTGCCGAGCACCTCATCTCTCTCATAGCCAAGCTTTTTAAGCCAGAAATCATTTACCTCTATAATAGTGCCCGCTTCATCCACAGTATGAAGAAGAACAGGTGTTTCATTGTACAGGGTACTGTATTTGTCCCTGCTCTGTCTTAGCAAATCGTATGACAACGAGAGGTTAGCCCTCATGGTAGAGAATGAATCGACCAGGTGTCCCACTTCGTCGTCATCCGCCTTCAGACTGGGAACATTAAACTTGCCGTCTGCCAGCTTCTGTGTTGCCAGCTCCAGCGCCTTGACAGGTTGCACCACCTTCCGCTCAAGCACGATCCCGACACTCAGGATAGTTGCGGCGATTATAGCAACCATGATCGAAACTGCATTATAGAACTCCTTCTTCCATTCCTTCAGATGAGGCGACAGGTCGACTGTCATCGTAAGCGTGCCTAGATTCATGTCCAGATATGAGATTCGCTTTGTCAGCGTGCGCAGGTCTTGCCCATGTGTTGCGGCGTCAGGCATCGGCCTATTCCGGATGGGATAAAGCAGCCTGCCGGTTGCATCAGTCAGTTGGATGCTGGTCCAGTCGCGGTTTTTTTTCAACAGTTCGTTGAAGTTTTCATGAATAGTATCCAGCTCGCGCCCCAAAAGAAGAGGAATCATACCTTCCGCTACGCTGTCCAGATGCCTTTTTGCTGCCTCTTCCCACTGGCGCTCTATATTAGAAACGGATCGCGGCATCCAGCTCAGGTAGAGATAGCCGATAAGCAGGGCCATCAGGATGAGAAGAGGCAGAAAGACTTTGACCCTGAGGCTGATCCGCAATCAGTCCCCCGAAACAGGCTGCCAGTATTTTTCTATGCCCCAGGAGGACATGACAGCATAGTCGTCGTATTTGACGGGAATCAACTGCTCAACCGGAACATTCTTAAGCCTCGCTCTGCCTTCAGACTCGTTGTTCATGGAAAGAAGAGCTCTGCTTACCTTTTCCCGGATGTCCTTCGGAACCCTTGGGTGGGCAGCGACAGGGTGAGAGGGGAAAGAGCGGGTTGTGTAGATAATGCGCAGGGCGCTTCGCACCTCCTCACTCTGCTCCTGCAGCGTTTTTTCAACTCCCCCGCCGGCTGCAGCAAGGCCCTGCACGACGTGCAGATACACGGAACTGTGTGTCTTTACATAGAGCGGCGTAACAGCAGTTTTGTAAAGCTGGCTGAGGTCGGCCTTCGGCAGGAGAGTGGCCCCTTAGCGTTAGCCGACGGAAAAGCAACTACCTTTCCATTCAGTTCCGCCGGTGTTTTGATCGCGCTGTCCCTGCGCACTGCAAGGATGCCTCGTAAAGGGACCTTGTCGGCTACAAGCGGGTGTATCCCTGTGTATCATGTACCTGCACGAGATGATATGGGTTCAGGTATACAAAGTCAAAATCGCCCCGGGCAATGGCTTTTTCAAAGGCCTGAATCGTCAGCGTTGATTTGAGACTTAAGGTTATCCCAGTTTTTTTCTCCAGGTCCTCTATAATGGGTTTCCATACCGCATAGAGCTTCCGCTGTTCGAACTGGGGTACGACACCGACAGTATATTCCTTTTCATCTGCACCTGCAGCCTGTTGCTGCAGTCCGGGGGTAAACCAAAGAGATGCAGCAAAGAACATTGAGAGAAAGAATACTAATAGATTCGGACTCTTGTTCATGGCCGGCCCCTCCTTATATGCGCAGTCCCTATAACGCTGCCCCTGATATCATACCCTTTTCTTATACTTCAGTTCCTTAAACCGGATGTAAAACTTAGTCCCACCTTCTCTTTTCAGATCTATGGAGCCCCTGAGCTGATGCTCGACCAATGTGGTGACAAGATGAAGCCCCAGGGTCTTGGAGCCCCGCGTATCCACTTCATGTGGCATACCGATACCGTTGTCTTCGACTCTCAGTTCGTACAGTCCCACTCCCTTTTCGTCTTTGCCGGTTTTGCGGAGCATTACATGCACTTCTCCGTTTCTTTCTCCAGGAAAGGCGTATTTAAGGGCGTTGGTGAATAGCTCGTTTATAACAAGCCCGCAGGGTATTGCCGTATCGATCCCGAGGAAGACATCTTCAACATCCAGCTTCAGCGCAATTCGAGCCAGGCTGATGTTATAGGATCTGTATAGATTATCGATGAGGGTAAGAAGATAATCATTGAAATCAACCTTCGATATGTCTTTAGAAAGATACAACTTTTCGTGGACCAGGGCGATTGACTTGACCCGGTTTTTGATTTCACTGAAAACATCCTGGGGCTTTCTGCCTGCGACATATTCCAGCTGAAGATCAAGCAGGCTCGAAATGATCTGCAGGTTATTTTTGACTCTATGGTGAATCTCCTGAAGGAGGAGCCCTTTTTCCTCGAGTGAATCCAGTATTCTTTTTTCGGCGAGCCTTCGCTGAGTTATGTCCCTGGCAATGCCTACAGCATGCCATCTGTTATTCAGCTGGAAGGCTGAAAGAGACAACGCGACGGGGAATTCAGTGCCGTTTTTCCTCTTTGCAACGATTTCTATGGTTTGACCTGCCCCCGCACCGTTTCCGTTTTCCCGCAGTTTCCCCATTCCCTCCAGGTACTCGTCGCGATAGCTGTCAGGCACAATAATAGAGTGCAATTCCCTGCCGATCATTTCTTCCTCATCGTATCCGAAAATCGTTTCCGCAGCCGGATTCCAAAACAACATGCGGCCGTCTTCGTCCATCATAATGATCGCGTCTTTTGCTGAGGAAGTGATGATCCTGTTCTTCTGTTCGCTCATCCTCAGTTGATCCTCAATCTTCCTCCGCTCTGTTATGTCAAAGTTGTACTCGATGACCTGAACGATGTTTCCCGCCTTGTCATATATCGGATAGCCGTGGACTTCATAAAAATGCTGCTCTCCATTGTCCCCGCGATGAACATGCTCAACGGTCACTGTCTTACCTGTCCTTTTTATCTCCTGAATAACGCATGGATGCTCATTCTCTTTGCAGGGCTCGCCGCTTTTATGCGTGAGCGCATAACAAGTTGTCTTTCCCATTTCCACACTAAAATTGGCCGCAGGATTCGCCATCTTAATTGTAAAGTCATTGGCGTCGATGACATAAAAAGGGTGGGTCATCGAATTAAGGACGTTATTCACAAGCTCATTCCGCTGCTCCAGTGAGTGTATCGTATCCATCAATCTCGCCGTCATAACATTGAGAGCGCCTGACAACTCGCCAATCTCGTCGCTGCTTTTTATGTTAAGAGTCGCTGTCAATTCGCCGGCTGTAATCTTCCTGGCATTGTTGGCCAATGTCTCAATGGGGCGGACAATGCGGTTCACCGCTACCAGGCACAGGGAGATACTGAAAACGAGAAAGCCGCAGAAAAATATAGCTACTGCAAATAGCGTGTCCCGGGAAAGTCCGATGACCTCTTCAAACGGCACTGCGGCATAAACAAAAAAAATTCTGTTACCTACTTCAACCTTCCTGCCTACAAGCATTACATCCGTATTACTCAATCCCCTGTGTATCCCCTCCAGAGACGACGGCGTATAAAAAGTATTGCGAAATATCACCGACGGGTCAGGGTGGGCCAGCACTTTACCTCTGTCATCGGTTATAAAAATTGTGCCTGTCTTTCCAATAGTTCTTTCAACGGCGTTCTGCCAGATCTTGTTCAGTCTGATATTAGCCATGAGCACTGACTGAATATTGCTTCTCTTGGCATCCATAACCGGCACAGACATCGTCATATAAGGAGCAAAGGTGCTTTGCTCAAAGGTAACGGGTCCGAAATAGGCTTCTCCGCTTTTTTTGGGGACTGCAAATTCATCATTCCTGCTGAGGTCGCGCAAATCCGCAGCGCCATAAACAGACAGTCTTGATACCCTTTCCCGCTCTCGGCCGGTTTCATCAAAAAAAGACAGCTCATCCACAATATTATGGTGCTTTACATGCTCGGCCATGAGGATCTGGGAAAGAAAGCCGGCAACGGTGATGCCGTTTCGGCGTGCCCAGTCATAATTTTCACCTGCAAGACCAAGGAGGGCCTGGAGCTCGTGGATGTCCCAGAGCATCTCATTTGCCGCGAAGCTCACAACCTCATGCTGTAAAGACACAAACTGCTCTTTCTCTTTTTGATATATCAAAACAGAAAGCGCAGTGCCCAGAAGTGTAAATGAGATAACGAGCAGAAGGATGACGGCAATAACAATTCTCTTTCTGATTCCCCTGTGCTTCATAAAAGGACCGCGATATCCGCCCTTTTTGTCATCGGATGACAAAATCAGCGCGGCGAAGGACCTCCTCGGGTATCTGCATGCCAGCGTTGCGGGCTGTCTTAAGGTTGATCCCGAGATAGACTTCGGCATTTTCCACCGGCAGATAGGCCGGGGATGTACCCTGAAGGATCTTGCTGGCAAGACGGGCAGCTTGCGCGCCTATGGAGTCATCCGTAGGACCATAGGACATTGTCAGCCCGTGCTGGTAATCCACGTGGCCGGCAGAAATTACCGGTATATGCCGTTTGTTTGCCTCTTCTATGACTTCGCCGGCATGAGAGCCTACAAGCCAGGAGTGCAGCAGAAAGACTGCGTCAGTGTCGTTAGGCATTGATTTCAGTGCTGGTTGGAGCTCTTCAACAGTCTTTACTTCGGCCACCGTGACCGTGAGTCCGATCTGGTTGCAGCTCTCCTTCAGTTTTTCCAGACTCTGTTTTGCTGCTCCGGTGTCAAAAGTGACCGGCACGAATATGTGGCGCGCGCGGGGTGAGATAGCCAAAAGCCATTGCAGGGTCTTAGGGGTGCTGCCCTGAAGCTGGACCCCCGTAATGTTGCTTGGATGATCCACAAAACTCTTAATGATGTCCGTCCCTATCGCATCATACATGATGAAAACAACAGGGATATTCGTCCCCTGTGTGAGCTCTTTTGCCATTTTTATTGGGGGTGTCGACATGGTCAGGATCATATCGACATGTCTGCCCACCATATCCCTGATCCCATTCTCGATGGCCTGTTTGTCTTTTGTTTGAATCTTGATATAAGTTACGTTTTTCCCCTCAGTGAAGCCATGCTTCGGCATATTGCGCAAAAATCCCGGGGCGCCCTCTTTTTCTTCAGGGTTAGGGTCGATATACCCTATGACATATTTCCGCGCTTCGGAACCTCGCTGGCATCCGCTAAGTGTCGCAAAAATGATCGCCAGCATCAGGACCTGCAGGGCAGCATTGCACACCCTTTTCAGCTTATCCCTGGAGACACTTATCATGGGTCCTCCATTTTCCATTAGCGGACAACAAAATCCGCTTGTTTAATAACTGTATTAGGCACCTCCGCGCCTATTGCGCGGGCCGTCCGCAGGTTTATGCCGAGGGCGTATCCGGCAGTTTCCACCGGCAGAGTTTCAGGTTGTGCACCCTTCAGCAGTTTGTCCGCGAGGCGGCTCACCTGATTGCCCAGTACAAAGTCAGTTTCACCATATGAGACAAGTATCCCATCTTTATAGGGGGAATGAGTGGATGATGCGGTCAAAATCTTGCGGGCCGTAGCTGCCTCAACGATTTTTCCAACGTTGGAATATAGCATTTCAGAGCAGGTCATCCAGAGCGCATCGGCATCAGCGGGAATATTAGCCAATGTCTTATCCAGTTCCTGCGCAGTTGTGACATTTTTGGTCGTGATCCGGATCTTTAATTTCGCAGCCGTCTCTCTGAGGTCAGTTACAGTAGCACTGGCTGCATCATCTGTAACATGAAAAGGGACATAAATGTGCTTCACTCCGGGGGCTATCGCAAGGAGCCATTCCAGCGCCTTTGGTGTGCTTCCACGCACCTTTACCCCGGTGAGCCTTCCGCCGGGATGAGCCAGGCTTTCGACAATGCCCGATTTGACCGGATCGAATACCGGACCGAACACACCCGGCACCTTTTTCCCTTTGAGGGCTGCGTTTAGTTTTTTAGTTACCGGAGTAGTCAGAGAGTAAATTAGGTCGGCATTTTTTGAAAGCATCTCATTGATCTTTGCGTCTGCCTTTTCTATGCTACCCAACGGACCCTCATAAAGGTAGGTTATATTCTTTCCCTCGTGATAGCCATGTTTTTCCATCCCGTCCTTGAAGCCTTTCACAACTTCTTCAAGGCCGGCGCTGGGATTGATAATACCGACGACATATGTCTTCTCTTTCTGTTTTTCGCAGCTGAAAAGAGAGGTTACGGCTGATATGAGACCGACAACAAGCAGGAGATAAAACGTTGTCCGTTTATCCTTCAGTCCTATCGTGATATAAGACTCTCTCCCTGAGACACAGGGCATTTTTTATCCTTTTACTTACTAATAGCAGATAATTCGATCACTGTCAAGTTGTAGTTTTAGGCTTCCCTCAGGCGCTATTGCCCCTTGTCCAAAACCTCGCGTATCTTCTCCATCAGTTTCTTCGGCGTCAGCGGCTTTTGCAGGAATCTTTTTCTCATCTCCGCAACTCCGTGATGCTCGATGGTCTCTGCTGTGTAACCTGACATAAAGAGGACCTTAATTGCCGGCCTCGTCTCTTTTATTCTTTCGGCCAGTTCAGGGCCGTTAATATCGGGCATGATTACGTCTGTCAACAACATATCTATCTTGTCCCCAGTCATTGAGCTTCTCTGCAGCGCTTCCTCTCCGAAGGACGCCTCTATAACACGATATCCCAGGGGCTCAAGCGTATCAATAACGATTTTTCGTATCGACGGCTCATCATCAACCACGAGGACTGTTTCGGCTCCCCTTAGATCAAGAATTTTTCCCTCTTTTTCCCGGGCCTCGGTCACATCCCCGGTCGATGGCAGATATACCTTGAATGTTGTGCCGACATTTTCTTCGCTATAGACATAAATGGAGCCGTTATGCTGCTTGACAATCCCGTATACAGTAGCCAGTCCGAGGCCCGTGCCTCTGCTTCCTTTTGTAGTAAAGAAGGGTTCGAAGATTTTCTCCTGAACCTCACGGCTCATACCTGTGCCCGTGTCCGTAACAGCCAGCATCACGTAGGACCCTGGCGTGACTCCGGTATGTGACCGGGCATATTCTTCGCCGAGTTCCACATTTTCGGTTTCTACGGTGAGCCGTCCACCACAGGGCATGGCGTCTTTTGCGTTAACCGCCAGGTTCATCAGAAGTTGTTCTATCTGTCCGGCATCTGCCCTGACGTTTTTGACCGAGGGACTAAGGTTTAGTTCCAGAATTAAATCCTCCCCTATCACCAGCTGCATAATGTTTTTGATATCCTCAATTACGTCATTGATGTTTATAGTCTTAATCTCCAGAATCTGCTTCCTGCTGAAGGCCAGAAGCTGCCGAACAAGGGCTTCTGCCTTGTTGCCTGCCTCTGCTATAGTTCCTATATATCTTCTCAGAGGGTGGCCCTCCGGCAGGGCTGCCAGCGCCAGTTCGCTATATCCAAGGATAGCTGTCAACAGATTATTAAAATCGTGGGCCACTCCGCCTGCGAGTCTTCCTACAGATTCCATCTTCTGCGACTGACGAAATTGGCTTTCAAGCATTTTTTTGTCCGTAATGTCCTGAGTATACTCTATGATCTGGACGACATGGCCGGCTTTATCAAAGATAGGATACCCGCGTATTTCATAGGTTCGCGCCCTGCCGAAATTGTCATAATGGATGTGCTCCTGTGAGACTGGCTTGCCGGTCCTCCTGATCTCCATCATCGTGCATGGATGCTCATTTCCTGAACACGGGCTGTCAGAGTGATGGGTAAGCGCATGGCATGTGCTTTTGCCGTTTAGCTCTGCGAAATTTGCCGCAGAGTTTGCCATGGCTACCGTATAGTCGTCCGCGTTCACCACGTAAAAGGGATGGCTCAGGGATTCTATTACGGTGCTGAGAAATTCATTAGTTTTCCTCATCTGCTTCTCAGTTGAGGACTTATAAAGAGCCATTTCGATTACGCTTCGCAGTTCGCGGTCGTCGAAGGGTTTAAGAATATATCCGTATGGCTCTGTAATCTTTGCGCGCTCCAATATCTTTTCATCCGCATACGCCGTCACATATACGACAGGGATATCCGAAAGAGCCCGTATCCGGCCCGCCGCCTCGATCCCGTCAATCTCCCCTAGAAGCACAATATCCATCAACACGAGGTCGGGCGCGTCTGTTTTAGCCTTGAGGATCGCGTCTTCTCCGGTAGATACTGCTGAAGTTACAATGTAGCCCTGACTGTGAAGGCGTTTCTGAAGATCACGCGCAATTATTGCTTCATCTTCCACTACGAGAATTCTTATCTTCTCCATCCTCTGGCCTCCGGTGCCCAATCCCACTTTATACACTATTCTACACCCTTCTGTTCAATTAGCGTCCGCAGAAAAAGAAAAAAATTCAAAAGAATTGTTCCACCTGTTATTTTTCGCAAGCGCTTGTTCTTTGGGCAAAAATAGCCATTTTCAATCCCTACTTTATAGTTAATAGTAGCTACTTTGTTTCTCGTATTGCCGAGAATAGAATAAAGGGAAACGGCGCTTTGCGACCAGTGCTGAAACTGCCGGTGCCAAGCACCTCTCAAAGAACTAATGATGACCTGAAAGCAGGAGGTCGAGGGCTGAACAAGCTATCGGAAAAAATGAGCGATGAACATGCCCCTAAGATCATATAAAACCAGAGCATCTTTTCTTGCGGTTTTTCTTATCGTTTTTGTTTTTTCAGTTTGCGGATCAGCCTCTGCCGACATTTCCGTCAACTATATATCATCGATAGCGGTTAATGGATCGCCTGTCAGACTTGCTACGGACCGGGCAGGTATTATTTATGTTACAGCTCCGGCTACTGGTCAAGTCTTTAAATTTTATCGTGATGGTTCTCCTGCAGGTGTAATAACAGCTTCTCAAAAACCCCTTTCCGTGGCCGTGGACAGTGCAGGAAAAGTGTTTGTCGGTGACTCTATAGAGCGCGGCGTGCGCGTCCTGGGGCCGGACGGGCAGACCTTATACAGCCTCGGGCGAGGCAAAAATGAATTCGGTATGCGCGGAGACATAGCAGTCTTATCTTCGGGGCTTGTTTATGTCACTGACTGTACCAGTAACGTTGTCAAGATCTATAACCCGGACGGGTCCCGCAAATCTTCGTTCGGAGGAGCCGGGTCGAATCCCGGCCAGATGATATTTCCGGCAGGGATATGTTTAGATGAGGCAAACCACGAGGTCTACGTTGTTGATCAGACAAACGGCAGGGTTGAGGTTTTCGACTTAAACGGCAATTTCAAGAGGAGCTTCGGCAGCTTAGGCTCTGGCGATGGCCAGTTGACAAGGGGTCAGGGCATTCATGTGGCAACCGGAAAGGTATATGTTTCTGATGCTTTTCTAAGCACCGTGGAGGTTCTGTGAACGTTTCGGTCTATCAGACCGACGTACGCACGTGGGACGGCAACAAAAAGAGCCATCCTGTGGCGAAGCGGCTGAGCGATGTCAGTGATCCAACTCTATTCAACTCCACATTTACGGAAGGTTATTGCAGCGGGCCCTCATCCTGCTCTTCTTACACAATGGCCGGCTGCGCGGCTGCCAGCGGATGCACCTGGACCTGGGCCGAGCAGGGTGGCGCGAGAGGAGAACTGAACGGCGGCTCCGACGCAAAACTGACCAACAATATCACGACGGACACCGGCGGCAGGATCAACTGCCACTCCTGCCACAATATTCATTATGCTGACTCTGACTCGCGGACCGTGGACACGCCGTACGGATACACGCCTTAGAAAGACTTTGGGCAGGTCATAGTGCAAAGAATCACAGCGGCTATTGCCTTTCCGTTGTTATCAGCAGCGGCCATAATAATAATTTTAGCAGCGCTTCCGGCTTGCAGGAAATCTGCAAAAAAGGCATTTGTTGTCGGTTATGTAAACCCCAACCCTGAAAATGAATTGAGTGCTCAATCGTTCCTGCAGAGCATGTCCAAATACGGGTATGTCAAAGGCCAGAACATATCATACATTCGTTCTGAAACCAAAGATAAAGCCCGCATAGAGAATGACCTTAGGGAAATGGTGGCTAAAAAAGTCGATCTTATCTTTACCTTAACGACCCCCGCCGCCACAATGGCAAAGAAGATCACGGAAGGAACGGGCATACCGGTCGTATTTGTCATGTACGACTCCGTCGGATCAGGAGTTGTTAAGAGACTGGTCGGACACGGAGAAAATATCACCGGCGTTCAACTTGCAGGCAGTACTCCGAAGGCATTGGAATGGCTGCTTGCTATCCAGCCGCAGGCCAAACACATTTTTGTACCGGTCTGTTTCGACACGGGAGCTGCTTCTCTTAGTCTGAGAGATTTGAAGCAGGGGGCTGCGAAACTGGGCATCAGACTGACTGTCGGTAAAGTAGCCACAGTAGAGGAACTCCGGGCGTCGCTGTCTGAGATGCCGGCGGACGTCGATGCGATCTTTATGATACGCTCCTGGCTTGTAGGTTGCAACTTCAAGGTGGTCCACGATCAGGCCGTGAAAAGAAAAATTCCGGTAGTCTCGGCAGGACAAGTCCATTTTGACAACGGGCTTATCCTTTCCTATGGACCACGAGATGATCGCGTAGGTCAGCAAGCGGCCCGTCTGGCCGACCGAATACTCGGTGGAACACCGGCCGCCAACCTCCCGGTTGAGACGTCGGAGTTTTTCCTTGGAATCAACCTGAGGGCGGCGCGGCTAATAGGGTTTTCTATACCGCGCGACATCCTGCAGCAGGCGGACTTCATTATACGGGAACGGCAGAATCATCCAAATTAAATAGCGCACCCAATGAGGTCTTCAGGAATGCAGCCGGCCAAAACCATTCATTTTAAGGGCATGAATTTCGCGACAGGCATCGCAGGATCGCTCACTGCGAAGATTGTGATTATACTGGGATTGCTTATCACCGTCGGGGGCGGCATCTTCTGGTATATATCCATCAGGACCGATGAAAAGAACCTGATGGATAATACGATAACCTTCATGTCGTCCTTCTCTGAGGTGGTGAAAAAGAGCGTCAGAAACGATATGCTTCCTTATCGTCGGGAGGACATCCAAAGGACCCTTGAGTCTATCGGAGCTTCCGAATCAATAGCAAAGGTACAGATTTTTGACGCGAAGGGAATGATATTTTATTCCTCCGACAGAGAAGGCATCGGTCATCGGGCAGATCATGATTCATAGGCCTGTGTTGGCTGTCATAAAGGCCCTGGCGGTCCCAGGGAGTCGCTTTTGACAGAAAAACGATGGAGCATCTACACTGATCCTAAAGGGTTGAGGATGCTAAGTTTCGTCGATCCGATTTACAACGAGCCTGACTGCTTCAGGGCTGCGTGCCACTCACATAACAAAGACCAGAAGGTCCTTGGCATAATGACCACGGACTTCTCACTCTTTCCGATTGACATGAAGATCAGGCGGCAGATAATCGGCAATTAGTTACGTCTCCTTGTTTTTCTCGCAGTTACCGGCTCCATACTTTACTTTGTCCTATGGCGGTTTGTTCTCAGACCGGTGACGTGTCTTTCTGAAGGCATGGAAAACGTTGCAGCGGGAGACTTATCACAGAGTCGCGGCAACCTCGTCTGATGAGATCGGCAGACTGACCAATACATTCAATGCAATGACCGAGGAACTGAACTATGCACGGAAGAAGATGCAAAAATGGACACAGAGTCTTGAGGAAGAAGTGAAGAAGAAGACGAAAGAAATATTGAAGACCCAAGGTAAACTCATTCAGGCTGAAAAGATGGCGGCCCTCGGCAGAATTACCGCAGACATTGCCCATGAGATAAGAAACCCTCTTACTGCACTGGGAGAATTCGGACGCCGGCTTCAGAAGGTATCTTCTTCAGAGAAGGAAAAGGAATACTCGGATATTATAGTGTCCGAGGTGCACAGACTGGAGCAGATACTGAGGGATGTGATGACCTTTTCACGGGATGTCAAGACATGCTTTGAGAAGATGCCTGTCACGGATATGGTAAAGGACTGTGTTTTGACCTTTTCCGCACTCTGCGAGGAGCATGGCATCACTATTGACGCCAGGTACGGCACTAGCCTGCCAGTTCTTGTCGACAGAGGGCAGGCAGCGCAGGCGATAAAAAATCTCATATCAAATGCGATTGATGTTATGACAAACGGGGGCAGCCTCTTAGTGACCACCTCTTTGGAAAGACTTTACGATGCACCTTTTGTTGCCGCATATATCGGATACCGGGCCTGGCATCCCAGCGGAGCGGCTACCTCTCATTTTCGAGCCGTTTCATACGACCAAGGAAATAGGCCGTGGTACAGGGCTCGGGCTTTCGATCAGAAGGAAGATCATAGAAGAGCACGGGGGCTTCATTAAGGCGGAGAACAGGAAAGCAGGGGGCTTAGAGCGAGCCTATACTTCCCTTATCAAAGCGAGGAGGGCTTCTCCAAAATACCCTACTGGGAATTCATGGGGTGCGGGAGGAATATAGGAAAAGAGGTGATTTGCCATGCATATCCGCATTTTGGACGGGTCTGTTGGGTGGTCGGAGGGACTTGTTGCGAAGGCAAGATCCAGGGTACCTTTGCGCAAAAGTGGCATGACTGCAGGAGCTGAGGATTCTTTAAGAAAGTCGTGACAGGGGCAACTTGACCGAAAACAACTGCCAGATGTGCGGCAGTGATAATTCGGCTAACATCCTAATCAGCGCTTTGACGACGGGGCAATTCAGAAGGATGTTGCAAAGTAAAGGAATCATAACGTGTCCGCCCTTTTGGGGTGAAGGCGAACAGGCCGGAACGGGCAGGCCTTATCCCTCTTTCATACTTAAGTGTACTATCAAAGGGCGATTAATAACGATAATATGTTGCATGGAATACCAGTAAACCAGGCGGAAACCCGGACAGTTCTTCCAACCGGCGGACATCCATGTCGAGTACCAGGGGACCGACGGACTTGGCTCAGGCAGGAACCGGACGGATTGATCAACTGCACAGACAGAGACCAATCCTTGAATAGCGATGACAGGAAGTTCTACACTGTCGACCAAATCAACATAGCTTCCGGCCTTTTCAAAATCGGGTCCAGCGTTTCAGGAGGCAATCTATTCAACGGTCTGACCGACTGGATAAAATGGCGGGATGCGGTTCAATAATTTTAAACGAGCCAGCGGCTTTTTTGCCTCGGCTTTCATAATGCTATGATTCCGCATGAAGCTGAGTAGTTTCCATTACTTATATCCGGGTGATCGCAAAAAATAGCTATTTCCCCTCCCTCTTAATTGGCTAATTATAGCCACTTTGCCCCTTGCTTTGCGAAGAATACACTATAAGAGGCAGAATCTGAGTCGCAGGGAATGAATTTGCGCATATGCAGAAGGGTCCGAAGAAACAGAGAATGAACTTAAAGATCGTGAGGATATATATGTCTAGCCGCAGGCCTGGTAAGAGCAAAGGGCTTTTTATAAAAAGATTTGCCTTTCTTCTATCCTTTGTCATTCTTGTCCTGGGATTCCAGCTCGGATCGGCATACAGCGCTTCGCTCACGGCAAATTATAGCGGCGAGATCTTGACTAACAATGGGGAACCCATAAGGCTTGCAATAGATCCCGCCACCGGCCATATTTTTGTCACTTCCCCTTCGTCGGGAAGCATTCTTGAATATGACCAGATGGGCTCCGAATTGGGCGCGATAACCCGTTTTACGAGTCCGTTGGCTATTGCGGCCGACGGCAACGGCCGTTTGTTCGTGGGCGATTCGAATACCGGAAGCGTTGATGTTACCGACCTTAGCGGCAATCACCTTTATTACCTGGGCGGCGGCAGCGGCAAGTTCGGCCTCCCCGGAGACATTGCGGTGTCGCAGAGCGGCAGTGTATTCGTGACCGACAGTCAAAACAATCTGGTTGGAGTTTATAACGCTACCACGGGTGCTTACCGGTTTTCTTTCGGGACGTACGGCTCCGGCAATGGTCAGTTCAACTTTCCTACCGGCATAGCGTGTGACGATGCTGATCAGGAAGTATATGTAGTTGATCAGGTGAACGGCAGAATTGAGGTTTTCAATTTCACGGGCGCTTACAAGAGGAGTATATTTGACAACGGCGGTATACTGACGCGGGCGCAGGGGATATCCGTCTCGGACGGATTCGTTTATGTGACAGACGCGTATCAGAGCAGCGTCGAAGTGTTTGACACGAGTGGAACATTTATTACCCTGATCGGTTCGTTCGGCTCAGATGCCGGACAACTGAGGATTCCGATGGATGTGGCGATCGACGGATCCAACTTATTTGTTGCGAACTCTGATAATAGGCGGATCGAGAAGTTCGCGATCTCTTTTTCTCACTCGATTTCCGGGACTGTGAAGACATCGGGCGGTGCTGCTGTTCCGGGAGTTGCTGTGACGCTCGCCGCAACGGGTGTGACCAATACGACCACTACGAACTCCAACGGCAACTTTACATTCACCGACGTTAACCCCGGCACCTATACCCTGACTGCTTCTGCAACAGGGGTTATCTTTACCAGTACGCCGAGCCCTCTGGTTGTCACGGTGACTTCTTCGGACCTAACCGGAAATAACTTTACTGCGGCAACTTATTCAATATCTGGTACTGTGATGTCATCTGGTGCAGGCCTCTCGGGAGTGGCAATTAGTTTGACCGGCACGAGCGTTAATGGGAGCACAGTAACAAAGTCCGCCACAACCGACAGCACCGGCGCATACACGGTTGCCGATGTCCTGCCCGGCACTTATACGTTGACTCCGAGCAAGACAGGCTGTGCCTTTACACCGGCTGCTCCGACCGTGACGGTAGGCAGCGCGAACATTGCCCAGGACTATGCGACGATCGTCTATAACGTGACCGGGTATTTG
>OUUY01000064.1 GCA_900302705.1 Candidatus Sulfobium mesophilum
TTCTCCTCGGGCGAATCCGCCGTGTGCGGACGAGCCGGGATAATATAACAAACTTCTCCTGAATAATATAAGAACTGTTGCTGCGAGCGCTGACTGTAATCCGAAGAAACAAAAAAGTATAATAGTAAACAGCGCTTATTTCGCTATGAATAAAAAACTACTCGAGAAGACCGAATATCTTCTTTCAAAGGAGAAGGGGACTGTTTTCAAGGATCCCGGAGGCAGGATCAACATAGCGCTTGTGTACCCCAATACCTATGCTGTTGGAATGTCTAACCTCGGATTTCAGGGCATATACGGACTACTAAATGACATGAACGACGTTGTCTGCGAGAGGGCTTTTCTGCCCGGGCCCCATGAGATGAGCGAGCATTTGAGGACCGGCACGGAGATTTTTACGCTTGAGTCAAAGAGAAGTCTGTCAAAGTTTGATATTATTGCCTTTTCTGCATCTTTTGAAAATGATTATCCAAATATAGTGAAAATATTAGAGATGGCCAATGTTCCTCCGCGCCGTGGCGAAAGGAGCGCTAGGCATCCTGTGGTGGCGATGGGAGGGGTCTGTGCTTTTTACAATCCGGAGCCCTTAGCGGACTTCTTCGATATATGTTTCACCGGAGAGGCTGAAGAGATGCTTCCGGAATTTCTTTCTGTTTTTAGGGCATCTTTGTCAAAGGACGATCTTTTCGAAAAAGCGGCAAAAGTTGAGGGTATTTATATGCCGGGGTTTTATGAGGTTGAATATACTTCTGACGGCCGAATACTCAGACGGGCAACTCTTAGCGGCGCTCCGGCAATTATCAGGAAAAGGACAGTCTCTGATATCTCCCGAAGACCTCTTAAGGCTGTCATTACAACGCCCGAGGCCGAGTTTTCCAATATGTTTCTTATTGAGGCTATGCGTGGCTGTGTCTGGTCATGCAGGTTCTGTGTTGCAGGCCATATTTACAAGCCTGTAAGAAAAAAGGATCTTGATGTCCTTGAGCAGGAGATCAAAGTGGCCTCTGACAGAACTTCCAAAATCGGACTCATAGGGCCTTCACTTTCTGACTATCCTCATGCAGAGAAGGTATTGGCGATTGAAGGAGTGGACTTTTCGATTACTTCGCTAAGGGCGAGTCCTCGGAGCGGCAGAATTGTCAGTTTGATGAAGGGGCATAAAAGTGTTTCGATAGCGCCCGAGGCAGGGACTCAGCGCCTGCGTGATGTTATTAACAAAAGAATAAGAGATGACGACATATTGGAGACGACTAAAATCATTCTTGGGAGCGGGATAGAAACCCTCAGGCTCTATTTCATGATAGGTCTTCCGACCGAAACTATAGAAGATATTGAAGGTATTATTACGCTCGTCAAAAGAATACGCCAGGATACAACAAGAGGTTACATAACACTTAGCGTCAGCACGTTCGTCCCGAAGCCTTTTACGCCGTTTCAGTGGCACCCGATGACACCTTTGAAGGATGTGAAGGCGAGGCTGAAGCAACTAAAGAAAGGGCTAGCAACTGTGAAGGGGCTTAAGGTTTTTCATGATGTGCCAAAGTATGCTTATATGCAGGGTTTCTTTTCACTTGGTGACAGGCGGGTATCAAGGGCCGTCGAATATATCGCGTCGGGGAAAGAACTACCTTTGGCAAATAGGGGTGATAGCGGCTTTGACCTTGATTTCTATATCTTCAGACAGAAATATGGCGACGAACTTCTGCCCTGGGACTTTATAGATACAGGGGTTCCTAACGAAAGGCTCTGGATGGAATATAAAGAGGCGGTAGGCGTATGAATGTGGCTCTTGTTGCGCTTTCGTCTTTTGTCGTAGCTTTTTCCGGAGCTCTTGTGCCCGGGCCTCTTTTTACGATAACAGTGAGCGAATCTGTTAAGCGAGGGGCTATAGCCGGTCCGATGATTATTCTCGGCCACGGCATTCTGGAACTGCTCCTTGTATTACTACTTTTGTTTGGGGTCGCCCCTTTCCTTACTGCGGAAAGGGCAAGACTTTCAATCGCAGTAATAGGAGGCGCCATCCTTGTTGTCATGGGCGTGATAATGATAAAAGACGCCCGCGCGGCAAAGCTGGATATCGCCTCGGGAGGCAATGGAAGAGGCCTTCATCCGGTCATATCAGGAGTAGTGGGAAGCCTGTCCAACCCTTACTGGCTCATATGGTGGGCAACAGCGGGCCTTGGATATCTTGTGGCGTCGATGAAATACGGCTTTGCAGGAGTTGCAGCATTTTTCGCCGGGCACATTGCGGCTGATCTTGCTTGGTATAGTCTGCTGTCGCTGGCTGTCTCCAGGGGCAGAAAGATGATAGGCGACAGGGGATACAGGTTTATGCTTTACGGTTGCGGCTTTTTCCTGCTGGGTTTCGGGGCATGGTTTATTTCATGGGCCGCAAAATAAGATATTCTGCTATTAGGGTTTCGCGATCAAGTTAATCACTGACTCCCGGTTTGGATTCTTATACTATTTGAATTTTCGTGAAAGAGATACTACTATATACTTTCTTATAACTAACCGATGGAACAAAGACTGTCTGAAAACATAAAAGGTGTATATCGAAGGATGGCGCATGCCGCGATGAGAGCGGGAAGGGAGCCTGACGAGGTCACGTTAATCGCCGTGAGTAAGAATGTTTCGGCCCCGGTTGTCAGGGGAGCAATTGAGGCTGGACTTAGAGATTTTGGGGAGAACAGGATACAGGAGTTCAGCGCAAAGCTTCTGCAACTTTTTTTGCCCGCAGGATACTCCCTGCGATGGCATCTTATCGGCCACTTGCAGAAGAACAAAGCGAAGTCCGCTGTTGAGTTATTCGATGTTATCCATTCTGTGGATTCTTTGGAACTGGCAGAACGTATAAACAAACTCGCAGAAAATATGGGCAAGATACAGAAAATATTAATTCAAGTGAAGCTTTCGGATGAAGAGAGTAAGTATGGAATATTACAAGAAGAAGTGCTTAATATTCTTAGCGCTACAGCGGATATGAAAAATCTGCATATAGATGGGCTTATGACAATACCTCCTTTCTTTGATGACCCTGAAAAAGTGAGGCCTTTTTTCAGAGAACTGAGGGAGATAAGAGACAGGGCAGGAAAGATGGGGTTTGATCTGACTGAGCTTTCGATGGGTATGTCACATGATTTAGAGGTTGCAATAGAAGAGGGTGCAACCATGGTGAGAGTGGGTACGGCGATATTCGGAGAAAGGAAAAAGGAGGCGGCATGATCGGTTTTATCGGCGGCGGCAATATGGCTGAGGCGATGATAAAGGGGATGACGGCGAAGGGAATGAAGGATATATACGTCTCCGAGCCTAGGGAGGATCGACGACATGAACTCGCAACGGCGTACGGCGTGAGAACGACTTCTTCCAATCAGAAAGTTGTCTCCGCATGCGATGTTCTCATACTTGCTGTAAAACCGCAGATTATGGGAAAGGTGCTCGATGAGATCTCTTCCGGCATAACCGAGGAAAAGCTGGTAGTCTCTATCGCGGCGGGTATCACGCTCGCATACCTCGAATCCAGGCTCAACACTAAACTGTTGATAAGGGTGATGCCGAACACGCCGGCTCTCGTACAGGAAGGCATGTCGGTCATGTCCCTTTGCGGAAGTTTTCACGGCTCCGGTGTCGACACGGTCCAGGCTATTCTCATGTCGATTGGTAGGGTCATCGTCCTACCGGAAGAGTTGATGGATGCAGTGACAGCTTTGTCCGGAAGCGGTCCGGCTTTTTTTGCGTTGTTCGTCGAGGCGATGATCGAGGCGGGCGAAAAAATGGGTCTTTCGGTGAAGGACGCTACAGCGCTTGTGGTGCAGACCATGCTGGGCACTGTCAGGCTGCTCGAAACCGGCATGTCGCCGGAAAAATTGAGAAAGATTGTGACGTCTCCGGGCGGGACAACCGAGGCTGGGCTAAAGGTCTTTGAGGAGACGGCCCTGAGACAGGTCGTGAACAAATCGCTCCTGGCCGCGAAGAAGAGATCCGCAGAACTGGGGAGGAGTCAATAATGTTCGTTTTCGGCGATTTATTTATATCAGTCGCAACAATCCTCGATTATGTTCTTGGATTGTATAAATGGGTTGTGATCATTGCGGCCCTGATAACATGGGTTAACCCGGACCCTTATAACCCGATAGTTCGGTTTCTTCATGCCGTGACTGAACCCGTTTTCAAACCAATACGGCGTATCATTGGTTACAGACTGGGGCCTATCGACATTTCTCCCGTAATAGTAATTATTGTTATTATATTCCTGCAGTCATTTCTTGTAAGGACGATCATAAAAATCGGTCAGCAATTTGGAGGAGGATGATATATGAGAATAACGCCGCTTGATATTCAACAGAAGCAATTTCCGATGAAGTTCAGAGGGTTTGACGTGGAAGAGGTTTACGCCTTTCTGGAAGTGATCAGGGAGGAGATGGAGGAACTTCTCAGGGAGAATGCTACGCTGAAGGAAAACGTGCAGAGGGCTGAAAGCCACGTCAAAGAATACAAGGAAATGGAAAACACGCTGCGCGAGACCCTCATGACCGCACAGCAGATGGTAGAGGATTATAAAACGAACGCCCGGAAGGAGGCGGAACTTCTGATCAAAGAGGCGGAGATCAGGGCGGACGAATTAATTAAAGGCGCCCAGGAAAAGGTCATTAAGATCCATGAAGATATTGTCGACCTCAAGGGAATACGCCGTCACTTCAAGGAGGAATTGAGGCGGCTTATCGAAAACCACACGAGGATGCTGGACCATGATTCCTACAGGGAAGGTGAAAACAGGGAAGAGGTTGCCGAGTGAGTTCCGGGCTGTACAAGGCGCTGAAGGGCATGAAGGATATAATGCCCCCGGACATACACATTTGGCAGGACATAGAGAAAAAGGCTAGAGAAATTTTCGCTTCTTACGGTTACCTTGAGATACGGACCCCGGCTGTAGAATCAACTTCGGTATTTATCAGAAGTATAGGTGAGGACACCGATATTGTCGAAAAGGAAATGTACACCTTCCAGGACAAGGGGGGACGAAGCATCACCCTGAGGCCGGAGGGCACCGCTTCGGTCGTACGCTGTTACGTGGAAAACAATCTGCATGGTCTGCCTTCGCCCCAGAAATTCTATTACATGGGTCCCATGTTCAGGTATGAAAGGCCGCAGTCCGGCCGGTTCAGGCAATTTTATCAGATAGGAGTAGAGGCCTTCGGCTCTTCACGACCGGAGATTGACGCCGAAGTCATCTCGATGCTCGCCCACCTGCTCAGTGGTATTGGTCTTCAGGAGCTGCATTTCCAGGTCAATTCAATCGGATGCGAGAAGTGCAGGCCCGGGTTCAAAGAGGCGTTGTTGTCTTTTTTTGAAGGCAGCTTCGACGAGCTTTGCGTTGACTGCCGCAGGAGATACAGCCAGAACCCTCTTAGAATACTTGATTGCAAGGTCGGACGCTGCATTGAAATAAGAAAAGGCGCGCCGAGTGTCTTAGACCATCTCTGCATTGACTGCCGGGATCATTTTCAGAAGCTCCTTGAACTGCTCGAAATGCTTGGTATTCGTTATACAGTCAACCCGGAAATGGTCAGGGGCCTCGATTATTACACCCGTACGACATTTGAGGTCACGAGCGAAAACCTTGGCGCTCAAAACGCAGTTGCTGCAGGCGGCAGATACGACAGGCTTGTAAAGGAATTCGGAGGCCCTGAAACGCCCGCAATCGGGTTCGCACTTGGGATGGAAAGGATCGTCGAACTGCTGAAGATGACTTTAAAATACGACCTCCCGGCCCCTGAGGTCTTCATAGCCGTAATAGGCGAGCGTGCAGGCAGGGAGGGGGTACGTATAGTCGATGATCTCCGGGCAGGGGGTGTCTGGGCGGAGCTGGGGGACTGGACTTCATCTTTAAAGAGTCAGATGAGAAGGGCCGACAGATTGTCTGCCGGACTAGTATTCGTTATTGGCGATGATGAAATACAGTCCGGCCATGTAAAATGGAAGAAACTGGCGGACGCGGCCACAGGTGAAGTTCGAATCTCCGGAATAAGAGATTTCATAATTGAAGGGAAGCAAGCATAGTTTGGTGTATCTATTTTTGAGAAAGTTAGTGTTATAATTTGCTTGATCCGCCTGTGAGATTATCCGGCCTGAAATATGCGGCAGCGGAGACCTGGAGGCTACGTGTTTAAGGAATGTGCCTGTCATTATTATTCATGCGCTCCTGTCTGTCACGGGGACTGAGGCGTAATGAAAAAGGTTATTGTCATAGACGATGAGCCTTTTATCCTTATGATGATAGAGGACCAATTAAAGGGCGCAGGCATCGACGTCGTCACACTTCGAAGCGGCGTAAACACGGTCGAAGTCGTGAGGCAGGAGAGACCCGGCCTGGTGATACTCGACTGGATGATGCCGGAGATAAGCGGAATAGAGGTATGCAGGAACCTTAAGGCAGAGCATGATACGTCTGATGTCCCGATTTTATGCTAACGGCAAAGGGGCAGGATGCGGACGAACAACTGGGGTTGTAATGCGGCGTTGCCAGATATATCACTAAACCCTTTAGCCCCAAGGCTCTTATGGAAAAGGTGCGCGAGGTATTAGACGTTGACCAGTAGGGATATTGGTCTTTCCCTGACTATTCGCGAGCTCAGTAACGCCTACGAAGAACTCTCTCTGCTTTACAGGATGTTCTAGGTTTTTTCCTTTCTCAGCATAGATGTGATCTGCATCGGAATTACCAAAGAGGCGGTCAACACCATAGGCGTGCAGACTGCTGCCGTGCTCTTCCTTAATGAGAACAGCGACATGCTCTATACAAAGACCTGTCAGGGGAAGTGGGACTGCGAACGTGTCATAGATAAAACAGTGGATGTTATCTGGAGGCAATTGGTTCCAGAAAAACATCGGCACATTGCAGGCTCATAGAAACCGAACATAAAGAACATTTTCCGGAATTGTCGTCGCTTATGATCTGCCCCATTGTGGGCAAGGCGAGAGTGATCGGTGCGATTGTGGTCGCCGACAAGGAGCCTGGTGAAGAGCTTTTCTCCAATGACTCCAAGCTTCTCTCTACAATCGCTACCGAGGCCGGTCTGGCCATCGAAAATGCTTTGCTTTACAGCGAGCTCGAAGCGCTGCTTCTGGGGGCCATACGGTCGCTGGTTAAGGCGCTCGAAGCGTCCTCATACTGGACTGCCGGTCATACGGAACGAGTTACCGAATATGCCCTCGGAATAGGGCGGGTTATGGGTCTTGAGGCCGGAATGCTCGAAAAACTTAAGATAAGCAGCCTGCTTCATGACATCGGAAAGATCGCAACGCCAAAAGAGATTTTGAATAAGAATGGAAAACTTGAGCGCAATGAATGGGACGAGATAAAGAGGCATCCGGGTCGCGGCGCCGATATACTTGTGGAACTAAAGCAATTTAAAGAGATTATCCAGAGGTCAAGTATCACCACGAGCACTGGGACGGACAGGACGGCATCTTCGGCCTGAAAGGGGAGGAAATCCCGCTCAATGCGAGGATCCTTGCCGTTGCAGACACCTTCGATGCGATGACCTCAGATAGACCTTAAAGACAGATGAGGACAAAGGCACAGGCAATTGAGGAGATAACGCGGTGCTCAGGGATCCAGTTTGATCCGTCGGTGGTGCAGGCTTTCCTCGTCTGGGTTGAGGGTTTTACCCCACCGCATCGAGTTTCCGTATTCTGAGCTTAACCCCGAGCCCTTCAGTCAGCTCCCTGCATTTATCCAAATCCACTCCTTCAAGATCGACCACCGTTGCCTGGACATCGGGTATATGCTCCTTCGCCTCGCGTATAAAGCGTATGACCTCCCGGAATGCATCTTTGTATACCGGCTTGCACAGAGTATTGTAGGTTGCCTCGTCCTGGGCATCGAGACTTACGGAGACGCTGTCTATAAGTCCCTTTAACTCAGGGAGTACGTCACGTTTGTGGATCAGGTTTGCGTGTCCGTTCGTATTGACCCTCACCCTTCCGTTATGTTCCTTTATCCATTTAGCGACATGCTTTACTGTGTCGATTCTTTGAAGGGGTTCCCCGTATCCGCAAAAGACTACTTCGCTGTACCGAGATGGGTCGCCGATGGCCCTTATGATATCGTCTTCAGTTGGTTCGTGTCCAAGCCTCAGCCTGTGTCCTTTCACGAAGTCCGAGCGGAATTTAACGCAGAATGAACACGCGTTGGTGCAGCGGTTTGTTATATTGAGGTAGAGGATGTCTCTGATCTGATAGGCGATCGCGGCCTCTTCGGAGATGAAGCCGATACCAAAGAGCCTTTTTGCGTTGAGGGTAGTGATCCTAGCGATATCATCGAGACTGATCCCGCGCAACTCCGAGATATGCTTCGCCGTATGCGTCATATAACAGGGTTCGTTGCGTTTGCCTCTGTATGGCTCGGGTGACAGGTAAGGGGCGTCTGTTTCGATGAGAAGGTAGTCGTCAGGGATGATGCTGACTATTTCCCTGAGGCGCAATGATTTCTTGAAAGTCACCGGTCCTGCAATGGATATGCTAAACCCCATCGACATGGCCTCTTCAGCCATTTGGGTGTCTCCTGAGAAACAGTGCAGTACGCCGCTACTGATTCCCGATTCACTCAGGATGGCCATAGTGTCTTCATTGGCCTCCCTACTATGAACAATGACAGGAAGATTGGTCTCTCTGGCAAGGGCTAGCTGCCTCCTGAAAACCTCTCTCTGAACGTCGCGCGGCGAATGATCGTAATGATAGTCAAGACCGGTCTCGCCGATTGCTACGACCTTATTGTTTTTTGCCATCTCTTTCAGATCTTCATAAATTTGTTCTGAGAAATCTTTTGCATCGTGTGGATGGATGCCGACAGAGGCGTAAATGAAATCGTATTGCTGAGAGAGCTTCAATGCCTTCAAAGTGCCCTGAAGGTCGGAGCCTACCGTGATCAACGCTGCGAATCCTGCTTTCTCTGCCCTCCTGATCACCTCTTGACGGTCATCGTCGAACTGGGGCATGTCCAGGTGGCAGTGCGTATCAATCAGGGCCACTTTTATCTCATCGTTTTCAGTCATCTTTTTATAATACGACAATTATTTGCGCGGTGTCATGAAAACTCAGAACCTTCAATTCACCATCTGGAGAGCGCGTCATTTGCACGGGGACAACATTCTTTCTCATTCTCGCTTCGCTCCGAGGCACCGGCGCGCATCACCAAAAAATGCTAAAATACGCGCCGCTGAAACCGTTCGAATGCATCCCCGCGCAATTTGTGCTGATGGATTTTTGCGGGAAAAAAAATAGAATACCTGAGGGCGGGCTTACGCCCCGAATTTTTTCAGCCTGCCTGCATTCGCAAGGGCCAGGGACATGAGGTTTACTGTCGGGAAAATGCCGAGTTCCCCTTTAGTGCATTCTCTTTCAGAGAAGCCTTTACAGAGCCCACCCAGCACATAAGGCGATTTAAGAATTATTGGAACCGGATGCCAGCTATGGCCCTTCATAAGTGCCGGAGTGGAATGGTCGCCGGTGATGATAAGTACATCAGGGTTGAGTGAAACTATCTGAGGCAGGAGGGCATCGAATTCCTCAATGCGCCTGCGTTTTCCATCGAAGTCACCGTCCTCACCGTAAGAATCAACCTTCTTTACATGGAGGAAAAAGAAATCGTACTTATCATAGTTTGCCCTGAGATAGTCGATCTCTTCCTGAACCCCTCCGGAAACTGCCGGCGTGGTCATGCCGACAAGTTTGGCGAGTCCACCGTACATGGGGTAGGTTGCAATTGCAACGGCGTTGAGGCCATATGCCTCTTTAAAGGAAAGGAGGTGGGGCATCACAGAGAAGCCCCGAAGAAGTATGTAATTCGCTTTTTCCTCTCCCTTTAAAACCTCAGCGACTTTTGAAACGAACTTCCTGGCAACACGGGCGACACGTTCCGCGGCCGACGTACCGGCTGCAGCTTCCAGGGGAGCCTTACCCTCTTTCTGAGGGTCTGTGTCGTTTATTGAATCGGCACCTGGAACAAGCGGTTCCGGGAACCTCATCAGCACAGCGAACCTGTGCTCCATGCCAGGTGCAAAATGTATCTCTGCGTCGTCTATCTTTGTAATTGCAGTTTTCAGTCTCTCTGTAATCTTCCTGCTCTGGTCGGTGGGTATCCTGCCGGCCCTGCGGTCCTTGATTATGCCCTGTTCTATCGTCCCATAGTTGCAACGGAGGGCAATGTCCGTCCTTCTCACATCCATGCCCAGACCCAGGGCTTCGAGGATACCTCTTCCGATCTGGTGTTCAAGAGGATTATATCCAAAGAGGGAGAGATGGCCCGGACCGCTGCCAGGTGTGATGCCACAGGCGACAGGTAGATGCAGTCCACATGCACCGCTCTGTGCTAATGCGTCCATGGTCGGTGTATCCGCCGTCTCAAGTTCCGTCTTTCCGTTTACCGGAAGGCCGCCCAGCCCGTCGAGGACGATAAGCACTATCTTCGTCGAATTTGTCTGTATTAGACCGTGAACTAATTTTTGCATGCCAAAATGTTACTTTAAATTGAAAAACAATGCAAGTGAAGTTGAGATAAAATTCATTGAGTGAGTTCCCTGGTTTTCACTACAGCAACAGCATAGGGAATTTCTTGAGAGCAGGGAGGTTGTGATATAGTAAATAAAAAATGCAGGGAGAGAGGGGTACGTATAAATGGCATATGTGATAGCTTTGGCAGGGAAGGGCGGCACCGGAAAGACGAGCATCGCAGCCCTGACCGTAAAGTATCTGATGGAAAAAAAGAAGAAACCTGTGCTTGCGGTTGATGCGGACAGCAATTCCTGCCTCAATGATGCGCTTGGGGTTAACGTGCACGCGACAATAGGACAATTGAGAGAAGAGTCGCTGCAGACGATACGAAGTGGCGCTGACAGGCCGGGCGGCATGTCGATGGAGCAGCTTTTTGACTATCAGGTCCAACAATCCGTGGTGGAAGCGAAGGGGTTCGACTTGATGGTTATGGGACGACCCGAGGGGCCTGGCTGTTATTGCGCGGCAAACAACATAATAAGAAAATACACCGACAAACTGTCTGAAACTTATTCATATGTAGTCATCGATAACGAGGCAGGCATGGAGCACCTGAGCAGGCGTACTACGCATAAGGTTGATCTTCTCCTCATTGTGAGCGACCCTACTGTAAGGGGTGTGCGCACTGCCAAAAGGATAGACGGTCTTGTTAAAGAACTTGAACTCGATGTTGCAAAACACGCGTTGATCATCAACCGTGTCTCGGGGGGCGAGGGAGAGGAACTTAGGAAACTGGCGGAAGAAATGGGAATTACTGTTGCAGGACTGGTGCCTCAGGACCATCAGATATTCGAATATGACCTGCAGGGCAAGGGTATAGTGGAACTTCCCGCAGATTCCATCGCCGTAACAGCATTGTACGGGATACTGAATTCATTTTCGATCGGGTAAAGCAGAAAAAAGCGATGGCGAAAAAGCACATTCGTTTCAATGGTCAGATTTCTGCCAACTGATGTTTGGTATTGCGGTCTCCTTTCTCCTTCGAGAATTCCAGGATTGCGACGGAGGGCGAGGTTAAAGATTTTAGACTGTCGTAGGGGCGTATCGCGATACGCCCCTACCCGGGACCGTCAGACTAAACCATTAAGGAATTTTCGTCGGAGTGCCGTTAGCTTTCTTGGGCGGCAAGAAAGCTAACGGGGGCATGGGGCAAAGCCCCATTAACAGTGAGTTACGTCCTATACTCCGCATTAATGCGGACGTACTCTTCGGTGAAGTCGCAGGTGAGGACGCTTACAGAGGACTTGCCTGAATGGAGATCAATCGTTATCGTAATTTCCTTTGATGTTAGCGCCTCTGTTGCCTGTTTATCTTTATTGTTCGAGAGTCCGCCTTTAACCACCTGTGTCCCGTTGAAGAAAATGTCTATCTTTTCTTCGAGGAGCGGAACGCCTGAATATCCCAGTGCGCACATGATCCTTCCCCAATTCGCGTCGTTTCCGTAGATCGCGGTCTTCATGAGGTTAGAATTTGCCACTGCGAAGGCGGCCTTTTCCGCAAGTGTTTCATTCCGTGCTCCCTTTACAACTACTTCTATCAGTTTTGTGGCGCCTTCCCCGTCTCTAACCACGAGCCTCGCCAGTTCATAGGTAACTTTATCGAGTGCTGACTTGAACGCTCCGGTATATTTTGAATCAGCAGTGATCGGCCTATTACCTAATATGCCGTTAGCCATCAGAAGGACCGTGTCGTTTGTTGACATATCCCCGTCAATAGTAATACGGTTAAAAGACCTCTTCACAGAATCCTTTAATAAGGCCTGGAGGGTCTTCTGTTCAACTGCGATGTCCGTGATGATAAAACATAGCATCGTAGCCATATGCGGCTCGATCATCCCAGCGCCCTTGCATATGCCGGCAATTACACCGGTCTTGTTACCGATCTTTATTTCCTGAGACGCTATCTTCGGAAAAGTATCGGTTGTCATAATTGCCTTGGCAACATCCAGGAAGGAATAATCACTCGCATTATCGAGCAATATTCCAAGGGTCGGAATTATCCTGTCCATCGGCAGCGGAACGCCAATGACGCCGGTTGAGCAAACATATGAAAGAGACGGCTTTACCCTGAAGTGACGAGAAATATTGGAAGCGATTTCTGAGGCATCCTTAAGCCCCCGCGCCCCCGTGCAGGCGTTGGCGTTTCCGCTATTTACGAATATGGTTCTGCCGCGGCCAGACCTGATATTGCGCATGCATAGCTTCACGGGCGCAGCCTTTACGGCATTTGTAGTGAATGTCCCAGCTATGGCTGCATCCACTTCAGAGACTATAAGCGCGATATCCTTCCGCCCGGGTTTTTTTACGGCGGCCTCTGCCACGGAGAAGAGGTATCCCTCGGGCGTTAGTGAACTTTTATATTCAGGCATGGATTTAACTCCCTCACAAGGGCTCAGCCCCTTGTCATTCCCGCCCGCCGGGTCTCCTCAGCGACTCGCCCGGGCGAGAATCCTTCTTAAGAATGATCCCGGGCAAGCCGGGATGACAAACAAAACTGCTTCGCTGTCTAACTAAGTTGTTGTCACGGAAACAGAGCCAGGTTGGTCAGCCCTTTTTCCTCTTCGATTCCGGTCATGATATTCATGTTATGTACTGCCTGCCCCGAGGCCCCTTTGACGAGATTGTCGATAGCAGAGACGATAACCAGCGTGTTCGTCCTCGTATTGACCTTGACGCCGAGTTGACAAAAATTTGTGCCCCGGACGTTTTTAATATTTGGATATACGCCCTCTTCGAGTACTTTTACGAAGGGCTCATTCCCATATTTTTTCTTATATACATTAAGTACTGAGACAGTGTCAGTTTTCTTTGTGAGCTTCGCATATATTGTCGTCAATATACCTCTGTCCAGGGGAAGAAGATGGGGAGTAAAGTCGACCGTGATATTTTCTCCCGCCAAAAAAGACAGCTCCTGCTCTATCTCCGGTGTGTGCCGGTGTGTGCCGATCCCGTAGGCCTTAAAGCCCTCGTTCACCTCGCAAAATGAAACTGCAATGTCTGCCTTTCTTCCAGCGCCGCTCGTACCGGATTTCGAGTCAATAACTATTGAGGACAGGTCGACAAGGCCGCCCTTGATCGCGGGCAGCAATCCAAGGATTGCACTTGTCGGGTAGCAGCCCGGGTTTGCGATGAGCCTGGCTTTCCTTATTCTGTTCCTGTACATCTCGGGGAGTCCGTAGACAGTCCTTTTCAAAGTTGGAACAAAATCGTGGGCCAACCCGTACCAATCTTTGTATGTCCCAGGGTCCCTCAGTCTGAAGTCTGCTGACAGGTCTATGACCTTCTTGCCGTTTCTGAAAAAAAAGTTTACGGCTTCCTGCGACGCCCCATGCGGGAGAGCGAGGAAAAAGATATCAGCCTTATCAAGGAGCTTTTCCTTGTTCAGCGGTTCAAATAGCAAGTCCTGGTATTTATGCAAATGGGGGAATAAAGCCGTCAGCCTCTTGCCGGCAGATTTCTCCGATGTTATGGCCGTAACCCGGGCGTCGGGATGGCCCGCAAGAATGCGCAGGAGTTCTATACCTGTATATCCGCTGCCACCGCAAATAGCAATCTTTAGCATTATAAATTCCTCATTCTGGAATGTTTGTGTATGCTTTTCAATTCTACAAAAAGAAAAAGGCCCGTTTCAAGAACGGGCCCTCATATGCAAAAAACTTCAGAGCTTGCGCCCTTACAGTGCGGCTATCTCTTTGAGAACTGGAAGCGCTTCCTGGCGCCCTTGAGACCGTACTTCTTTCTCTCCTTCTCCCTCGGGTCTCTGGTAAGGAAGCCTTCCTTCTTGAGCCTGCCCCTAAGGTCGGCATCCATCCTGGTGAGCGCCCGCGAAATGCCATGCCTGACAGCACCCGCCTGTCCCGTTGGGCCGCCTCCCTCAACTTTCACAGTAATATCGTGTTTGCCGGTCGCACCCACCAGTTCAAGAGGCTGGCGGATGATCATGCGCAGGACCTCTCTGGGGAAATAGGTCTCAACAGGCTTCTTGTTTACAACTATCTTCCCGCTCCCAGGCATCATGGTCACCTGGGCTATCGAGGTCTTCCTTCTTCCTGTTGCTGTATATTTTATCTCAGCCATGTAAACTCCTTTATTGCAAAATTTCGGGGGACTGTGCCTTGTGTGGATGCTCTGCTCCCCTGTATACTTTCAGTTTCTTGATCATTGTCCTTCCGAGTCTGTTCTTAGGCAGCATACCCCAGACCGCCTGCTCAATAATTTTTTCGGGACTTTCATCGAGTACGTCTTTGGCAGACTTTGCCTTGATTCCTCCGATGTAGCCGGAATGATGATAGTAAATCTTGTCGGTCTGTTTGTTTCCCGTAAGACGTACTTTGCCGGCGTTTATAACTATGATAAAATCACCGGTATCGACGTTGGGCGTAAAGACCGGTTTGTTTTTACCCCTGAGGTAAGTGGCGACTTTTACGGCAAGCCTCCCGAGCACCGCGTCCTTGGCATCGACAACGTACCATTTCCTGTCGATATCACCTTTTTTTGCAAACTGAGTCTTCATTAGTAAACCTCTTTACACTTTCTTTATGGAAAATTTAAGAACTATATAACATACTAGAATCAAAAAGGAATTGTCAATATTTTCCGCTCTTTTATTTCTGCCCGTAATTCAGTACTCGCGGAACTGCATCATGGTACACGACTGAAACCAGCCACTTTGCCGCCCCCAAAGCCGGCTTAGCAGGAAATTAACCCTCATACGGAATGAAGTGAAGGTAGATCAATTCACCTCGCGACTGCAGGCGCAAGAATCTAAGCTGGACGCCCCAGCTTTAGTATGGAAAAATATTGTTTATACTTTACAATACTGAACCCTTCGCAAATGATGACAAGGAGAACGGCAATATGCGGATACAGGCCAGTTACATATCGAATATCGGCACGACCAGAAAGAAAAACGAAGACAGCCTTTTGATTAATGACATCCTTGTTTGCGATGCTGATATGGACAGTGCGGATGAAGTAACGTCATCAGACGAGAGGCAGATTTACGTTGTTGCAGACGGCATGGGTGGGCACCAAATGGGAGAGATTGCCAGCAGGACGGTCCTTGAAGTATTCAGGCAGAGGTATAAGGACATTGAAAATGAGGCCGACATCAGTGATGTCGTATTCTTCGCAAAAGATGCCCTGGACAGACTTGCAGGAGATGACAACCTAAGGTATGGCATGGGAACAACAGTCTCGGGAATTTTTTTTGGTCACAACGAGGTTTTTGTCTTTAACTGCGGCGACAGCAGAGTATACCTTCTGAGAGACGGCGCCCTTGAAAGGCTTACAAAAGATCATTCCCTGGTACAGGAACTTGTCGATATTGGAACAATCACAGAATCCGAGATGAGGTTTCACCCTCAAAAGAATATTGTCACTTCGGCTGTTGTAGCCGATTTGCACGGTGGGTTGCCGGATGTCGATGCGAAGGCCATGAAAATGTCCGACGACAGCACTTTTCTGATCTGTACAGACGGTCTGTGGGAGAGTATGGGCCGGGAGGAGATGGAGGAGTGTTTCAGAGATATGGAAAAAACAGTTGAGTGCCTCTTAAAAGGGGCAATCGCGGGCGGGGGAAGAGACAATATAAGCGCAATAGTAGTCAGGATCAGAGATATATGAAACTTACGAAAGCTTTGAAAAGTCCGCAAACAGCGAGGCCATCGTCCATATCTCTTTAAGGAGAGTCAACCTGTTGGATTTTATGTCATCCCTTTTGTCCATTACGAGAATCCTATCAAAGAAGTTGTTTATCGCCGGCGTTATCTCAGACAGCATCATAAGACCATCAAGAAAATTCTCCTGTCCGAGAAGCGGTGCTATTTTCTCCCTTAACATAACAAAAGTGCTACAAAGGTTTTTTTCTTCCTCCTGCATAAGAAGATCTTCCCTCAAAGCCGGAAGGCCGGTCTTCGGGATAATATTGTTCACCCTCTTTATCGCAAGGAGAAAGGAGGGGAAGATTTCAACGTGTTTGAAACTCTGAAGGGCCACGATACGGGCTACAGCGGTCTTCAGCGGACAGGGCGATATAAGTGGGACAACAGATTTAACGACGTCCTGAACATAGCCTTTTGAGGACATAATAAATTCAACCCGCTGTATCATAAAATCAAGAAGTTCAGTTGATATGTCGCCTACGGCTTTTACAGGCACGTTCTGAAGCGCCTTTTCGAAAATCTCTTTAAGAGTTACACTGTAGTCACGATCAGTGAGGATCGTGACAATGCCTATTGCCTGTCTTCTAAGCGCGAAGGGATCTTCAGAGCCCGTAGGCATCAGTCCTATCGAAAAGAAGGAAGCTATGTTGTCGATCTTGTCGGAAAGACTAAGGAGGGCGCCAATGTCTGACTCTGGCATCCGGCCACCGAAGGACTTGGGCAGATACTGTTCTTCAAGCGACTCAGCTATCCCTTCCTTCTCTTTGTCGTATGCGGCATAGTATTTTCCCATTACTCCCTGAAGTTCGGGAAATTCTCTGACAACGCCCGTGATAAGGTCGGTCTTTGAAAGCCTGGCAGCTCTGACGACTTTGTCTTTCAGGTCCGGAAGAAGTTTTTCGGCCAGGAAGGACGCCATTGAAACGATCCTTTCCGTCTTTTCCTGGAGACTGCCGAGTTCATCATGAAATGTAACCTTCCTTAAATCATCAACCCTTTCGATAAGCGGCTTCTTCATGTCTTCGTAATAATAGAACCTGGCGTCGTCAAATCTGGCCTTGATGACTCGTTCTGCTCCGGTTCTGACAGTGTCGCCGTTTTCAGCGAGTGTATTTCCTATCACGATGAACTGGTTTAAGAGATTTCCCTTGTCGTCCTGAATTCCGAAATATTTCTGATGGTCCTTCATGACTGTAACGAGAAGCTCTTTCGGAAGCTTCAGGTAATCGGGTTCAAAGCTGCAAAGAACGGGCACCGGATACTCAACAAGATAATTCACCAGTCCAAGCAGTTCTTCGTCCAGCACAGGTTGTCCTCCCGACTGCACGGCCAGGGCAGAAATGTCCGTCCGTATTTTCTCCTGGCGCTCTTGCTGGTCGAGCAAGACGAAATTGTTTTCAAGAAGATTAACGAATGACGAAATATCTTTAATCTGAAAAGAGGCAGGGGAAAGGAACCTGTGTCCGCGAGTCATATTTCCGCCCCTGATGCCGTCTATATCCAGGGCTATCGTGTCGCTACCATAAAGGGTGACCAGCCAGTGAATCGGCCGGACGAACAGAAGATTGCCTTTTCCCCACCTCATAGATTTCGGAAAACGAAGGGAGAGGACTATCTTTCTGAGAACTTCAGGCAGGACAGCCTTCGTCTCCATTCCTTTTTCTGATATTACTGCAGCCATATATTCGCCCTTGCCCTTCGTCTTGACCACAAGGTCGGAGACTCTGAGGCCCAGGGAAGCGGCGAATCCTGTAACAGCTTTGGTTGCATTCCCCTCATCATCGAAAGCCACTTTTTTGGAGGGACCGAAGACCTGTTTCATGACATCGCTCTGCATCGGCGCTACTTCGTTTATTATTAGGACAAGCCTCCGGGGGGTCCCATATGATCTTGCATCGCGGTAACCTATGCGATATTCATCCAGGATAGTTGTGGCAATATTCTTGAGGTCGGCAATGGCAGCCGGAAGAAATCTGGCCGGTATCTCCTCAGTGCCTATCTCAAACAAAAGAGGGTGGCCCTCAGAGGTTGTTTTAACTCTTGTCTCCGCACTATCAGAATTCACTTCTTAGTCCTCAGCAATGGGAATCCCATATCTTCCCTCTGTTTATAAAATGCCTCTGCTGTCAGCTTGGCGAGGTTTCTCACCCTTGCTATATATTTGGTCCGCTCAGTAACGGATATTGCTCCTCTGGCATCCAGGAGATTAAAAAGGTGAGAACATTTCAGGCAGAACTCATAGGAGGGAATGACTAGTCCCAGCTTGTTCATCCTCAGTGCCTCTCTTTCGCAATCCTCGAAATGGCGGACTAGTAGCTCTGCGTTTGAATAATCGAAATTATATTTTGATCCCTCCACTTCACTCATGTGGTGCACGTCGCCGTACATCAGGTCTTTGTTCCATTTGAGATGATAGACGTTGTCCACACCCTGCAGATACATCGCTATTCTTTCAAGACCATATGTAATTTCAAGCGACACCGGCCTGAGGTCTATTCCTCCTACCTGCTGGAAATAGGTAAACTGGGTGACCTCCATCCCGTCGAGCCAGACCTCCCATCCCAGACCCCAGGCACCAAGGGTGGGTGATTCCCAATCATCTTCCACGAACCTGATATCGTGCTTTGTTGCATTAATACCCAGTTCGGCAAGGCTTTCAAGATATATCTCCTGGCTATCTGAAGGAGAAGGTTTTATGATTACCTGGTACTGGTAGTAGTGCTGGAGTCTGTTGGGGTTCTCCCCATACCGTCCGTCGGTGGGTCTTCTGGAAGGCTGCACATAAGCAGTCTTCCAAGGTTCAGGACCGATGACCCTGAAGAAGGTTGCTGTATGGAAGGTGCCTGCGCCGACCTCGATATCATAAGGCTGAAGCAGCACGCATCCCTTACGGGACCAGAAATTCTGAAGCGACAAAATCAAATCCTGAAAATACATTCAGTCTCCTTATGTAAAACGAAATGTTAAATAATGAGGTGAGCGTTTGTCAATAAAAACGCCTGTTCGTGCAGCATCAGAGCGTTGTCAGCTCAGGTGAGTCTTGCACAAAAAAAGCAGAGATGATTAGAACCGGCTGCTTTCTATATCCCCGGCTGCGGCACTATTAAAGATGCTATGTCCCCTTATGCAGCTTGTCGAATTCCT
This sequence comes from Candidatus Sulfobium mesophilum, assembly GCA_900302705.1. Lineage (GTDB taxonomy): Bacteria > Nitrospirota > Thermodesulfovibrionia > Thermodesulfovibrionales > UBA6898 > Sulfobium > Sulfobium mesophilum. Next base: position 19,364 of record OUUY01000064.1, read on the forward strand.
TTTTAAAGTGACCGAGCGTGATTTCGTCATATATGCAGAATTCGATCACATCCAGACTGACATCGGTATGTTTTTTGAGAAATAAGACTGATTCTCCGACAAGAATGCGGGCGCATCGGTCCTTTGGAAATCCGAATATGCCTGAACTGATCGCCGGAAGGGAGATGCTCCTTAAATTCTTTTCATTGGCCAGCACGAGTGTGCTCTGCACGGCATTTTTAAGCTTGCCGTCCTCATCTCCCTCGCCCATTCTGGGGCCGACCGCGTGGATCACGAATTTTGAGGGGAGTCTGCCCGCACCAGTTAAAACTGCTGTTCCTACAGGCGTGAACCCTATCCTGTCGCTTTCCTCCTGAATAATGTTGCCGCCCTTCTTCACGATGGCGCCTGCAACGCCGCCGCCGTGCTGCAGATGAGAATTGGCTGCGTTTACAATGGCGTCAACATCCCGCTCAGTTATGTCTCCCTGTACCAGACGAAGGGTTTTGTTTCCTATTTTGTGCTCCTGGATAACTTTCATTTTTTCTGCCCCCTTATTCTGTGATTCACAACTGTCTAAAGGTTTATTTATCTATGCTAAGATAATATAAAGAAATGTCAAAGTTTTGAAATCTTTTTTGGAGGAAACGCAATAGCCGCACTCTACGGAAAACTGACAGGTCTCAAGGGAAGCCAGATATATGCCCTTGAGAGGATTTACCGCAGACGTCTTCATGACGAGTTGGTAAGCGTAGAACTTGGAAAGTACCTGGCTCAGATATCCTTTGAAATAGGCAGGCAGGTCGGCATTATTGTCTCCCGAAGGGGAGCTGTTACTCATGTCGTCATAGGCGATGCAAAAAGCATTTTTATTCCTCCTCTGACTGACTATCCTGTCGGCAGGAGGGCTCTGAGAGGACTCAGGTTTATTCATACGCATCTTAATAACGAGCCTCTTAACCAGGATGACCTTACCGACCTTTCGCTCCTCAGATTTGATATCATCGCCGCAATAGGTGTCAAAGACGGTCTGCCGGCTGACATTCACGTTGCTCATCTGATGCCTCAGGGGGCAAAGGCCCCTGTGGAGGTGTTGCCTGCTGCGGATTTCTTTCAGTATAAAATCGATTTCAAACCCTTCATGACTTCCCTTGAGGAAGAACTCGAACGTTCACGCGGGTTCGAGGTTGCCGGAGATGATTCAGCCGAAGGGCGCCGAAGAAGCCGGGAGAGGGCTATTCTCGTCAGCGTTTCTCTGAGACCTAAACACGAACAGGAAGATTCCGTCGAAGAGCTGACGGAACTTGCGGAGTCGAGTGATGTGATTGTGCTGGCTTCAGCTATACAGAGACCGAAAGAAATCAATCCAAAATTCCTTATGGGTGAAGGCAAGATCAGGGAACTCGTCATAACGGCGATGAACAGGGGCGCTACGTTGCTTATCTTCGATCAGGACCTTACGCCTTCTCAAATCAAATCGATCAGCGAACTGACAGAGCTGAAGGTTATTGACCGCTCCCAGCTGATACTTGACATATTCGCAAGACGTGCGCACAGCAGGGACGGAAAGGTGCAGGTGGAACTCGCTCAGCTCAAGTACCGGCTCCCCAGACTTACCGGAAAGGGAACAGCGATGTCCCGCCTTATGGGAGGTATCGGCGGCAGGGGACCAGGCGAGATGAAACTTGAAATTGACAGACGGCGGGTCAGAGACAGGATAGGGCTTCTGGAAAGGGAATTAAAGATCTTGAGCAAGGCACGAAGTCAGAGAAAGTCGCGGCGGGTTGAAAGAAGAATCCCAATAGTGTCCATTATCGGATACACTAATGCCGGGAAATCGACCCTTCTAAACGCCCTGACAAAAAGCCGAACATTTGTCGAAGACAAGTTATTTGCCACACTGGATACCGCCAGCAGGAGACTCAGGTTCCCGCGGGAACGGGAAGTTGTGATCACCGATACTGTCGGCTTCATCAGAGACCTCCCCAGGGATCTTATGGCTGCCTTCAGGTCTACGCTCGAAGAACTCGAGGACGCGGACCTCCTCCTGCACGTTGTCGATGCGTCAAACCCCAGGTTCGAACAGCATATCGCGTCAGTGGGGTGCATTCTTTCTGAACTTGATCTGGTTGGTAAAAAGCGGCTTCTCGTTTTTAATAAAACAGACAGGCTCACCGCTGAGGAGGCCGAAAATCTTTCAGTAAGATTTGGGGCCATAGACGTCTCAGCCCTTGACACAAAGACATTTGGGCCGTTGCTTGATGCCGTCGAAGATGCCATCTTTGGTGAAAAATTGATTGAGGCAAAGGTATAATAGTTGCATTGCAGAATCGTCTTATTATAGTTCACCATAAAGCTAGGAGATAATGATGGAATTTTCACCCAAGTGGATCGCCTGGGAAATAACAAGGAGATGTAATCTTCGCTGCGTTCATTGTCGCTCCTCCTCTGAGATGGAAGCCAAGGGCCACCCTGACTTTCCGACTTCAGAGGCTTTCAGGATAATTGATGATATCGAGAGTTATGCGAAACCTGTTGTTGTCCTTTCCGGGGGAGAACCTCTTGTAAGAAAAGATGTTTTTGAAATCGCACAGTATGGGACGGACAAAGGACTGAGGATGTGTCTTGCTACCAACGGTACCCTGGTCAACGACGACATCTGCGAGAAAATAAAGGCTTCGGGCATCAAGATAGTTTCTCTGAGTCTTGACGGCTCCGAAGAAGCAGTGCATGACGACTTCAGAAGCCAGAAGGGCGCCTTTGCGGGAACGATAAATGCGGCACGCCTCTTTAAAAGACATGGGATAGAATTTATTGTTAATTCTTCATTCACCAGAAGAAACCAGGAGGAGATACCGAAAGTATATCGCCTGGCAAAAGAGCTCGGTGCAACCGCGTGGTATATGTTCATGATTGTTCCGACAGGAAGGGGCGAAGAGATTATTAACGAGCTGATCTCCAAGGAGGATTACGAGGAGATCTTGGACTGGCATTATCAGATGGAGAAGGATGAAGATACCATGCTGGTCAGGCCGACCTGTGCTCCTCATTACTACCGCGTGGTTTTACAGCAGTCGAAGAAGGAGGGTGAAAAGTTTAAGAAACGCACCCTCAAGTTCTCCACAGGTGGTTCCAAGGGCTGTATCGCGGGGCAGCTTATATGTCTGATCGATGTTGACGGTAATGTTCTGCCCTGCAGCTACTTCCCGAAGCCGGCGGGCAATATACGGGAGACTTCATTTAAGGAGATATGGGAGGGTTCAGAGCTTTTCAAGGATCTGAGGGATTTCAAAAAATATAAGGGGAAATGCGGCTCGTGTGAGTTCGTCAATGTTTGCGGAGGTTGCCGCGCCAGGGCATATTCTGTCTACGGAGATTATCTGGAGGAGGAGCCCTTCTGCAGTTATACCCCCAGGAAAATGGGAAAGGCGGAGAAATGAACGATACTTTTTTGAAGGCGTGTAGAGGCGAGAAAGTCGATTATACCCCCGTTTGGCTGATGAGGCAGGCGGGGCGGTACATGAAGGAATACCAGGAGGTCAGGGCGAAGGTCGATTTTCTGACCTTATGTAAGACACCTGATCTGGCTGCGAAGGTGACGATCCAGCCGATAGATTTGCTTGGGGTCGATGCGGCGATCCTCTTTTCCGACATCCTTATCCCTGTTGAGGCCATGGGAATGCATCTGGAATTTTCTGAGAAGAAAGGGCCGATCCTTGCGGAGCCTGTCAGGAGCAAGTCGGGCGTTGAAAAACTTCTCATCCCCGACACTGAAGACAGTATGCCTTTTGTCCTTGAGACAATCAGGATTCTCAGACGCGAACTCGCAGACAGGGTCCCACTAATCGGCTTTTCAGGCGCGCCGTTTACGCTTGCGACCTATATAATTGAGGGAGGCAGTTCCAAAAATTTTCTTAATACGAAAAAGATGATGTATCAGAACCCCGGTCTCTTCGATGCGTTGCTGGACAAGATAACGTCGACGATTATCGATTATCTTTCGGCCCAGATAAGGGCGGGCGCTCAGGCAGTGCAACTCTTTGATTCCTGGGCGGGTATACTTTCACCTTTTGACTACGAACATGTGATCTTCCCTCACGTGAAGTCTGCGATAAAGATGCTGAAAAAATTTGACGTCCCGATCATATATTTCGTAAACGACTGTGCAGGCCTCCTGGATATAGCAAAAAAATCAGGCGCCGATGTTATGGGCATAGACTGGCGCGTTGATATGGGCCGTGCGGTAAAAAGCATCGGCAAGAAAGTGTCCGTCCAGGGTAACCTCGATCCCCTCGTCCTGTTTGGGCCGAAGGAGCATATCGAGGAGAGGGTGCAGGATGTTCTGAACAAGGCTGAATCAGCGCGCGGACACATATTCAATCTGGGGCATGGCATACTTCCTGAGACCCCTGTGGAAAATGCCATTGCGATGGTAGAGGCGGTGCATAGACTGAGCAGGGTATAGTTAAGTTGCATGTCCGGCAGGTTGTATTTGTCATCCTCGGGCCTGCCGATCGGCAGACAGGCTTGACACCCGAATCAAGTCCGGGACAGACCGGGATCCAGAGGGCATTGAAAAGACTGGATTCCCTCTGGGAGCCGTGGCCGATCAAGTCGGGGAATGACGAATCTTGAAGTATTCGTTATGGACAGTCGGTAAGTGGAGTTCACGTTTCAGCGGATTCCCCCTGGAGAATAGATAAAGATTTTTTGCCGCATGCCCCTGCATTGGCTGCTTCAAGGAACATTTTCTGGAGAAATATTATGCGTGTAAGAAGTGTTTTATCTACCGAAAGCCTTCCGGATAAGCGGGGATCTATTTTATTTAGTCGTTTTGGACTTTCTCCTTGCCTTCGGCCTCAGCCCGCCGAATACCCTGTAATGCTCATTGATGAGGAAACGGACTTCCTCAGGGGTGTCAACCAGTGAGAAGAGAGCAAAATCTTCCCGTGCGATTGTGCCGTTTGGCACGAGCGTGTTTTTCATCCAATCCATGAGACCTTTCCAATATTCCGAGCCGTAAAGGATTATCGGGAAGGACTGAATCCTTTTGGTCTGTGACAGGGTTAAAGCCTCGAAAAGTTCGTCCATTGTCCCGAACCCCCCGGGGAAGATTATGAAAGCGATAGCGTATTTTATGAACATCAGCTTTCTTATGAAAAAATACCGGAAAGAGAGACTGATGTCATGGTATCTGTTGGGCTCCTGCTCAGCGGGTATCTCTATGTTTAAGCCTACAGAATGCGCCTTCCCCTTTTTGGCGCCCTTGTTTGCGCCTTCCATAATGCCGGGGCCGCCTCCGGTGATTATCGCGAAACCGTCGTCTGCAAGCATCTTGGCAAGACGTACAGCATCTTCATAGTACTTGTTCTCCTGCGACAGCCGCGCGCTGCCGAAGATGGTGACTGCTGGGCCCAGATCATGAAGGGTCTCAAATCCCTCGACTAGTTCGGACTGTATCCTGAACACCCGCCACGTTTCAGAAGTCTTTAGGTCTTCCATAGATAAGAACTCCTTGCTTATGATTTGACACTTAGGATAGGGGAAAACGGCCAAGCTATGCAAGGGTTTGGAGAGTGACTTGGGCATTCTTTCTTAGTGACTTTGTTCCTTGACGGAGACGATAGAGTTTTTGAGATTCAGCCTATTGGAATAATTTTTTTTGGAGATCGAATTACTATATTGCAATAATAATTATTATATGATAAGCTATCGAAGCAAATAATAGTTCTTATGATGAAATATAAAGACATAGGCGTTAAATTGACACCACAGAGGTTGGCGATCCTGGATTATCTTGAAGGAAATACGAGCCATCCTTCGGCTGAGGATGTCTATCGGGTACTGCTGGATAAATTTCCGACTATGTCCCTTGCAACTGTTTACAACACCCTTGACACGCTACGGCTTAAGGGGCGCATCATCGCGCTCTCGATAGACCCGGAGAAAAAGAGGTTTGATCCGAACACCAAACCACATAATCATCTAATTTGTATTAAATGCAAGAAAGTCGTGGATGTTGACAAGACATTCAGTCTGGGCCTCACCGATGATGAGGCGCCAGATTTTGAAATAATGGGGCACCATATTGAATTCTACGGAATATGCTCTTCGTGCAAGACAGAGGAGCATATCCGAAAATCTACTGCGTAGTTTGTTGCGGGCAGCAAAAGGATCTCTGCAATAATTAAGACTTTACAATAAGAAGGGAGGAAAGAAATATGTGGCAGTGTCAAAGGGCGAATTGCGGTTATATCTATAATGAAGCGAAGGGGGACAGGAAAGGAAAAATACCACCGGGGACGAAATTCGAAGATCTTCCTGCGGATTGGACGTGTCCTCTGTGCGGTGCCGGTAAAAACATGTTTAATAAACTTCCGGAATAATATAGCGCCAGAAAATTTTTTTGGAGGAATTGATCATGACAACTGTTGGAGAGTTATACAGATGTAAAACCTGCGGCAACGAAGCCGAAGTGAAGAAGGCCGGGGGCCGGCGCGCTTGTGTGTTGCGGAAAGCCGATGGAGAAAATATAAGAAAAAAATAAAACAGGTCAGGTTTATTAGTTATCAACAATTATGAATTAAGGAGGAAAGCTGTAATGTCTGACACATTTAGGAATCTTCAGGATGCATTTGCCGGAGAATCACAGGCAAACAGAAAATATCTTGCTTTTGCGAAGAAGGCAGAGGAGGAGGGCTTTACACAGACCGCAAAGTTGTTCAGGGCGGCTGCCGAGGCAGAGACTATTCATGCCCACAATCACCTCAGAGAATTAAACGGGATAAAAAGTACTAGAGAAAATTTGGAGGCTGCCATAAGCGGTGAGTCCTATGAGTTCCAAAAGATGTACCCGCGCATGATTGAAGAGGCCAAGGCAGAAGGCAACGCGAAGGCGCTTCGCAGTTTCACCCTTGCAAATGAAGTTGAAAAAGTCCATGCAAGGCTCTATCAGGCCGCGCTGGAGAGCCTTGGAGAAAAAAGTGCTGAAGGGGATTATTTTATATGCCAGGTCTGCGGTTATACTGCCGAGGGCGAGGCGCCTGATGAATGTCCGGTCTGCAAGGCGAAGAAACAGGCGTTCAGGAAAGTCAGCTAAAAAAATTCTTGGTCTGCGGACAATAAATTAATTATTATCAACGCAAAAGGAGCTTTAACATCGTTTAATACTTGAATATTCCAAGCATTTCTTATAATATTGTAGTGTGGAGGTTGGATGCTAAGGGAAAGAGTTGAAGCGACCCTCGATAAGGTTAGAGCGGGACTTAGGTCTGAAGGCGGAGACATTGAACTTGTAGATGTACGGGACACTGTCGTCTATGTGAGATTGAAAGGCGCCTGCGGAACCTGTCCCATGTCTACTTTAACTATGAAAAACTGGGTCGAATCCAGTATAAAGAAAGAGGTACCGGAGATCACTTCCGTACAGGCGATATGATGGAAACTGTTGACCCGGGGAGAAAATTAGGCTAAATTGGGTGCGGTGCCGGCAGAAAAGCGGACTGCTTTATTCCTGCTCGCAGCCATATTTTTCCTTTTTGTCCCTGACATTGCACAATCATCCGGCCCGGTTGACGTCACTGATATAAGCTACTGGTCTTATGAGGATTACACAAGGGTAGTTGTAACACTCTCCGACAAGGCCGAATATTTCAAGAAGCGGCTCGCCAACCCCGATCGGCTTTATTTCGATATAAGGGGCAGCAATATAAAGAAAGAAATAAGGAGCAATTTGCCTATCGGAAACGGCATGCTTAAGTCTGTGCGCGCCGCCCAGTTCAATGAGAACACAGTGAGGGTTGTGCTGGATCTGGAGAAGATCAAGGACTATAAGGTGGTGGCGCTTGAAGATCCGGTGCGGATAATAATTGATGTCTATGGTGTGTCGACGCAGCCCATTCCTTCTTTAAAGACTTTAAAGAAAAGAATAGTCCTTGACCCCGGCCATGGAGGGCATGACCCGGGGGCGATAGGGCCGAACAAACTTTGTGAGAAGGACGTTGTACTCGACATTGCCCTAAAACTTAAAGAGATACTGTCTGAAGACCCCAATCTTGAGGTTTTTTTGACACGTGAAAGGGATGTTTTCATTCCTCTCGTGGAACGTACCGCGATAGCCAACAGTAAGAATGCCGATCTTTTCGTCTCCGTGCATGCCAATGCCAGCCCGAGGAAGGATGCCAGGGGGATAGAGACATATTTTCTGAATTGGTCGGATGACGTGGAATCGATGAAGGTTGCTGCGAGGGAGAACCAGATATCGCTTAAGAAGATGAAGGAGATGAAAAATGAGATGGATTTTCTTGATGCGGAGTTGGCAAGCCTGAAAAGAGATCACAAGAGGGACGAATCCAATAGACTTGCCAATTACATCCAGATGGCTATGGTAGGGGGACTTACCGACAAGTACCCCCGGGTGGTTGACCTCAGGGTAAAATGGGCCATGTTTTACGTGCTCTTTGGTGCGAGAATGCCATCGGTGCTCGCTGAAGTATCATTTATTAGTAACCCCCTTGAAGAGAAACTGCTCTCGAAAGATAATTACAGAGACGATATTGCAAAATCCATTGCATCAGGTATAACGAGATATATGTCATCTTTGCCTGGAGCCCAGACGGTTGCGAATGTCAGGAAAAAGCTTGACTCTAAAGATTAGGCCTGAACTTAAAATAATTTTGTATTTCCTTTCTGTTGTGCTCCTCTTTGTTTTTGACAGCATGTATGTATATCTCTGTGCTTCCGTAATGCTTATACTTTTTTTTCTCAGAATGCCCATTAAAGTAGTGAAATCGGGCTGGATGCCGATAAGTATCTTCCTGTTGTTCACTTTCCTAAGCAACCTCGTCGGTCGACATGGCAGGGTAATATTCTCGGCATTCTTTATTATGGTTACTGATGAGGGCCTGCACATCGCTACGCTTAGGACACTCCGGGTATTTCTTATGATAGGCGGGGCAAAGGTCCTGATGAGTGCTTCAAAGCCTGAAGAAATGATAGGCGGTCTTGAAAGATTATTCGGGCCATTGGAGCGGGCTGGAGTGCCTGTGAAGGATTTTTTCCACACGATGGGTTTGACAATAAAATGCCTCCCTGTTTTAAAGAATATGGCCTCCGAAGCATATAGAGAAGATATAGCCGCCAGTAATGTGACGGGTTTCTGGGGCCGGGCTAGGGTCGTTTCGTCGTGCCTTATGCCGCTTTTTGTAAAAAGCCTCCAATCTCCGGAGTCTTTTTTTGAGCAGTCTCCAGCGCCGTCTGGCACAGAGAATAACTTGGGGTCGTAGGCTCATTTATGAACAAGACCTTTGATATTGTCATAAGGGGAGGGCTTCTTTATGATGGGGGCCTCTCGGAGCCTTTCATCTCTGACATCGGTATAGCAGATGGCAGGATAAGATTGATAGGCCGATGCGCTGAGAATAACGCCGGAGAGATTGTTGATGCCCGGGGGTTAGCTGTCTGTCCTGGGTTTATCGATACCCATTCGCATTCTGATTTTACTGCTGTGGCTGATCCGCGCGCAGAAGGTAAGATATGTCAGGGTATTACTACCGAAGTCAATGGAAATTGCGGAATGTCAGCAGCTCCCCTTTATAACAAAGCCTCTGAAAAACGTGAGGAGGACTTGAAGGAGCTCGGGATAAGTAAGAGGTGGAATACATTCGGAGAGTACTTCTCTGTCCTTGAAAAGAAAGGCATAGCTCTTAACATGGCCTTCCTCGCCGGTCATGGCAATCTCCGGGGCTCGGTTGTGGGATACGATGATAAAGAACCTACCACTGAAGAAATGCAGGGCATGGCAGTATTGCTTGAGAAGGCGATTGCAGATGGCGCGTGCGGGCTGTCAACAGGTCTTATATATCCACCGGGCATTTATTCCAGGAGTGAAGAACTCATATGTTTGTCCAGTAAACTTCGAAACAGGGATCTGATCTACACAAGTCACATGAGGAGCGAAGGTGACCGCGTGGTCGAGGCGGTGAATGAAGTCATAAGGACCGGTGAAGAGACTGGCGTAAAAGTGCACGTTTCCCATATCAAGACGGCTGGGGAAAGGAACTGGGGTAGAGCCGAAGAGGTGATCTCATTACTGGACGATGCACGCAGGCGACAGGTGAGAATCACCTGTGATCGTTACCCTTACATCGCCTCCAGCACCGATCTGGACTCAATACTGCCCTCATGGGTTTTTGATGGGGGAAATGAGGAGGAACTGAGAAGGCTGGCAGATGAAGAGGAAAGGGGAAAAATAGCACTGCAGATGATTGAAGAGTCCAGACCAGAGGGTTACTGGGATAAGGTGATAGTATCCTCGGTTTCTTCTGAGAAAAACAGGTGGATGGAGGGAAAGACGATTGCGCAGATTAGCATGGAAATAAGAAAACAGGAAATCGACACGGTCTTTTCAATACTTTTGGACGAGAGACTCAGGGCAGGGGCGATATTTCTTTCAATGACTGAGGAAAACCTCAGACGGTTTCTCTCTTTGCCTTATTGCATGATAGGCTCCGACAGTTCCGCCAGGAGTTTTGACGGCCCTACGAAAAAAGGCAAGCCTCATCCAAGGGGGTTCGGCACCTTCCCCAGATTGCTGGGCAAGTACGTCAGGGAAGGCCGAATATTTTCTTTATCAGAGGCGGTGCATAAGTCGACCGGCCTTGCAGCCCAGACGTTTGGACTTAGGGGAAGAGGTTTACTGAAGGTTGGTTTCCATGCTGACATAGTGGTGTTTGATCCTGAAAAAATTGCCGACAGATCGTCTTTTGAGGATCCTTTCAGGATGCCTGCTGGAGTCGTGCACGTTTTTGTAAACGGCATACCTGGGCTTCGGGAGGGGAGACCTTCGGGGCGATTATCAGGTCAGATTCTGAAATGGAATAGCGATTGATTTTTTTTAGAGTGATTCAGTAAAATAGAATATTCGTTCCGGAAGTATTTTAAAAGAGTGGGCAATCCCACTCTTTTGTTTTATATGGATGATATAAAAGGAATAATATCCGGATTGGCTGGTTCGGTAGCCACTCAGTACGGTGTCGACATAGTCGACATTGAATTTGTTGGAAGCATGAGGAGACCAACAGTGAGGATATTTATCGATAAGACGGGCGGTGTTACTCTTGAGGACTGCGAGAGGTTCAGTCGTGCAGTTTCAGCTGTACTGGATGTGGAGGACCCTATCAGGTCGCCTTATGTCCTCGAAGTGTCATCCCCGGGACTTGACCGGCCATTGAAGAGGCTGCGGGACTTTCAGGCAAGCATAGGAAAATTGGCCAGAATAGTCACCAAGGAGAGCATAGAGAGGCAAAACTTCTTTGTGGGCAGGATCACGGAAGTGCGGGGGAATGTCATAGTATTGATGACGAAAGAAGATTCTTTAAAGGAAATCCCTTTTGCGCAGGTCTCAAAGGCCAGACTGGAGATAGAGCTTAAATGACTAAAGAGTTGTGTCATGTCGTGGAGCAGATCAGCCGGGAAAAGGGGATATCGAAAGAGGTATTGATAGAGGCCCTTGAGTCCGCGCTGCTGTCTGCCATGCGTAAGAAATACGGCGGCAGAACGAACATCAATCTTATTATTGACCGGCAGAAATGTAACATTAGGGTCTTTGAGACCAAATCGATCGTGGCGGCAGTAAAGGATCCCCTTGAGGAAATTTCGATTACGGACGCCAGGAAGATCGACCCCGAAAAAAATGAAGGTGAAACCGTGGATATCCCGCTTGACCTGCATGACCTTGGCAGGATTGCCGCGCAAACGGCTAAACAGGTCATATTCCAGAGGGTGAGGGAAGCAGAGAGAGACGTTATTTACAGCGAATTTAAGGACAAGGCGGGTCAGATCGTCACGGGGACGGTAATGAGGAAGGAAAAAGGGTTTTACTATATCAACCTCGGAAAGACTGAGGCCATACTCCCGATCAAAGACACGCTGCCGACCGAGAATCTGAAAAGGGGTGACCCGGTAAAGGCGATCATTGAAGACGTAAGAGTAACGACAAAGGGTCCCGCTATTCTCATATCCAGGACATCGGCGGAATTTGTGGCCGGACTTTTTAAGATGGAGGTGCCGGAGATCAGCGAGGGCCTCGTTCAGATCAAAAATATCGTCAGAGAACCCGGGGAGCGGACGAAGATCGCTGTGTATTCGAAGAACAGCGCAGTTGATCCGGTGGGTTCCTGCGTGGGAATGAAGGGTACACGTGTTCAGACTATTGTACGTGAACTGCGCGGGGAACGGATTGATATCATTCCCTGGGCGGACGACCCCAGGATGCTTATTGCCAGGGCGCTCAGTCCAGCGGCCATCGATAAGATAGGGATCAATGAAGAAGGTAAGACCGCTATGGTTGTCGTAAACGACCAGCAGTTGTCTCTGGCGATCGGCAAAAAGGGACAAAACGTCAGACTGGCGATGAAGCTTACCGGGTGGGATATAGATATAATAAGCGACACCGAGTATTCTAAGATCAGGATGGAAGAGACGGACAAGAATCTCGAAGACACATTGAAAAAGGAAGCACAGAAAAAAGATCATCCATCAGCTGATGGATAGCAAACTATCAGAAGTTCTCATAAACTCTGCAAGAGGTGTCGGTTCCAAGAGGGCCGGGTTGCTTGGTGAAATCGGCATCACTACAGTTCAAGACTCCCTCTATTATCTCCCCTGCCGTTATATAGACAGGTCCAGTATCAGTAATATCTTCAATTTAATCGAAGGGCAGCCTCAATCAGTCCGCGGAATCGTAATTTCGACTGAAATAAAAATGACGCGCGGCCGTGGGAAAGGCATTTACGAGATTAACCTGAACGACGGGACAGCTGTCATAAAGGCAAGGTGGTTTAATCAGCCTTTTATAAGGAAGAATATATCCGTGGGTCAGGAATTGCTTCTAAACGGAATGGTGAGGCGGGATGCCTTCTCCGGCTTATTGGTGTTTGATAATCCGGAGTATGAAGTCGCCGGCGAGAATGGTCGACCCTCTGCCCATTCGAACAGAATAGTCCCGGTGTACGGGCTCACTGAGGGCCTCAGCCAAAAGCAGCTGAGGAATATTATGTTCGGCATTATAGAAGATTTCATTAATGAAGTCATTGACCCCTTACCGGAAGATATAATAAAAAGACTTAACCTGCCCTCGCTCCGGGAGAGTCTGAAAGAACTTCATTTCCCTGCTGACGGGGCTGATACAGACCTGCTGAACCGCAGGGAAAGTATATACCACAAACGACTGGTTTTCGATGAACTGTTCATGTTTGAGCTCTGGATGGCGCTAGTAAAGAGGAGGAATAACTGCGAAAAAGGGAGACCGCTCAGTTGCGGAGGTATCTTTCAGCGAAAACTAATCGAAAAACTGCCGTTTGAATTGACTGGCGCTCAGTTGAGGGTCCTTAGCGAAATCAGGAAAGACATGGCCGGACCTCACCCGATGAGGAGACTGCTTCAGGGCGACGTTGGATGCGGAAAAACCATAGTTGCGATTATGGCAATTCTTCATGCCGTGGAGTGCGGTTGCCAGGCGGCTGTCATGGCGCCTACAGAGGTGCTGGCCGAGCAGCATTATTACACAATCAGCAGCGCAGTGGAAGGGCTGGGACTAAAGACGAAGCTTGTTGTCGGCGGGATGAGGGAAAGGCATATTGACAGGATAGCCTCCGGAGAGGCAGATATCGTAATAGGTACCCACGCTCTTATTCAAGACGATGTTGCTTTCAGCAATCTTGGACTTGCCATAATCGACGAACAGCATAAGTTTGGGGTGACGCAGAGGGGATTATTAAGGAAGAAAGGACAAAATCCCCATGTAATTGTGATGACGGCTACGCCAATACCGAGGTCTTTGGCACTCACGCTTTACGGCGATCTCGAATATTCTGTCATAAGCGAGATGCCTGCGGGAAGGGTGCCGGTAGTGACCCGGGCATTCACACCGGAAAAGCGATCAATTATATATAAGACCATAGAGGAACAGATCAAAAATGGCAGACAGGTATATGTTGTTTACCCTGTCATCGAGGAGTCCGAAAAGGCAGACTTTAAGTCGGCGGTTCAAGGGTATGAGGCATTCCAAAAAATATTCCCTGAGTTTGGAGTCGGTCTTCTTCATGGAAGGATGAGCCCTGCTGACAAGCAGGCCGCTATGATATCTTTTAAGGAGAGGGAGAGCCACATTTTAGTGAGTACATCTGTTATTGAGGTCGGTCTGGACGTGCCGAACGCCACGGTGATGGTTATAGTCCATGCAGAGCGTTTTGGACTTGCTCAACTGCACCAGCTAAGGGGCCGGGTAGGTCGTGGCGCAGGACAGTCATTTTGCCTGTTGATATGTTATGAACCTCTCGGAGAAGATGCAGCGCGAAGAATTGATATCATGGTAAAAACTGCGGACGGATTCGAGATAGCTGAAAAGGACCTCGAGATAAGAGGGCCTGGTCAGTTTTTCGGCACAAGACAGGCAGGCGTGCCGGACTTTAGGCTGGCGGACATATCAAGAGATATTGACATGCTGGAGATAGCCAAGAAAGAAGCTTTTAAACTCATTGGTACGGGATGCGGGCTTGACGGTTTTCCTCTGCTTAGGAGGTTCTTTGATGATTTTTTTGCAGAAAGGACGGATTGTTATCAGACGGCATAAGGGGGACAAAGATGTTTAAGAGAATCAGAGAGAACTTGGGAAGAGGCATGGACAAGCTGAGATGGTTTGCAACGGTCCTGTCCGAAAGGCTTAAAATCGAGATAGCTGTTATAAGGCTTCTTTATCAGTCAGACGAGATGGAAAAGAGCAGGGAAGACCTGTTTAAGACTATCGGGCAGCGCGTATATGACCTGAGGGACAGCCACGACAAGAACATATTCAGGGACAAAACGGTCTTGGAGGCACTTCAGGAGCTGGAAAAAATAGGGAAGAAGATCGAGGATCTGAAACAGAAAGCCTCGGAGATGAGCAGTGTCAGAGTGTGATAATGTCTGAATATGTCATCGCTGTCATCTTTGGTCTCGTTGTCGGTTCGTTCTTAAATGTATGCATATACCGGATACCTCGGAACATGTCGATAGTATTTCCCTCATCGAGATGTCCATTCTGTAATAATGCGATACGGCCGTGGGACAATATTCCTGTCATGAGTTATCTCTTATTGAGGGGCAGGTGCAGAAGCTGCAAGGCGAAGATATCAGCAAGGTATCCGCTTATAGAAATGCTTAACGCCTTCTTGTATGTTGCGGTCATCTGGCGATATGGCATCGGATGGAATTCGCTCGTCTATGCCGTACTGTGTTCATCAATGATAGTAATAACATTCATCGATCTTGAGTTTCAGATTATACCGGACCGCATCACACTTGCGGGGGTTCCATTAGGGCTGCTTGCGGGCTCTTTTTTTCTTCCGGATCCCTTTATGCGTTCAGACCTGCTCGGCTGCAAGGCATCCCTGGCGGGAATGATTTCAGGAGGTGGTTTCTTTTATCTCGTTGCCGTCCTGAGCCGGGGGGGCATGGGAGGCGGCGATATCAAGATGATGGCGATGGTCGGATCCTTGATGGGATGGAAAGCGGTTTTCCTTACAACATTTCTTGGGAGTCTTGTGGGTTCTGTTGTAGGTGTTTTTTTGATCGCCTTTAAGGGCAAAGGCAGAAAGACTAAGGTCCCCTTTGGGCCTTTCCTGGCACTGGGCACCTTGATAACTCTTTTTTTCGGACAAGAAATATTAATGTGGTATCTTTACTGAAAGACAAAGAGAAGGTTTTCGGAAGTTGGCGCTAAGAATATGAACCACCTGACCCTTATGGCTATTTCGCTTGTCCTGATAGGGCTGATGTTTGTCTCACTATATATTGCGAGATTAATTGCCATAAACAGAAGGAGGCGGGATGCCGGTAATAAGGGCTCTACGGAGGTGGGCTTCGTAGTAGATACATTTCACGACCTCGTTTCGAAGCTGAAGGAAAAGGAGAGGGAACTTGAGGTCCTCCGGAAAAAGGCCGAAGACAGGGCATCATCAGTCGAGATATATAACGAAGATATTCTCCAAAGCGTACCCAGCGGAGTGGTGAGTCTCGATCAGGAACTTCGTATAACAAAGATGAATCAGGCAGCAGAGAAGATTCTTGAACTGAAGGAATCCGACAGCATCGGCAAGAAGTATTCGGACATATTTAATGAGCCTGTTGCGGGGATCATTTCAAAGAAGGCGGTAGTTGACAGGGCGGAAGTCGGATATGTGACTAAAAGCGGCAAAAGGATATGGCTCGGACTTAACATCTCCCTTTTGAAAGACAGCGCCAATAACATTATCGGCAAGATTTTTGTCTTTACCGACCTCACCGAACTTAAGGCCTTCCAGTCACAGATGGAACTTAGGGAGAGGCTTTCGACACTGGGCGAGATGTCGGCTGGTATAGCTCACGAACTCAGGAATCCTCTTGGTGTAATATCCGGATATACGAAGCTGCTGTCAAAGAAAGCGGAAAGCGCGTTGCAGCCGACGGTTGAGGCGATCTTTAAGGAAGTGGAAGTTATGGATCGGATTATATCGGACTTCCTTTCTTTTGCCCGAAAGACGGATCTGATCCTTTCGGAAGTGAACCTGAAAGACCTTCTAAATGGTTGTATATCTAACGTGGCTGTTTCAGCCCGGAAAGTGCAGGTAATTGAGCGCTTTAATTCACTGCCAGTGATTAGGGTTGATGATGTGCTTTTGAGGCAGGCGGTAACTAATCTGCTGCAAAATGCTGTGGAATCGATGCCCGAAGGAGGCCAGCTGACAGTATCCTGCTCTGTTGGAGACTGTCTGGACATCTCGGTCTCCGATACCGGCCACGGCATTCCTGAAAATATAAGAGATAAGATATTTCTTCCTTTTTTTACCACAAAGGAAAGAGGGACAGGGCTTGGGCTGTCCATCTTGCATAAGATAGTCATCTCTCATGGCGGCACGGTAGCTCTGGAAAGTGGCGATGAAGGGACGACTATTACTATCAGGCTGCCCAGGGACGCGATCGTATCACGCCAATTCTAAAAACAACAAATGGTCTTTTCAGCCGCCCAGTAGACAAGCTGATTTTCTTCGCTATTATTTTTCTGGCATGATATGTTTATACTGGGGGTAAAGCTTTTTTACGCAGTCCGGACAGATGCCGTGGCTGAACTCAGCCTCGGAATGATCGGCTATAAATTTTTCGATCTGATTCCAGTATCCTTTGTCATCACGGATTTTTTTGCACGATGAGCAGATCGGAAGTAGGCCGCTTAATTTTTTTATGTTGTCAAGGGCTTCCTGAAGTTTCGAAATAAGCATGTCCTTTTCTTTGTTTTGTTCCTGAACCTTTCTTTCAAGCATTATGGTTGAAGAGCAGTTTTCCAGGGCCGTAAAAAGCACTTCTACGTCAACCGGTTTCAAGATGTACTTGTCGATTCCGGCATCGATGGAATTTATCAAAACGGTGGCGTCGCTGTGTGCCGTTGTAAGGATTATCTTAACGTTTTTGTCCAGAACTTTGATCTGCCTCGACATTTCTATCCCGTCCATAACCGGCATTCTGACATCCGATATTACTATGTCGGGCTTGTACTGCTTAAACAGTTCCAGACCTTCTTTTCCATTTTCCGCCTGATACAGGTTTTTAACTTTTCTTTCAAGGATCCTGGCAAAAACAGCCCTTGTCAAAGTCTCATCTTCTACATATAGGATGGAAATATCCATGTTCTTGTCATTACTGTCAACTACATTTCCGCCAGCCATACTATAATATAGTACATACTTACCATCATAAATCAAACAAAAAAACCGCAAAATCAGAAAGTTCGGGATGTCTTCAGCAGGCGATTCTAGCCGCAGGCTCTTCCTTTGAGGTTAAACAGCAATGTAAGTGCCTTTCTCATGCGGGGAGAGAATAGTTTCTTTGCGAAGAGGTCGGTTACGACTTTCTTGTTGATCTCCCCCAGGGTCGGATACGGATGGACCGATGATGCGAGAGTTGAAAGCCTTACACCTCCGTTCATGACAGCAACCCATTCTGCCAGCAGGTCTCCGGCATGTGGGCCAAGAAGTTGTACGCCGAGCAGCCTTTCTTTTTTGTCCAGAAGCATTTTTATTTTGCCTTCTCTTTCGCCCTCAGCCAGACTTCTGTCATTTTCCATAAATCTTTCGCTATAAACGGTGTATTCCAGACCGGCCGCCGTCGCCATCTTTTCATTCATTCCGATACAGGCCAGTTCGGGGTCAGTGAAGGTGCACCAGGGAAAAAAGGAATAATCCACCTTTCTTGGGATATGAAGAATGGCGTTGCCAAGGACGACTCCTCCCTCGTATCCGGCCGCGTGAGTAAACTGGTAGTCTCCAGTAACGTCGCCTGCTGCGTAGATGTGGGGGTGGGTTGTCCTGAGTCGTTTGTCAAGCTTAAGCCTTCTGCGCTCAAATCCGATCCCAATCTCTTCCAGGCCTAGGCACTTGAGGTTTGCGGTCCGGCCAACGGCTATCAGTACTGCCTTTGCCCTCAGAGCTACTGTGCTGTCCCCCTTTCTGATGAGAATTTCTCTCTCAGTTCCAAGATCTCTTGCTCCGACTATCTGCGTATTAAGATGAAAGGAGACCCCCTCCTCAGTCATAAAATTCATGATGTCAGTGGCCATATCGAAATCTTCCTTGTTGAGGATCTGTCCTCCCCTCTGGATGACCGAAACGCGGCTTCCAAGACGGCTGAAAGCCTGTGCCATCTCGATTCCTATCGGCCCGCCTCCGATGATAATGAGTGACTCGGGAAGTGAGCCAAGATAAAAAATCCCTGTTTGTAAGATACGGCATATTGTCAAGCCCTTCAATTTCAGGGATAGACGGACTGGAACCAGTGGCGATCACCCATGTTCTTGCCGAGAGTGTCTCACCGTTCAGATCTATTGCATGTTCGTCCTTAAAAAAGGAGTAGCCGGATTCAACACGCACCCCGAGTGTGCAAAACCTCTCCTTGGAATCGTGTTTTTGAATAGTACCGACTACGGAACGGATCCTCTGTACGATACTCCTGAAATCGACCGGCTTCATATCGAGAGGCGGCAGGCCGAAGTCCCCCGATCGTCTGAAAAGATGATAGACGTTGGCTGTCCTTATTAGGGTTTTACTTGGAACACAGCCGAAATGGAGACAGTCGCCTCCGAGTTCTTTTTCTTTTTCAACCAGAAGCGTTCGGGCGCCGAGTTGAGAAGCACCGGCAGCCACGGTCAGGCCGGCTGCTCCAGCTCCTATGATCCCGATGTCGAAGTCATATTTGGGCATATTGTATAACCTCAATTTGTAACTCTGAGTATAACAGTCATAAGATGGCTTATCAACAGTCAAGCAGAGCGAAGAAAAAGGAAAATGTCCGCAAAGACATATGAAGGACTGTGTCTGGCCGCTATAGTATTATGATATTCCTATTCTGTATAATAGATTCAGCGTCGGGCGGCATTTATACATACAGCGGGCCAGAGACAAAGAAGGGAATCAATGATTAAGAATACATTTTGCATTCTCGATGGAATAGGCGAAAAGCTCGAAAAAAGACTCTGGAGAGAAAGAATCCTGACCTGGGAGAACTTTACCGGGGCTGATGAACTGCTGGGGTTCAGCCGGGAGAAAAAGGATTTCCTTGATGATTGCCTTATGCAAGATGCAGTGCAACTGGGCGCTGATAACGCGGTATATTTCTCACGCAGGATCAGAAGGAGAGAGCACTGGCGTCTGTTTGATTTTTTTAAAGACAGTGCGGTTTGTCTTGATATAGAGACAAACGGACTTCAGCCCAACAGCGGCGGATTTGTAACCGTAGTCGGGCTCTATGACGGTTATGATTATAAAAGTCTTGTAAGGGGGGAGAATCTTTCGGCTGAGAGCCTGCAGAAGGAACTTTCCCGATATAAGTGCCTTGTCACATTTTACGGCTCAGCTTTTGACGTCCCTTTTGTTTTGCGGTCTTTTAGCGGTGTTAAATTTGAGATGCCACATTTCGACTTGTGTTTTGCGGCAAAAAGGCTCGGAATGAAGGGCGGATTAAAGAAGCTTGAGCACGAACTCGATATAGTAAGAGACGAATCCGTGCATGGACTTGACGGATACGATGCCGTAAAGCTTTGGGAGTATGCTAAGAAGGGCTCCCGGGATGCGATGGACACACTCATAAGATATAACAGGGAGGATACTGTAAACCTTATGCAGATAGCGGCCATATTTTATGAACGGCTGAGACAGTCTACAGGCATAGAGGAATATCTGTCTTGTGGGGTCGCTTGAGAATTTTCTTACATACCTGACGGTCGAAAAAGGCCTTTCCGTCAATACCATCGGCGCTTATCAGACAGACCTGAAAAAATACGATCTATTTCTTAAGAGGCGTGAAACAGGGGTTGGCTCTGTAGTCCCGGGAGATATTATTGATTTCGTGGAAGTATTGAGAAACGAGGGCTACTCTTCCTCAAGCATATGCAGATATATTTCCTCCATAAAGGCATTATACAAATACTTGCTCATAGAAAACCAAATAACCAGCGATCCTTCACAGAATATCCAGACCCCCAGAAAGTGGGAGCGGGTTCCAAAGGCGCTTGGCGTCGGGGATGTCAGGGCAGTACTTGATGCTGGTGCAGCAGGCAAGACCGCGCTGAGGGATTCTGCAATGATAGAACTTCTTTACTCATCGGGTCTTCGCGTCAGCGAGCTTATATCCATAAAACTCGGCGACATTCATTTTGATGCTGGTTTCATACGTGTCTTTGGAAAGGGCTCGAAGGAACGGGTCGTACCGGTTAATTCGCGCGCACTTAATAAGATAAAGAGATATGTTTCTGAAGAGAGGCCGGGCATACTTAAGAAAAGGCAGTCGGCCTATTTGTTTGTGACACGGATGGGTGGACAGATGACAAGACAAAGGTTTTGGCAGACCCTGAAGACGGCGGGCAGAAGAGCGGGAGTTGTGCTTTCGCCCCA
Organism: Candidatus Sulfobium mesophilum; assembly: GCA_900302705.1. GTDB lineage: Bacteria > Nitrospirota > Thermodesulfovibrionia > Thermodesulfovibrionales > UBA6898 > Sulfobium > Sulfobium mesophilum. The sequence continues at coordinate 40,300 of OUUY01000064.1, forward strand.
TACGATGAGACATTGCTTTGCTACGCATCTGCTGGAAGGCGGCGCTGACCTGAGGTCTGTGCAGAAGATGCTGGGACACTCCGATATATCCACGACACAGGTTTATACCAAGGTAACGACTGACAGGATAAAGAAGGTTTTCAAGAAATACCATCCAAGGGCGTAAACCCTGATGTTGCAATGTTTCACGGGAACAGGCTAGTCAACTATCTGGCCTTTTATAACACGCAGAGACACCACAAGGCCTTAGGGTTCAAAAAACTCATCGATTAACTTATCTCTTAATGAGTAATGCCAAAAATGTTTGCCATTTATACATCCTCTATACATTTTCTATTTGTCTGATACAATGATAATAGCTTGAAACCATTCAGACGGTGAATTATGGGTGAAGTATTGCAAAATATGAAAATCGGCAGAAAGTTCTTACTTGGTTTCGGAGCGATCCTTGTAGTGATGGCCGTGCTGGTCGGGGTTGCGGTCATGAACATGAGCGCCCTTCATGAAGACCTCGTCAGGATTGTGCTTGTAAACAACAAACGACTGACCATTGCCACCGGCATGGCCACGATTGTCCGCGAAGAGGCAATTGCTATCCGCAACTGTTTCATGCAGAGGGAACGGACCGAGGAAATGTCGAAACGGATCAATAATTACAATGCAAAATTCGATGAAGCGTTTAAGCAGTTTGAACAGATGACTTCGAGTGATGACACGAAAGGTCACGAGATCCTTGTAGTAGTCAAGGAACGCTGGAGCGCGTCAAGGGCGTTAAACGAGCGTACTATTGAGCTCCTGAGCGCGGGCAGGCACCAGGAGGCGTTTGCGATGTATGTAAAGGAATCACGGGCCGCCGTGCGTCAGGCTATCCAGGCGAGCGAAGACTTAGTGAAACATCAGCAGACACTGAGCGAGATGCGGTACGATGCGGCGACGCGGCATTACCGGGATACGCGGGTCTTTATGATTTCTCTTGGATTTGCCGCATTGCTCCTTGTCATGATTATAGCTATACGATTCTGACATTAAACATTTATAGGTAATCAACAATGGTTGACAAACGTTTACGCGTTCTCAGTTTATGGCTGCAATTTTTATTAGGCTTTAAAAATATTTTTCCCCGAATGCAATCTTTGTGTCCTTCATCCGCTGGTAATCCATCTTTAAACGTGCATTTGCGATATGTAAGTTTACGTTGATGACATCCCGAGGTTCCTCTGAAGATCCAAACACATAAACCTTGGAAACGAGCTTCTTGTCATTCCCAACTTTGAAAATATAATCCCCTGTAAGCATATACATATCCATTTCGTCTCTCATATCTTCGGTAACCCCTTGAGGAACTTTCTGTGTGACAAGCTGTTTTTTTAATTCAATTTCAAGCTCAACTTTTACCCCTTTGTTAGCAAGGGCAATGAAATCTTCTATCCTCCTGTAATCATCCAGTTCACTAACTCTTGCCATATCAAACTCCTTACTTTATGTATTTACAATTAAAGGGTAAAACCCCATAGACAGAACCGTTTCCGATCGCCTTTTGCAAACAATTTCGACAGTGTTCCAACAAGCTGATGCTATCAGAATATGTGGTTCCTGTCAATTTAATGTATAAGTTGACTACATATGAGACACGGGGGGAGTTTATGGGTGTGAAAAATGCCATTGTCATTGAGAAATTGCAAGCCGAATTTTATTTGGTAGAATGATAATATGAATGATGATGTTCTGGCAAAAGTGATTTCCGTGGAGAAGGAGATACAGGACTGCCTTGAGACCGAAAAAGCAAAGGCCCGGGAGTGGCTTGAAGAGGTAAAGAAGGAAACAGAAGAGGAATCAATAAAGGAGGAGGAGTGCATCAGGAAGAACCTGGATGAGTCCCTGAAGCATGCCCGTGATGAGGCGACGACAAAGGCGGAGATACTTATCAAAGACGCGTCAGAAAAAGCGGAGCGACTCCTGACGCTGAGCGATAAAACCCTCAGTAGCATTATCATGCGAAGGATCAGGATGATCCTTCCGGAATGAAGGCGTGATAGTCCGGATGTCAAAGATCGAAATCGTCGGCCCTAAGGCCCTTCTGCAGGATACTCTCACCCTTGTCAGGGAGCTTGGGATATTTCAGATCGAGCCTGAAGCTGTAGGCTTCATAGAGGAGGAGTTCGAAGAGAGAATACGGACCTTTCACCATGACGAAAAGACGGCCGTGGAACGGCTTTTTCTTCAGGGGGTGCTCCTTAAGATAGACGAATTTATCGCCCTTCTCCCCAAGAGTGAGGTAAGGAATAGTTATCTCGAACCGCGTTCTGTGATAGATGCTGTTGCTAAGACAATAGACCGGCATGTTGCACATGCAAGGCATTTATGCAGCGGGATGGATGCCCTTCAGAAGGAGCAGACCGATCTCGGACATTACATGATATTCCTCAACGCTCTCTCATCGCTTGTCGGCAGCACTGTGGAGACGCCTGACCTCGATTTTATCGGCCTGACAATCCGGGAATCCGGGATGACGGACCATCTGAGGGAGGCCATTTCCCGAATCACGGATTGGAAATTCGAGTTTACAACTAATGCCGCGGACGATGGGACGCTTGTCGGCCTTATAACAGTTGAAAAGGGGCTTTCGGACAAGGTGAAAAAATCGCTCAGCGACGAGCACGTCCCCGAGCTGAGCTTTCCGGCTTCTTTCAGTGGACTCAGTTTTTCTGAAAAGGTTATTTTTGTGAAAAAGCGGATGAGGGAGATTGAAGATGAGAATCTCAAGCTTCAGGCTGATCAGCAGCGCTTGGCTGCGCAGTGGATGCCGATCTACCTCAAAGTGAGAGAATGGATACAGGACCGTTTGCTGATTCTCACGGCAACCGCATCGGCCTTTGAGACGAGGATGTGTTTTTTCATAAACGGCTGGATGCCTTCCCATGATATCGAGGGACTTCGCAAGAGCCTGGATGAGGCATTCAGGGGCGAGGTGGTTATAGAAGAAAAAGAGATGAGGGAGAAGGACCTTGATAGGGTGCCGATAGTCCTGAAGAATCGGCCTTACTTCAAGCCTTTCGAACTCTTCACAAGCCTTCTGCCTTTGCCTGCGTATAACTCTTATGACCCAACGCCCTTTATAGGAATTTTTTTCCCGGTATTTTTCGGTATGATACTGGGTGATGCGGGATACGGTCTGGTCCTCGTCATCCTATCCCTTGTGCTTCGGAAGCGGTACGGAAAGAAACAGGCAGTGGCAGACGGCGCCAGGATACTGTTCATTTCATCCTTGTACGCGGTTTTTTTCGGCCTGCTCTATGGCGAATTTTTCGGCGATCTCCCACATAGGCTTTTCGGAATCGAACCCCTCTGCATCGAGCGGCGCACCGCCATTATACCTATGCTTTGCTTCACTGCATCCACGGGTGTTGTCCATGTTTTTCTGGGCCTGATCCTTGGGACTCTCACAGCGTTAAGAAAAAAGGAGAGGAGGGAGGCGCTTTACAAGCTTGTCAGTATTATCATCATTCTTTGCATCATTGCGGTCATTGCGTCGCTCTCCGGGTTTTTCCCTTATGTGCTGGCACGTCCGGTCGTCATCGTGATACTTTTTCTCACTCCTCTTCTGTTTTTCACCGGTGGACTTCTGGCTCCCCTTGAGCTACTAAAGAGCATCGGCAATATTATCTCCTACGTGAGAATCATGGCGATAGGACTTACCTCCGTCCTTCTTGCCTTTGTCGCAAATCGGTTGGGTGGGCTGACAGGAGATATCGTGACTGGCGCGGCGGTGGCTGGCTTGCTTCATTTGCTGAATATCATACTCGGGGTTTTTTCCCCGACGATACATTCGCTCAGACTCCATTATGTGGAGTTTTTCAGTAAATTTGTTGTTCAAGGCGGCAGGAGATTTGAACCTTTAAGAAAATAGAAAGGCTAAGGAGGGAGAGATGGAAAAGGTATTAATTGCATTTGCGGCAGCGCTGGCGATAGGTATCACGGCTGTTGCCACAGCATGGGCGCAGTCCAGAATAGGTGCAGCTGGCTCCGGAACGCTCGCTGAAAAGCCCGAGCTGGGCGGGACGATTGTTATTCTTCTGGCCATACCTGAAACGATGGTGATCCTTGGTTTTGTCGTGGCGACGATGATACTTTTCACCGGGAAGTGATATGGGCTGCGACGAGCTGATAGGATCACTGCGGAAAGAAGCTGAAGCGAAAGTTCGTGAGATCTGGAGCAAGGCGGAGGAAGAGGCCGGCATGATCAGAGCGGATCTCTCACAGAGGCGTGAAGCTATGCGGCAGGAAAACTCTTATGGACAGTCTTCAGAAGAAGTTAGGAAAATACAGCTTGATGCCGAGACCAGGGCAAGGATAATAAAACTTGAATCGGCGGACAGGCTCTCGATGAGGCTCTATTCCCTTGCTACATCCTGTCTCGTTTTTCTGAGAGAGGAAAACTACGGAGAAATTTTCGGCAGGCTTGTCCATGAACTCCCTTCTTGTCAATGGCTGGGCGTAAGGGTGAATCCGCATGACTCGGATCTTGCGAAAAAATATTTCCCCGAAGCCAAGATCACGGCCGACAAAGACATCGCGGGGGGACTGGCTGCAGATGATGGGGAGGGCAAGGCAAAAGTCGTCAACACTTTTGAAAAAAGGCTTGAAAAGTTATGGCCTCAAATACTCCCGCATCTGCTTGGAGACATAAGCAGGGAGATCATGGATAATGGAACTCCTGACCAGAGTTGAAGACAGGGGATTCCCGCTGGACTACCTGCTTTCAAGGATAAGGGGAAAGCGGGCCTGTCTTGTATCCGACTGGAACAATATGATGTTCAGCGGCAACGCACTGGAATATTTGGCCTCGTCATCTTACAGGGGTTTTGTAAAGGCAACTTCACCTGAAGGTCTGCGGAGAGACCTGATGAAGGAATACCGCTGGATCTACCTGAGATTAAACAGAGCGCTCCTGGGAGTATTGAGTCCATTCTTTCTTTACTGTGAACTGCGCACAATTTATATCTGCCTGCGGCATATTAAAGACGGGGCAATGTCAAAGACCGGGCAGGTCCTTTTCGACAGCCTGCTCTCAGACGAGATGAAGGATATTTTCGGGAAGGGGAGTGACATCTCATCAACTGTAAGGGAGATCGAAAAAGTCTTTTCGGGCTTGTCAAAGACGTTCGAGAGAGTCGGCGAGGTTTTCGACCATGAAGGACTGCGCGGCTTTGAGCGGGAATTGACCGTAAGGTATTTGGTGATGGCCGCGGGAGACAGACTTCATCCGCTTATGAAAGATTTTTTTGTCCACATAATAGACGCAAGGAATATTATCTCTCTTTATAAATTTATGAGGCTTCGCCCAGGGAGCGTTCCGGCATTCATACCCTTGGGCAGTGTCAGTGGCTCAGTCTTTACGGAAATCATTGAACAGAACGATGATATGAGACTCTATAGGCTTGCAGGGCTGAGAGGCGAGGGCCCCTCACATTTAACTATCGAGGGAACACTTTACAGGAATATGACGATTTTTCTGAAAAAAGCCGGGAGAGACCCCCTTGGAGTTGGGCAGATCCTGGATTATCTTTGGAGATGCTCGATTGAAGCGATGAACCTGAGAGTTCTCTCGTACGGAGCGGACATCCCTAAGGAAAAGGTCAGCATGGAGCTGGTCAATTGAAAAAGATTTCTTTTCTCACACCCGGGGATGCGGAATTCGGCTTCGGCCTTGCAGGAATGTCCCAATTTGTCTGTGAAAAGGATCAGGTAGAAGACCGGATGAAAAAAATAATGTCAGAGGCGGATATGGGACTCATCATAATCGACGAGAGGATGATGAATGGAATAGACGAAGGGAAGATGAGGGAAACAGAGCAGCGGTGGGGCGGGATCTTTCTCGTACTGCCCTCGCCGGTTAAACCGGCTGCTGAAATAGACGACTACGCAGTGCGGCTCATAAGAAGGGCCATCGGCTACCATGTGAGGCTGAAGTTGTGACAGGCAGGATCCTTGGGATATCAGGGCCTACGGTGAGCAGTGAACCTTGCGGTCTCACACTCTATGAGCGCGTCTACGTGGGTAACGCCATGCTTACCGGCGAGGTGGTGAGGCTGGAGCAAAACAGATCAATTATCCAGGTCTACGAAGATACCCGGGGACTGGCTGTTGGCGAGCCGGTGAAGGGGGTCGGACTTCCTCTTACGGTAAGACTCGGACCCGGTCTTCTGTCAGGAATGTTCGATGGTCTTCAGCGGCCCCTGGTGAGGCTGAGACAGGAGATGGGACCATTCATTACAAGGGGCAGTGAACTCCAGGGACTGGACTATCAAAAGAAATGGGACTTTGCTCCGACAATTAATGTAGGAGAAAAAATCACACACGGAAAGACTCTTGGTTTTGTCAAAGAAGGCGCTCTGAAACACTACATTACCTGCGGACCAGACATCAGAGGCCAGCTCAAAAAAATCATGGGAGCGGAATTCAGGCTTGATGAGCCCATTGGGGAATACGACAGCGGAAGAATGATATATGGGTGGCAGGAATGGCCTGTCAGGAGTCCGAGGCCTTACCTCAAAAAGATTCCTCCTGCGGGACCTCTTGTTACAGGGCAGAGGAGTATAGATTTTCTTTTCCCGATAGCTAAGGGAGGCACCGCAATATTTCCGGGCGGTTTTGGCACAGGCAAAACCATTCTTGAGCAGGCTATCGCCAAGTTTGCTGATATCGATGTGGTTGTATATGTGGGGTGCGGAGAGCGCGGCAACGAGATGGCAGAAATGATCGAGGAATTCGAAGACCTGAAGGATCCGTGGACGGGAAAGCAGCTTATGGAGAGGACCATACTCGTGGTAAATACCTCCAATATGCCGGTTGCAGCACGCGAGGCGTCCATCTATACCGCAGTCACCATGGCGGAATATTACCGGGACATGGGATACAACGTGCTCTTCCTTGCTGACAGCCTTTCCAGATGGGCAGAGGCATTAAGAGAGATATCCTCATCGCTTCAGGAGATGCCTGGAGAAGAGGGGTATCCGACATATCTCGCGTCAAGGCTGTCGTGCTTTTTCGAGAGAGCTGGCATGGTGGAGACCCTGGGAGGCAGGGTCGGCTCGGTTACAATGATATTATCAGTATCACCGCCGGGCGGTGACTTTACCGAGCCGGTTACGCAGGCGTGTTTAAGAGCAGCAGGAGTATTTCTGATGCTTGATAAGGGACTTGCCCATAGAAGGCATTTCCCGGCTATTAACTGGTTCCAAAGTTATTCGCTTTATTCAGAGGAGTTGGGAGGACATTTCACAAAGAATGTTTCACCTGAATGGCAGACTCTTCAGAGTCGTTGCAGGGAGGTACTTCAGAAAGAGGAGGTGCTCAGGGAGGTGTTTGAGATTGTTGGCGCTGAAGGACTTCAGGACGCCGACAGGCTCCTGATGCTTGTTGCTGAGAAAATAAGAACTGAATTTCTTTCACAAAACGCATATGGTGATGATGCCTTCTCTCCCCCCGAAAAAACGGTCACGCTCCTGCGGGGAATATTTGAATTTTACGACCGTGCGGGTGAAGAGATAAAGCAGGGGATAACACTTGAAGATGTATTGAAGTCCGGAGCCAGGCCATGAGACTCTCTGAGCATACATTCCGGAGTATCTCTTCCGTAGCAGGCCCTCTTCTTTTTGTGCAGGGGGTTTTCGACTCCAGGATAGGGGAAGTGGTTCGTGTAGTCTCGCCTGAAGGTGCGCAGATGGACGGTGAGGTTCTGGAGATTGATGGGGATAACGTATTGATCGAGGTCTTCGGGGAGACGAGGGGGCTTGACATCGGCAAGACATCCGTTACATTCACGGACTCCGTCAGAAAGGTCCCTCTCTCAGAGGATATCATCGGCCGGATATTCGGAGGGTCTTTCAATCCGGTTGATGAAATGCCGATGTTTATCCCGGAGAAATGGGCATCCATCACGGGCGCGCCCATAAACCCATCGGCGCGTGCCAGGCCCGAGGAATTCATCGAAACCGGTTTTTCGGTGATTGACGGCCTGAATACCCTAGTGAAAGGGCAGAAACTCCCAGTTTTTTCATGCGCCGGCCTGCCGTCGAAGGAATTTGTAGCCCAGGTGCTGAAGAATTCCAGGCTCACGGCAAAGGGAGAATCATTCATGGTTGTCTTTGCCGCCCTCGGTCTGACTTTTCATGAATACTCGTATTACATGAAGGTGCTTGAGGATATGAAAACCGGCTTTGTCGCGTTCATTAACAGCGCAGATGAGCCGGTTATGGAGAGGCTTCTTGCGCCGCGTTTTGCATTGACGGTAGCTGAATACCTCGCATTTGAAAGAGGCATGGATGTGCTTGTGATCATCACCGACATGACTAACTACTGCGACGCCCTGAGAGAGATATCGACGGCCCGGGAAGAACTGCCGGGCAGAAGGGGATACCCCGGCTACATGTATTCCGACCTCGCATCACTCTATGAAAGGGCAGGGCGGGTGAGAGGGTCGAAAGGCTCAGTGACGATGCTGCCGGTGCTGACAATGCCCGAAGACGATATAACACATCCGATTGCCGATCTCACGGGATATATCACTGAAGGCCAAATTGTTCTAAGCCGGGAGCTCCACCGTATGGGCATTTTCCCGCCTGTCGATGTGCTTCCCAGCCTGTCGAGGCTCATGCAGAAAGGAATCGGCAAGGGCCGCACAAGGGAGGACCACAGGAAGATATCTAACAACCTCTATAAATATTATGCCAGGGGGAGGGACGTTAGAAGGCTTGAGGCAATTGTGGGAAGAGAAGGCATGACGGAGCAGGACAGAAGGATGCTTGATTTCGCCGAATCATTCGAAAAAGAGTTCGTAAACCAGGGCGCTGGCAGGAGGACGATAGCTGAGACCCTCGACACAGGCATCGACATCATGAGGCGATTTTCACTGGAGATATCATGATTCATCCTACCAGAACAAACCTGCTTATGTTAAGGGAAAAAGCGGTATCGGTCGCCAACAGCATACGCATACTGAAGGCAAGGAAGCAGGCACTGACGCGGGAGTTTCTTGAGACAACTCGGCCCTTTCTCAGATCGAGAGAGGAGATCAGGGCACGGTATGGAAAAGCACTTACCGGACTCGCAGTGAGTCTGGGGCACGAAGGTAAAGAATGTATAGAATCCATAATCGCGGCAGCATCAAGGGATTTCAGGATAGATATCGCTGAAAAAAGTATATGGGGACTGAGGTACAAAGAAGTGGCCGCGCACGTTACCCCTGTGCGTGATCCCGCCGAGAGAGGATACGACTATTTTTCCACTACGCCCCATCTTGAGGAATGCATAAGAGAGTTCGAAAAGATCCTGGAGGCGCTTATCGGGATGGCTGCCTTCGAAGGGAAGTTAAAAAGACTTGGCGATGAGATTCTGAAAACGAGCAGGAGGGTCAGGGTCCTGGAAGAAAGAGTGCTGCCGGGGCTGAATTACCAGCTGAGGGCGATAGCTCAGCACATAGGAGAACGGGAGAGAGAATCATACTGCAGGTTAAAACGTTTCAGGGACAAAAAATCCCGGGAGAATAAGACTGCATTGAAAACGATGCGGTGAATAAAACAATATTTTATGAGAATGTGATAAAGTGCTCTGGTTGACAGCGGGAGGAAGATAGCTATGGGCAAACGTGAAGGGTTGTATCTGGTGAAGACATATACATGGTATGTTGAGAGGCTGGTATGGCTTGTGGCTGGCACTGATGTACTGGCCAGTTCCATCCTGAGCGCCGTTCATCATCCCAATTGGACTTTTTCAATACTTTTTGTTGGCCTCTGCTCTGTTATGGTCGCATTGACCGGTTTCTGTGTAGTCGGCAATATCCTCTGTCTATTTGGCTTCAGGCCCATGATACCTGTGAAAGTCGAATCTGCTAAAAAATGGCGCAGGTCTTTATATTTTATGCAGACCGACCGGTGGTTTCTCGAAAGATATATCTATATGTTCGTGGGAGTGAACCTTTCTCTAAGCTCTATGCTTGCCAGGTTCTACAGCCCCAACTGGCTCTTCTTTACAGGGTTTGTCGGGACGGCAACGATTACGTTTGCCTTCACCGGTTTTTGCATCATGGCAAACCTTCTTTACCGACTAGGCGCTGAACCGAGACTTTGCAGATACATTTAGACGGTTTTTAAGGTTATGAACTTGTCGAAACGGAAGATTCGATGGTTGATTAGTTAATGCCTGCCGTGATAAATTCAGATAATGAGTAATAAGGAGATATGGTTCTTCCTCTTTTTTTTCGGGGTGCTTCTTTTTAACTGGCCTTTCCTTGAAGTCTTTGCTCTTTCGCTGCCTTACTACCTGTTTATTATCTGGGGTGTCTTTATTATCGTTGTCATCGTGGTAATAAAAAAAATGAATAAGCAGAGTAGCTGGCGTGTTTAAGGGCTGGCTCCTTTTTACGTTCATACTTGGCTATCTGAGCCTTCTGTTTCTTATTGCATATTATGCCGACAGGAGGGAGAAGACCGGCAGAAGCATAGTCTCCAATCCTTACGTGTATGCGCTTTCGATGGCGGTATATTGCACCTCCTGGACCTTTTATGGAAGTGTGGGCAAGGCTGCGACATCAGGATTGTCCTTTCTCACTATATATCTTGGACCTACCCTCATGGCCTCTCTATGGCTGGTAATTCTGAGAAAGATCATCATAATAGCAAAAGAAAACAGGATTACCACGATAGCCGACTTTATCGGATCCCGCTACGGCAATTCGATTCTTCTTTCTGCTCTTGTGGCCATTGTTGCAGTTGTAGGCATTACCCCGTACCTGGGGTTGCAGATTAAGGCCATTATTAAAACATTCACTATACTCGCCGGAGAAACGAAAGGGAGCGCCGAGGCGGGATGGTTCATAACTCTGATACTGGGAATCTTCGCGATCATCTTCGGCGCCCGAAGACTGGATTCCTCGGAAAGACACGAGGGTCTGATTTTTGCCATTGCCTTTGAATCCATAGTCAAGCTTCTGGCCTTCCTGGTTGTCGGCGTATTTGTGACATACGGCATGTTTGGCGGTTTTTCCGATATCTTTGCAAGGATACAGGATTCGGAATACAGCGAACTTCTTTATCTCGGCAGCGCAGTGAGCTATAAGGAATGGGGTTCACTTCTCTTTCTTTCCATGATGGCGATTATGTTTCTTCCTAGGCAGTTTCATGTTGCTGTCGTGGAGAACTCTGATGTGTCGCACGTTTCCAAGGCCATGTGGTTATTCCCTCTGTATCTCTTCCTCATTAATATTTTCGTGATACCTGTAGCATTCGGCGGTCTTCTTCTGGGCGGTGGTCAGGCGGACGCCGATAATTTCGTCCTGACTATTCCATTGGGACAAAACGCTTATCCTGTCGCCCTGATAGCTTTTATAGGCGGCTTTTCCGCCGCTACCGGCATGGTGATAGTTGAATCACTTGCTCTTAGCACGATGGTGATGAACAATCTGGTGATGCCCGCTATTTACCGGTTCAATGAGATGAGGGGATTTCCGGCCATAATCCTTAACCTAAAAAGGGTCATAATCCTTGTATGCGTCTTTCTTGGTTATTTTTTCGCTGTTTCGATCGGTGAGTTTTATTCCCTTGTGGATATAGGGCTTAAGTCGTTTGAGGCTGTGACAATTTTTGCGCCGGCCATAATCCTTGGGCTATTCTGGAAGAGAGGAAACAAAAACGGAGCCACTATAGGTATCATCGCAGGCTTTGCAGTCTGGTTCTATACGCTTTTGATGCCGGCCCTCTTAAAATCTGGCATGCTTACTGAAAAGGGCTTCTTCGGTTATCTTCTGCATTCGGAGATCCTGAACCCTCATGCCTTGTTTGGGGTGGAGGGGTTTGACAAATGGAGTCATTCTCTCTTTTGGGGGCTTTTCTTTAACCTGGCTTTTTACATCGGCTTTTCGATTTTCACGCGGCAGACTGAAGAAGAACAGAAACAGTCGCTGCTTTTCGTTGAGTCCTATTCTCCAAAGATGCTGCCCTCAAAGGGCAATTACAGTATACAGCAGATCACGGACGTCCTGGGACAGTATGTTGGCAGAAGGGAGTCGCGGGAGATCGTGGAGCAGTTCATCGCCAGAAACAGCATCAGGCGCGAATCCATATCCAGACAGGAACTTATCAGGCTGAAGGACGAAGCCGAGAGAGTTCTTTCAGGCGCCCTCGGTTCCGCTATAGCAACGATTATCTTCGAAGATAAGTTGACACTGACTGAGAGCGAAAGAGGGGAGCTTTCGACTTCGATAAAACAGATAACCGAAACGCTGCGATTGTCGAGACAGGAGCTTGCCGAGGCCAACAGGAACCTGGCTTATCTGAAGGAGTTCAGCGAAAACATTATCGAGAGCGCTCCGCTGGGAATTGTTACCATTGATTCTGCTCTGCTGGTGAGGTACTGGAACAAGGAAATAGTGAATATGACCGGCATAAAAAAGGGGGAAGCCTTCAACCGCCCTATTAATAAACTTATGCCTTGGGTGCCGGGGGAAGTATTTCTTCACAGCGAACAGGGTGAGATGACCGTTCAAAACCCGGCTATGCAGACTCTCAAGATAAACATAAGCCCCCTTAAAGATCCTTCGGGGGGGTTTGTTGTTATCCTCGAAGATATCACTGAAAAGAAGAAGATGGAAGAGCAGCTTTTTCAGGCGTCTAAGCTTGCCAGCATCGGGAAATTGACTGCGGGAATATCGCATGAAATCGGCAATCCCCTTGCTTCGATATCCTCACTTGTGCAGGAGATCAGATCACTGAGAGGGGAGACTTTCAGCCAGGTGCCTTATAGGGACGGCGAGACGCCGGTATCAGAAAACAACCACGGAAATGGGGATGGTGAGGACAGTCTTTTTCTCGAGGAATCCCTTAGGACGATCAATAACCATATCGAACGGATTGCCAAGATAGTCCGCAGTCTCGGCGATTTTGCCAGGACATCTTCAAGGGAAAAGATTAAATCTAATGTTTCTGAGATCCTTGACAGGACTGTCAATCTGGTTAGGTACGATAAGAGATTCAAAAATGTGCGGCTTGTTTCAAACATCGAACCCATTCCTGAGCTTATGATAAATGCAGACCGCATGCAGCAGGTATTTCTTAACCTTATGCTTAATGCGATAGATGCCATGCCGTCAGGTGGAACTCTTACCGTATCTATGAAGCGCAGGGGAGATTCAGTCGAAATTGTCTTCAGCGATACCGGTGTAGGCATTGACGAGGTGATAATAGACAGGATATTCGATCCCTTCTTCACTACTAAGCCGTTTGGAAAGGGTACTGGCCTTGGGTTGAGCATGTGCTACGGCATAATCAGGGAACATAACGGCACTATTTCAGTGAAGAGCAAAAAGGGTGAAGGAACGACTTTTACGATCAATCTGCCGGTGGAAGAATGATGTCATCTTCAGGTACGACGCTGTTATAATAGAGCGCCCAAATGCCTGTTGAAAGAGGACGAAGATGACTGAAAAGTTATTGATTATCGAAGACGAAGAAACCCTGCGCGAGTCTCTGAAGCGAGTATTCCTTCGTGAACAGTACGAAACAGATGTGGCTGAGAGTGCTGAGACAGCCCTAAACATGATAGACGGCAGGATCTACGATCTGATCATCACCGACATAATTCTTCCGGGTATCAGCGGCATCGAGTTTCTTAAGAAATGCAGGGAGCAGAACCCCGAACAGGTAGTAATCATTATTACAGCGTACGCCTCGCTTGAAACTGCTGTGGAGGCGTTGCGTGCCGGCGCCTACGATTACATTGTCAAGCCGATTATCCACGAAGAAATCAAAAGGATAGTAAGGAACGCCCTACGGGAAAGGGCCTTAAGGGCCGAAAACACTATCCTCAAGAAGCAGATAGAAGAGCGGTACGACTTTGACAAAATTATTGGGGAAAGCAGGGTAGTTACCGATCTAATCGGGGAGGTAAAAAGGGTTGCTGACGCCAAAAGCAATGTTCTCATACTCGGCGAGACGGGGACCGGGAAGGAATTGTTTGCCAGGGCTATCCATTTCAACGGCTCAAGGAGAAATAATCCTTTTGTCCCTATTAATTGCAGTGCCATCCCTGAAAATCTTCTGGAATCTGAGCTTTTTGGCTATGTTAAAGGCGCTTTTACCGGAGCAGTTAATTCAAAACGAGGACTTTTTGAAGAGGCCGACGGAGGTACTGTTTTTCTCGACGAGATCGGGGATCTTAGTCTTTCTCTTCAGGCAAAACTGCTAAGGGTGATTGACGACCATGAGATCAGGCCACTGGGCGGTGTGCAGACGAGAAAGGTCGATATTAGGTTCATTACAGCAACAAACAAGGAGATAAACAAGGCGGTTAGGGACGGCTCTTTCAGAGAGGATCTCTTCTTCAGGATAAATGTTATGACGCTGGTGCTGCCTCCACTGAGAGAGCGCAAGGAGGATATAATAATTCTTGCGAAGCATTTCCTGGAGAGATATGCCGCTGAAATAGGCAAGAATGTTAAATTTATTGACGATACCACCTATAAAGTGCTGACGGCTTACTACTGGCCCGGTAATGTGAGGGAGTTGCAAAACATTATAGAAAGGGCCGTACTGATTACCGATAACAACACTGTCTTTCCTGAACATCTGCCCGAGGGCATGAAAGGCGTTTCCACTTTTTCGTCAGAGTCGATCGAAAAAATCCTTTCGATCGAGGATTATACAAAGGAATTTATATTGCGTTACCAGCATAGCTATGGCGAACAAAAACTCTCAGGTTTGCTTGGAATAACAAGAAAATCCTTATGGGAAAAGAGGAAAAAGTGGGGAATATCAAGAAGATAGGCTAGTGTTACTATATTTCACATTGGTTTGTGATATAATGTAACCTTTGGTAACGTCGCATTGCCTTGAAAAATAAGGCATTTTTTCAACTTTGAAACTGGTCGTCACAATTGGTAACATAGCTATTTTAATCTAAATCACCGGCTTTAGTTTGACGTTAGAGTATAGCTTTAATTGTCCTGTCTAAGTTATCTACATTAAACACAAGTCTTGCTGTTCTCCCTTCTTCGTGATAACGGGCATATACATTGCTTATCTTCCATATCGATGGTCATTACCGAAGATCTGATAGACTTCCTGAAGAGCGTCCCCCCATTTCAATTTTTAGACGAACAATTATTGAATGATATCGCTCGCAGCGTCTCCATGGAGTTTTATCCAAAGGGGACTACGGTTCTTCACCAGGACGGCCCTCCCAGTGATGCACTTAGGATCATCAAGAAAGGGGCGGTAAAGGTCTTCTTCGCCCCTGAGAAGGGGGAGGAGGTTCTTATCGATTACAGGAGTGAGGGAGAGTCCTTTGGGCTTCTTTCTTTGGTGGGAGGAGACAAGTCACGTGCCACAGTGGTTGCTGTTGAGGACACCATATGTTATCTGATCGGAAGAGGCGGCGTCCTGAAACTCGTGGATGCTCACCCATCCTTCACGGAATTCTTCTTTAAATCGTTCCTGAATAAATATATTGATAAAACATATCAGGAAATGCATAACAAAAGCCTCCTCTTCGGTGGGGGCGATAAACCTCTCTTTACAACACCGGTTGGCGAAATTGGGACAAAAGGGGTCCTGAGTGCGTCACAGGAGATATCGATCAGAGAGGGCGCAGAAGTGATGTCTCAGAACAGGATGAGTTCGCTGGTGCTCGTGGACAAAGAGGGGGTCCCTACAGGCATCGTTACTGACAGGGATCTTAGGGATAAGGTGGTATCCAAGGGCAGACCGGTAACTGACGCGATAAGCAGTATCATGAGTGTTTCCCTGATAAAGACCGAAGCCCGCGACTATTGTTTTGAGGCCCTTTTGAAGATGATACGGTATAACATTCACCATCTGCTTGTCGTTGACGAGGGCAAACTCAAGGGGATCGTGACGAACCACGACCTTATGATGATGCAGGGGACATCACCCATCTCCCTCGTAAGGGACATAGAGAGTCAGCATACCGTGGAGGGGCTTGCCCCGGCTGCGAAAAAGACGAATGAAATCATAGGCCTTCTCCTTAAAGAAGGGGCCAGGGCCAGTAACATCACGAGGATAATTACAGAGATTAACGACAGGCTCCTGAAAAAGATATTGGAGCTTGCAGAAAAGGAGTTTGGAAAGCCCCCCGTCAGGTACTGCTGGATAATTTTTGGCAGCGAAGGCCGGAAGGAGCAGACGTTCAGGACAGACCAGGATAACGCAATAATCTATGAAGACCCCTTGACCGACAGTGACGATGCGCGGAGCAGGACCTACTTTACTGTTTTTTCTGCCTTTGTCAGGGATAGCCTTCTTAAGTTGGGGGTTCCGCGCTGTCCTGCAAATTATATGGCAAGCAACCCTGAGTGGTGCCAGCCGGTGAAACAGTGGAAAAAATATTTTTCGACATGGGTGTATACCCCCACGCCCGACGCGGTCATGAAGTCTCTGATATTTTTTGATTTCAGACCGCTATACGGCGACCTTAGCCTTGCCGAATCACTCCGGGACTCCCTGCATGCGCTCCTTGAGGGGCAGATGATATTTCTGGGATATATGGCCAACATGATTATAAAGAACACGCCGCCGGTTGGATTCTTCAAGTCTTTCATAGTTGAAAAAAGTGGGGAACATAAGAATGAGCTGAACATGAAAGTCAAGGGCATTGCTCCTATTGTCGACATGGCCAGACTCTTTGCTCTTGAAAAAGGTGTCCGTGAGACATCGACTATCGAACGGCTTTCCACGCTAAAAGAAAAACATACCATAGTGAAGGAATTTGCTGACGAATTGGAACATGCATTTGAATTTATGATGCTCCTGAGAATTCAGCATCAGTTCGAGCAGATGGAGTCAGGTAAGGAGCCGAATAACTTTATCAACCCTAACAGCCTTAGCAATCTAGAAAAGAAGATGATGAAGCAGTCTTTTAATCTGATAACAAGGCTGCAAGACATCATTATAGAGCGGTATAAGCCGCTTATCTGGTGAAAGAAGAATGCTTAGTTTCATAACGGGCAGGAGCAAGAGTGATGAAAAGGAAAGCAGACTCCAAGAAACGCAATATGTGGTCATAGACACTGAGCTTACAGGTCTCAATGGTCGAAGAGACTCGATTGTGTCGATAGGGGCCGTGAGGATGAAAGGCGGAAGAATAGACATTGGAGAATCTTTTTATAAGATGATGAATCCTGAAACCTCTCTCACAGCGGAAAGCGTGGTCATTCACGAAATCATGCCTTCTGATGTGGTCATGAAGCCCAATATTGACGCTGTGCTCGGTGATTTTCTTGATTATTGCGGGACTGATGTCTTAGTCGGCTTTTGTGTGAGTGTTGACATGGAATTTCTTAACAGGGAGACCAAAAGGCTTTTTGGCGCTCCTCTGGGAAACCAGGTCATAGACATTTATCCGCTGTTCGAATGGTTATTGAAAAAAGGAATCTTTAGCGGCGAAAAGGCAGCCCTTTTGTCCAGTCGCTATCAACTTTATGACATCGCAAGATGTTTTGACATCGAGGTTAACGGAGCTCACAACGCTATAATTGACGCATTTATTACAGCACAAATATTTCAGAGGTTTATTCCGTTGCTGTCGAAGGCCGGGATGAAGAGCGCGGCGGATCTCGTGAAACTGACAAAGAATTTCAAAGGAGGTGATCATAACCGGATATCAAGCAACATAAGTAACTTTTAGTGAAAAGGCTGCAATTATGCAGTTAACCTAGTAAGAGGAGGTAGTGGGAATGAGCAAGAAGACAGTACACGAAATTCTTGAGGACGAGGATTTCAAAGCGTTGTCCAGTCAGAAGAATGTAATATCCATTATCCTGACAATCCTTGAGCTGGTTCTTTATTTTGGGTTTATAGCCCTGATCGCGTTTAACAAGCCGTTTCTGTCGCAGAAACTGTCCGGTGAAGGTGCAACGACTATTGGAATACCCATAGCTGTCGGAACCATACTTGGGTCCTGGGTGTTTACGGGGATCTATATCTTCTGGGCAAACAGCAAGTACGACGCAGAAGTAAAGAAAGTCAAAGATAATATAATAGGAGGATAACGATGCCACAAGCAGCTCAGACAGCACAGACTATGATTGGGCAGTCGAACCCGACTGCGATAATGTTTTTCGTTGCCTTCGTTGTAAGTACACTTCTTATAACCTGGTGGGCGGCAAAAAGGACAAGGACGACTAAGGATTTCTATGCCGCAGGAAGAAGCATAACCGGATTCCAAAACGGGCTCGCCCTTGCCGGCGACTATATGAGCGCGGCGTCGTTTTTGGGCATAGCCGGTCTTGTTTCGACAAAGGGATATGATGGTCTAATATATTCCGTCGGCTGGCTGGTCGGATGGCCGATTATCATGTTCCTCATCTCTGAACCACTTAGAAACCTCGGGAAATACACATTTGCGGACGTTGTGGCATATCGCTTGAACCAGAGGCCTATAAGGGCAGCAGCAGCAGCCGGATCACTGGTTGTTGTTCTTACATACCTTATCGCCCAGATGGTCGGCGCAGGAACTCTTATTAAGCTGATGTTTGGTCTGCCCTTTGAACTTGCGATCGTCGTTACAGGGTCTCTCATGATAATGTATGTTCTTTTTGGCGGTATGATAGCCACCACCTGGGTCCAGATTATCAAAGCCGGTCTGCTTCTTAGCGGCGCTACGCTTCTTGTTCTTTTAACACTGAACAAATTCAACTTCAGCTACGCGAATCTTTTCAATCAGGCTGCTGCTGCAACACCGGCCGGACAGAAGTTTCTTGAGCCGGGCGGCCTGGTCACCAGTCCTATTGATGCATTTTCACTCGGTCTGGCTCTTATGTTCGGCACAGCAGGTCTGCCGCACATTCTGATGAGGTTTTATACGGTGCCTGACGCTAAGGCGGCAAGAAAATCGGTCTTCTATGCAACAGGGTTTATCGGCTATTTTTACATCCTCACGGTGACAATCGGATTCGGCGCAGCAGTACTCGTCGGCCAGAAGGTCATTATGGGCATTGACAAGGGCGGCAACATGGCTGGTCCTCTGCTTGCGGAAGCACTTGGCGGAAACCTCTTCCTTGGGTTCTTGTCGGCTGTCGCATTTGCGACAATACTCGCGGTTGTCTCTGGTCTTACGCTTGCGGGTGCATCGGCATTTTCTCATGACTTGTTCGTCGGCGTTATCAGGCACGGCAAGGCATCAGAGAAAGACGAGGTCAAGGTGGCCAAGATTGCTACGGTTGGTCTTGGAATCACGGCAATACTGCTGGGCATCCTGTTTAAAGGCCAGAACGTTGCCTTCCTCGTCGGTCTGACATTTGCTATCGCGGCAAGCGCCAACTTCCCTGCCCTTCTGATGTCAATCATGTGGAAGAAGTTTACGACGGCAGGCGCGGTAACAAGCATTTACAGCGGTCTGATTGTGGCAACAGTACTTCTCATACTGAGCCCAACGGTTTGGGTCGATATTGTCCACAAGAGTGAAGTGGATGCAATAACAAAGCAGGTAAAGGGCATAGAAGACGCGGCGAAGGCCAAGATAGGAGAGATCGAGAAACAGAAGGCACCCGGTCTCGATGCAGCGAAGATGGCGGAGATAGATGCAACGATAGCAGCGGAGAAGAAGGCAGTCGAAGCGCAGACGAAGGAAGCAAAGGCAGCTATGCCTAAGGCGATTTTCCCGCTCAAAAATCCGGGTATATACTCCATGGCAGCTGCGTTTCTGATCGGCATACTTGTATCTCTGATGGCCTCTGATAAAGTGGCCGAATCTAAGTACGAGGCACAGAAACTAAGGGAATACATAGGCGTAGGAGCGGAAGATTAGGCTGATTTTCAGCTTAAAATAACTAATAAGGAGAATAAAGGAATGTCGCAGAAGAACATTGAAGTCTTAATGGCGGAAAACAGGACATTCCCGCCGTCAAAGGAGTTTAGTGAGAAGGCGCATATAAAAAGCTTTGCGGATTATGAAAAGATGTACCAAAAATCCGTGCAGGACCCTGATGGTTTTTGGGCAGAGATGGCTGAAAAGCAGCTCACGTGGTTCAAGAAGTGGGACAAGGTACTGGAATACGATTTCTCAAAGCCTGAGATCAAATGGTTCCAGGGCGGCAAGCTCAACGTCTCTTACAACTGCCTTGACAGACATATTAATAAGGCGACGAGGAATAAGGCAGCGATCATCTGGGAGGCTGATGACGGTTCCTATAAGACCTATACGTATCAGCAGATGTACTATGAGGTCAACCGCTTTGCAAATGTCCTTAAGAAGCACGGCGTGAAAAAGGGCGACAGGGTCACTATTTACCTGCCGATGATACCTGAACTTGCTATCTCCATGCTTGCGTGTTCGAGGATTGGGGCTATTCACAGCATAGTGTTCGGAGGATTCAGCGCACAGGCTCTTAGAGACAGGATCCAGGACTGTAAGGCTAAGCTTGTTGTGACCTCGGACAGGGGCATGAGGGGCGGAAGGCAGGTAGCCCTTAAGGCCAATGCCGATGAGGCCATTCAGGAATGCCCGACCGTAGAGAAGATGATCGTTGTCAAAAGGACCGACGGCATCGACATGGAGCCCGGAAGGGACCTTTGGTGGCATGACGAAATGAACGCGGGGGATATCGCAAATTACTGCGAGCCGGAGCATATGGATGCCGAAGATCCGCTTTTCATTCTCTATACATCGGGGTCGACCGGAAAACCGAAAGGCGTTCTCCACACTACCGGCGGGTATTTGCTCTATACCAACCTGACATTCAAATGGATCTTTGACTACCACGAGGAAGATATTCATTTCTGCACCGCCGACATAGGCTGGGTGACGGGCCACAGCTATATAGTATACGGTCCGCTTTCTCTGGGGGCAACGAGCCTAATGTTCGAGGGTATTCCGACCTATCCGGATGCCGGGAGATTTTGGTCTATAGTCGCCAAGCACAAGGTGAATATCTTTTATACGGCTCCGACTGCGATCAGGGCCCTCATGAGGGAAGGGGAGGCTCATGTTCAAAAGCATGATCTCTCTTCCCTGAGAGTGCTCGGAACTGTCGGTGAGCCGATAAACCCCGAGGCGTGGATGTGGTATCACATCAATGTCGGAAAAGAGAAGCTGCCGATAGTAGATACATGGTGGCAAACAGAAACAGGCGGCATCCTTATAACTCCCTTACCGGGTGCGATGACGCTGAAGCCCGGTTCTGCCAACAGGCCCTTCCCCGGAGTTGTTCCGAGGGTGCTTAAGGAAGATGGATCTCCTGCGGGCGCGAATGAAGGCGGTTATCTTGTCATAGAAAAACCATGGCCGGGCATGATCAGAGGGACCTATGGCGATCCGGAGAATAAGCGCGTCAAGGAGGTCTATTTTTCGAGATTTGCCAACAAGTACCTTACCGGAGACGGCGCAAGGGTAGACGAGGATGGCGACTATTGGCTCATGGGCAGAATCGACGATGTCATTAACATATCGGGCCATAGGCTCGGCACGGCCGAGGTCGAATCCGCCCTCGTCAGTCACGAGTCGGTAGCTGAGGCCGCGGTAGTCGGATTCCCTCATGAGATCAAGGGCGAAGGCATTTACGTCTATGTGACTCTCAAGGAGGGCTTTAAAGCAACGGATGAGCTGAAGAAGATCCTCGTAGGTCATGTCAGAACTGTTATCGGGCCTATCGCCACGCCGGATAAACTGCAGTTCGCGCCCGGACTGCCAAAGACCAGAAGCGGCAAGATCATGAGAAGGATATTGCGGAAGATCGCATGGGGGCAAGTCGAGGAGTTGGGCGACACCTCTACGCTGGCAGACCCTTCTGTGGTCGATAATCTCGTGAAAGAAAGACTGTGATCAGACTTTCGGAATAAGGAAGTGTCATTGAAGGGCAGGCCTACGGACCTGCCCTTCTTTTTTTTCATTCTGGAGGAGGCGCTGTCATGATTTCGACATTGCTTGAAGGTAACAAGGTTTTCGTCTCTGAATAATTCGAGAAAGAAAAGGAATTTTATAACTCGCTTGCAAAAGACCAGAGACCTGCTGTCCTATGGATAGGGTGCTCAGATTCGAGGGTGGCTGTTAATACGATCACACATACAAGGCCGGGCGAAATCTTTGTCCACCGCAACGACGGCAACATTGTTTCGATCAACGACTGGAACCTCAGTGCAGTGCTTGAATTCTCGATCAACCGTCTGCACATCCCAGATATCGTCATATGCGGTCACTACGGATGCGGGGGATTAATGCGTTCGACGAGGAAAATTGCGAAGACAAAAGTATATACCTATCTGCCTTATCAATGCTTATAAGGCTAAAGAAAGGGTTGATGAAAAAGTCCAAGCCCTCCACATAGAGATATCCCGCGAGCAGGGGATGAAACTTATCGTCGAGGGAAATGTCCGGCTTCAGCTCGAACATCTACGGGAATATCCGTTTGTCCGCACTGCCATGAATGCAAAAAAGCTGAACCTCCACGGATGGGTGTATGATATGTCCTGCGGTGCTATCAGGATTATCGAGACCGAGCGTCCGAACAAGGCCTGATCCGTCACACAGGAAATCTCAGGGTCAGTGAAGTCCCTCCGGGCCTGTGTCCTCTTTTCATGTGGTAAAATAGCTGGAGTTTATTTTATAAGAAAGTTATGCGGACACTGCGGGGTAATCATGAATAAATTTTTTCTTGAAACGAATGAAGTTGTCTTGGTAATCGTCGATATTCAGGAGCGGCTTGCTGCTGTGATGGATGATAGAAAGAAGGTTGTGGACAACTGCCTTCACCTTATAGAGTTGTCCAGGCTCCTTGATTTTCCTGTTATCCTCAATGAGCAATATCCCAAAGGGCTGGGTCCAACAGTAAGCGAAATAAAGGAGGCGCTTCAGCCCTATGAACCGCTTGAGAAGCTGACCTTCAGCTGCTGCAAGGGACCTTCGTTTATGGACAGGCTTTCTGAAACAGGGAAGAAGAAAGTTATCCTTTCGGGAATGGAGACCCACGTCTGCGTCTTACAGACCTGCATCGGCCTTTTGGATGCCGGGTACACGGTCCACGCAGTCAGCGATGCCATTTGTTCAAGGACTAAAGAGAACTACCAGGCTGCAATCGAATTCATGCGCGACGCAGGAGCAGTGATCACATGCACCGAAACGGTTCTTTTTCAGCTTCTTGAAAAAGCAGGGACGGAGGAGTTCAAGATCATATCGAAGAGGATTAAATAGACTTTTAAGACTATTTATATTGCGACTTCTTTGAAAGCATCTGAAGGGCCGTCCCCATGTCCCTTTTCAGCCAGAAGACGCAAAAGACTGCTGATACAAGGACCAAAATGGCGAGGGTTTTGTCCCCCTTCATCATCATCGTAATCCCGCCTCCCAGCAAAAATAGCATGAAAAGAAGCGGAACTGCGATCCGGGACATTATCTCTCTTGCAGGTGTAAGATTCTTAAAACACTTGCCTGCCTGGGTCCGGTCACCCAGTTTTTCATGGACCAGGCCTTTATTGAACCAGACCATATTGTTATGCGGGTCCATCTGTGTGAGCTTTTCATAATATCCAAGTGCCCTCGCAGGATCAATGTCCTGAAGCTGAAGCGCCAGCCGAAACATGAGGGTAAATACGTTTCCGGCCTTCTCCATAAATTTTGCCGCTTCCGCTTCCCTGCCGGTCTCCTCTAAAATAATGCCCTTTAGAAACCATCCGCGGTGGAAATTGGGATTGGCTGCCAGCAGTTCATCGACAATTTTTTCCGCTTCAGGATATTCCTTCTTTTCGTAATGGGTCAGAGTCGCTTCAAGCATCTTTCCGATCGCTTCCATTCCGATACTATAGCATTTCTTGTTAAGACCTGTGGAGGAGATTGTATTAAGAAAGGAAGATGGACAGAATAATAAGGCCCGGCGAGTGGCCAGGCCTTATTAATGTTATTCAAGGAACGGCAGCTACCAATATATTATTCGATAACGAGTCTCTTTACCTTACTCTCTTCCTCTATCTGCTTCGCATTGAATTCAATGTGCAGAACGCCGTCTTTAAAACTGGTCTTGGCCGAGTCTACATCGACATCTTCTCCAAGCGATAGAATCCTCGTCATCTGGCCTCTGGAGATCTCTCTGATGATGTAGTCATTCTCTGAGACCTCCTTGTCCTGATGCGCCTTGACTGTGATCTTAAGAAGGTTTTCCTCTATCTCAACATCAAGGTCATCTTTGGTAACCATGGGAACTGCCGCATCGATGCAGTACTTCCCGTCCCTTCTATAGGCGTTAATCCTTGGGCTCTGGTGCTTGCCCTGCTGCGTTTTGATTGTTGCGCCGAAAGAGTTTGCAAACTCATTGAAAAACTTGTCAAACTCATCCAGAAGCGGTGTTGCTAGGCTTGTTCTTGTAAGCGGAAATAGTGTTCTCATTTTCATACCTCCATGGAGTATATGTTTTTACAGGGGCAAAGCCGCCTGTCTCTTGAGGTGGTAGCTACCATCCCCAGATTCATTTTAGAAAAGTTTTTTTGGGGTTGTCAAGAGAAAATGCTGACTATTTACCTTCTCAACGAGCTCGTTCCGGAGCATCGTCCTAAGCCCCGGAAGTGGGAGTTTGACAGTCAAAGGCCCCCTTCGAAAATTTAGATGCGCGTGGTTGCCGGAGGGTCTGGAGCCCCTAGCATGCAAAGAGTGAGTTCACACCAGCGAACATAGATTCTGCAGTCGTTGATTGGAGTAAGGAGAGGTAAGACTTTCTATCATTAAGCACCGCCGACTCACTAAAACCCCTTGTATCCTCTTGCCTTTAATCCTGTATAATATACCCATGTGTTTGGCAATCCCATCGAAGATCGTCAGGATCGACAACATGATCGCCACCGTCGATGTCTACGGCGCGCGCCGGGACATAAATCTTATGCTTCTGCCGGAAGAAGTCGGAATAGGAGATTATGTCCTCGTTCATGCTGGCTTCGCCCTGCAGAAAGTGGACCAGGACAGTGCCGAAGAGTCACTCAGGCTTATCAAGGAAACCTTTGAGCAAAATCCCTACGAGTCATTTCTCTGAGATATGGTCAAGAACGACCGCTGGATAATAGAGATGTCAAAGAAGGGCATGATCGAGCCCTTCAATCATGAGCAGGTCAGAAAGGGCGTGATATCTTTTGGAGTCAGCTCTTACGGCTACGATATCCGAATATCCGATGAATTCAAGATGCCAAGTCCAGGCAGTGGAATTATTGACCCCAAAAACTCTCATGACTCTCAGTTTCGTGATTACAAGGGTGATATATGTGAGATACCGGCCAATTCATATGTAATCTGCAGGTCCCTTGAGTATCTCAGGATACCGAGAGAAACCCTGGTCCTCTGCTTCGGGAAGTCCACTTATGCCAGGTCGGGGGTCATCGTCAACATAACTCCACTTGAGCCCGAATGGGAGGGCAATATCACAATTTCCGTTTCTAACACATCTCCTTTTCCAGTGAGGCTTTATGCCAACGAGGGGATTGCCCAGATCGTCTTTCTTGAGGCTAAGAACCTCTGTGAGACTTCATACGCCGACAAGAAGGGCAAATATCAGGCGCAGCAAGGCATTGTTCTCCCGAAAATCTGAGATATCTGCCCGAGGGCTAGGTCCGAGGACTATTTCTGTTAATTACAGATTGTTCTATGAACTTAATTAAAGTTATTTATTAGGGAATTAATGCATGGAAATTAACGAGAAATTAATCCTTGCCCTCGACATTGACGATGTCGATTATGCCATAGAACTTATCGATAAATTCTGTAGTTATATAATGATATTTAAAGTTGGCCTTGAGCTGTTTTCGACCGCCGGTCCCTCCATTGTTCAAGAGATACACAAGAGGGGAAGAAAGGTTTTTCTCGATCTCAAGTTCCATGATATACCGACTACGGTTTCGAAGGCCGGCATCTGTGCTGCAAGATTAGGGGTTTTTATGTTTAATGTCCATGCATCCGGAGGGTTGGACATGATGAAGAAATGCAGGGATGATGTTGTGAATGTGTGTCTCAGGGAGAACATAAGCAGGCCGAGAATTCTTGCCGTAACGGTACTTACGAGCATGTCACAGGAAGTCCTCAGGAATGAGATGGGCATCCAGCATAGCCTTAATATTCATGTGCGGCACCTCTCCGGACTTGCGCTAAAGGCAGGGCTTGATGGGGTGGTTGCCTCTGCAAAGGAGGCTACCATGGTAAGGGGGCACTGCGGGAGTGGATTTCTCATCGTGACTCCCGGAATAAGACCTTCATGGGCTCCCATCGACGATCAGATGAGGACAATGACACCGAGAAACGCGCTTAGGCACGGGTCGGATTACATAGTAATTGGCAGGGCGATATTGAACCAACCCGATCCGGTTAAAGCGATTGAACTGATATCTTCAGAAATGCAATCTGCCTAGCAGATATTTCCCACCGCAATGGCAAGTGATATTTTATCCCCCGTATTCAAAGAAATACCCTATGAGAGCCCTGACATTGTATACAGCAAACTGCGGACAAATAACAGTCTTCTCCTGGAAAGTGTCAGGGGGTCAGCTCAGACCGCTAAATATTC
Source organism: Candidatus Sulfobium mesophilum (assembly GCA_900302705.1). Classification (GTDB taxonomy): domain Bacteria; phylum Nitrospirota; class Thermodesulfovibrionia; order Thermodesulfovibrionales; family UBA6898; genus Sulfobium; species Sulfobium mesophilum. The sequence continues at coordinate 66,836 of OUUY01000064.1, forward strand.
CTTTATATGCTTTGAGCCATACCTGATATTTAAGGTCAAAGACGGCGTGATCCAGATAGAGTTCGGAGGTAAAAATACGATATCTTCAAGAAAGCCTTTGCCCAGGCTTCGAGAACTGCTTGAGAGTTACGAGCAGAGCCCTGCCGTGGGTCTGCCCCCATTTCAAGGCGGCGCTGCAGGCATGCTCAGCTATGATTTTGTGCACTATCTGGAGAATATCCCTGCAAGCACAGCGGATGACCTGAATCTTCCGGATGCTCATTTTTTCATGATAGACAGGCTTGTTGCTTTTGACCACATCAAACGCAAATGCTGGATAATCGTCTGCCCCGGGGTGAGGGAAACTACTCTGGGATATTCGGAAATCAAAGAGGACAGGGCCAGCTGCATAACGGAAGCGCTGGAGGTACTTGATCGTATTGAGGCACAGATCAAAAAAGACAACCTTTTGGATGTGCAACCGCCTGGAGTGGCGCCTATGGCTGCTCCGGCAATAGAGCTCATACATGATACCGGAAAGGACCGTTACGTGGAGATGGTGAAAAGGGCAAAGGCATATATCGCGGCAGGCGATATTTTTCAGGCCAACCTTTCTCTTCGCCTCAGTGCGTGCATAGGGCAAAGGGACCCCTGGCAGATATACAGCGTTCTCAGGAAGATCAACCCTTCGCCTTTTGCTTCTTTTATCGATTTTGGCGACTACCAGATAGCAAGCTCTTCGCCTGAAAGACTTGTGAGGGTTTGTGGCGGAATGATAGATACAAGGCCGATAGCCGGAACTAGGCCGAGGGGTCACAACCACCGGGAGGACGAGATGCTGCGTTCAGAACTTCTGCTTAATGAAAAAGAGCGGGCCGAGCACATAATGCTGATTGACCTTGAAAGAAACGACATCGGAAAGGTTTCCGATTACGGAAGCGTCAGAGTTGATGAGCTTATGGTAACGGAGGATTACTCACATGTCATGCATATAGTCTCAAATGTAATAGGGAAACTGGCTGAAGGCAAGGATTGCTTTGACGTGATAAGGGCTGCATTTCCAGGTGGTACGATAACCGGCGTGCCCAAGGTCAGATGCATGGAGATAATAGATGAGCTCGAACCGTTCCGAAGAGGACCTTACACAGGTTCGATAGGATATGTGGGTTTCAACGGAAGTATGGACCTTAATATAGTAATCAGGACTTTTGTGGTGAAGGAAGGAAAGGCATACATACAGGCAGGTGCAGGCATAGTTGCTGATTCGGATCCTGAACGCGAGTATATTGAAAGTTTGAAGAAGGCTGAGGCACTTATGAAGACTCTTGAACGGGTTTAGGTTGGTAGTACGCTGTTCTTAAAAAAAAACCCCACGGCAAATACTACATATGCTTAGCTGCGAGATTCGTTTTCTGTCATTCCCCGACTCGATCGGCCATGGCTCCAAGAGGGAATCCAGTGTCTTAGCCGCATTCTGGATTGTCCGGTCAAGCCTGGCAATGACAAAGTGAGATTCCATTCACAGGTTCTGGAATGGCGCACAAAACCCGGTAAGAAGCAAATCTGCTGTGGTAAGCTTAGATAACGCATCATGGGCGAAATCCTGCAAAAAGACAGAGAGATATATTTCCCGCACTTTACGGTTATAAAGGCGTCTGCCGGTTCGGGCAAGACCCGCACTCTTACCAAGAGATTCGTTCAGTTTATCTTATCTGAGGAGATACGCTACAACAGGCTGAGGAATGTCCTCGCGATAACTTTTTCCAATAACGCCTCAAGAGAAATGAAAGAGAGGATTCTCCTGTGGCTGAAATTGATCTACTTCAGATCTCCCGCCGATTTGTCTGAGCTTTCGAAAATTCTTTCCATCAGTGAAGAAAAGATTATCGATAAGGCAGGCCGTCTGATAGATGAAATTCTGGATAATTATTCAGACTTCCAGGTAAAGACAATTGACAGTTTTATGGCTACAGTATTTAAGACAGCGGCGATAGACTTCGGCTACAATCCTGATTTCGAGGTACTGATGACTACAGATTCCCTGATGGAATACTCCTTTGAACTGTTCATGAGAAACGTCAGGGAAGGGACTCCGGAGGCGGCTTTCCTCGGGGATATAATCGATTTCCTGCTTGAACAGAAGAGGGTGGGTGAATCCTATTTATGGGACCCTTCGAATGCGCTGCTCGAGGAGATAAAGAAGATTTACAGGAAGCTTGCCTCAGGGGGGAAAAAGCCCAGGGTCGAGGACTACAGCACCGGCATCAGTAAAATGAAGGAACAGATAAGCGCCTGCGTTGAGAAGATCGAAAAAGAAATCGAAAGATCGGGACTGAAGAGACACGGCAATTCCTCTTATAAGACGATCTTACCGCTTGTCAGGGGAAAGAGCTTTGCAGATCTCATCGACAAAAAGTTTGCCAATCCCCCGGTCAGCAGGTTCCAAAAAGGCAATAGCCGGGATGAGGCCGCATACGAGAGGATATTGTCTCTATGGAGAGATACTGAAAAACTGGTTGATCAGTTCACCGTGATGTTTGTCCGTTCCCGGTGCATGCCTTACATAGAAGCCTTTGAGTCTCTTAGTGAGACCGTCGAAACAGTCAAGAGGCAGCAGGGGAAGGTCTTCATCGAAGACATTAACCTGCTCCTGGCCGGATACCTTGACACTGCAGTCGTCCCTGATGTCTATTTCAGGATAGGCGAGACAATATTTCACTTCCTCATAGATGAGTTTCAGGACACTTCACCGGTGCAGTGGCGAAATTTGCTGCCGTTGATCGAAAACTCTCTTTCGCAGGGAGGCAGTCTCCTTTCGGTTGGTGATACGAAGCAGGCCATATACGGCTTCAGGGATGCTGACTACGCCATTATGAAAGGACTCGAGACGAACAACCCCTTCCCATCTGCTGAGCATATGGTAAGAGAACTCTCCACTAACTACAGGAGCAGGAAGAGGATTCTGGAGTTCAACGAGAGGGTTTTTAAGGATAATCTCGCCCGGAATGAGCAATACGGAGAAGCCGGTAAAAGAAGCGGTCTTACAGAATATGTCCAGAACCCCAAAGAGGGAGAAGATGACGAGGGCTATGCGGAAATCGTTCTCCTTGAAAGGAACGATGATGAACCTCCGGAGAGGGGGAAGGTCCAGGAACTCATCGGGGAACTTGTAAACCGTGGCTACAACTTCAGTGATATCGCAGTCCTGACACAAACTAATGAAGACGCAGTAAATGTAACGACCTGGCTCAATGAAAAGAATATAGATTTCATCTCATATAGCAGCCTTGATGTCAGAAGGCGTCAGATTACCGGAGAAATTGTGGCGCTGATGAATTTTCTTGACTCACCGACTGACGATCTCTCCTTCGGGACTTTTATTCTGGGCAATGTTTTTACTAAGGCTATAGCGAGAGAATATCCTGATATCGATATCAGAAGACTAAGGGAGTTTTGCTTTCTGCACCAGAGCAATCCGCCGCTTTATAAGGCATTCCAGGGGACATTCGGTCACCTTTGGGCGCGGTATTTCGAAAGGCTTTTCAAGGCAGCCGGTTTCCTGCCCGTTTATGATCTGCTTACCGAGGTTTTAGCTCTTTTCCGGGTATTCGAAAACCTGCCCGATGAAGAGGCTGCTCTCGTTAAGATCCTTGAAGTCGTCAAGGAATTTGAGGGGGGAGGATTTAACAGCATTAAGGGTTTTCTCTCAACAGCGCTGGATGGCGAAGACGGAAAAGAATGGGAAATGGCCGTGCCCGCGAAAACGGATGCCATAAAAGTAATGACAATTCACAAAGCAAAGGGCCTCGGTTTCCCTGTTGTGATTGTCCTTCTTTATGAAGTGGCGAACAGGGGGCTTGATTACATTGTCGAAGACAACGGTGATAAACTTTGTCTTCTTAAGCTCAGCAAGCGGGCTGCTGCACGCGATGAGGCCCTTCAGAAGCTTTACGATCAGGAGAGGATGAAGGAGATGGTGAATAGGCTAAACAGCCTCTATGTGGGATTTACACGTCCGGAAAGAGAGCTGTATGTGGTCGGAGTGGAAAGCAGGGATGCAGCATTCCCGTTTGTTCTTCTTCCCGGTGATGAATTCACTCCCTCTGCACATGTGTCTAAAATGACCGAAGGAAGGCCCGCCGGGTCTTTTACCTTTGCGTCTTTATCACTCCTTCACCGGCATCGGCAGTTAACTTTTTCTGCCGGTTCCGAAGTTTCCATGAAAATCGAGGAAAAGCGGCGAGGGAATTTTATTCACAAGGTGCTGTCTTACATTAACTACATAAATGAGGGTATCGACACCAATATAAACGAAGGAGTAAAACGGGCCCGGGAGGCCACAGGAGCCGATTATTCCGATGAAGAGATTGAAGCCCGCATCAAAAGGGTGTTGGATAACCCTGAGATGGGACGTTATTTCAGGGAGGCTTACGGCAGAGAAATCAGGAAAGAGCAGGAATACAGCGATGGCGACGGCAGGCTCTTCAGGATGGACCGCGTGGTAATAGACCCCGACGGCGTAACTGTTATCGATTACAAGACCGGCAGCGAAAAGGAAGTACTAGAGAAGTACAAAAGCCAAATAAGAAATTATATGAAAATACTGGCGGAGGTTTACTCTGGAAAGACCGTCAGAGGAGTCATTGCATTCGTGGATCTCGGGGAAGTGGAGAAGATACAATGAATGCAGTTGTAATCCCGGCAGGACAGAAGCTGATAGATGAGGTGCTCAACCATATTGAAGGGAATAAACGGGATTATTCCCCCTCTTTAGTGATTTTTCCGGGCAGGAGGCCGGCACACTTTTTGAGAAAGGCCTTGGCCTTGAGGATCGGATCGAGCTTTATCCCTCCTGAACTGCTTTCAATGGACGAGTTCATAGATTCTATTTGTGATGAATTTAGTCCGCACAGACAGCTTGAGACGATTGACGCGGTGGCAATCCTTTATGACATTCACAGGAAGTGCCTCGTGCCCCTTGGTGGAAAAGGGTTTATGACCCCGGACAGCTTCTTTTCCCTTGGACTAAAGATATATCGTGACATCGAGGAACTCCACATAGAAGGTATCAATCACCTGATGGTCAGGGGGGTGCAGACTCTCATAACTGAAGGCTTGCCGGAAGGAACAAGAGAAAGGCTTCAGTCCCTGTCTTATTTCTATGAAAGATTTTACTCTGAACTCGCCGCGCTTGGTCTTTACAGCCGCTCAATGAGATACCAGATAGCAGCGGCGCATATCGGTGAGAGCCGGATCAATAAATATGAGAAGACGATCTTCGCCGGCTTTTTCGCCCTCACCCAGGCAGAAAAAATTCTTTTTCGAAAACTCTTCCCAAGCGAAAAGGTTGTCTTTGTCTTTCAGGACGGCGCAGGACTCAAGGAAAAACTCAAAGATCTCGGGATCTCCTATAAAGGTCGGGGGGAGGAGGCCGGGCGCCCTGACGTTCACTTTTACAGCAGCCCTGATACCCATGGTCAGATTTTGGCGCTTGGGAAGATTCTTGAGACCCATGTTGAGGCCGGCGACCCCCTTGATGACGGGTCGGTAATCGTTCTCCCCGCGTCGGAGACTCTTTTTCCCCTGCTACGTCAGGGACTTTCGGAACTGCCCGAGGACGGCTATAATGTCTCACTGGGCTATCCCTTGCAGCGCACACCCATTTTTGGCTTCCTCAACAACCTGATGGATATGCTGAATTCCATGGACGGCGAGCGGGTTTATATACCCGATTATCTCAAGTTCGTGCTTCATCCATACACGAAAAATATTTATTACAAGGGAAACTCAGAAACCACGAGGATACTGTTTCATGCGGTTGAGGAGGAGCTTCTTAAACAAAAGGCAAAAATCTTTGTAACATTGGCTGAGATAGAAGGAAAAGAAAGCCTCTTTAGGGATGTCATAAGGAAACATCCGGGCAACGGGGATGTTGTTACTGAAGAAGGACTGAGGGCGCATCTGAAGGCTATTCACAGAAACACTATAGGAAGATTTTCCTCCTTCGAAAACGTTGCCGACTTTGCAAGAAAGTGCATGGATCTTCTTATCTATATCCTTAATGAAAGCACCGCAAGGCTTCATCCTCTTTTTTATCCATTTGCCGAATCCTTCGTTGCCTCTCTTGACCTTCTGATGGTGTCCCTCATGAAGGACACCGCCTTCACGGATAGGTCCAGCTATTTCATTTTCCTTAGAAGATATGTCATGACCTGCCGCACTCCCTTCGCTGGAACTCCGCTAAAGGGACTGCAGGTTCTAGGATTTCTTGAAACCAGAAATCTGAAGTTTGATAAGGTCTTCGTCCTGGATGCAAACGAGGACATCCTTCCTGATACGACTAAGGAGGAGACACTATTGCCATTCAAAGCTCGTCAGATACTGGCGTTGCCGACTTATATGGACAGGGACAGACTCGCCGCATACTACTTTGAATCACTTCTGGCCGGCGCGAAAGAGGTCCACCTGTTCTACGTCTCAAACGACAGAGCAGAACCTTCAAGATTTGTAGAAAAGCTGCTGTGGGAGAGACAAAAGAGGGATAAGGAGGCCAGGGCAATAGATTACATAAAAACAGTTCAATATCAAGTAAGGCTCATAAATAGAGTTCCTGACCCCATCTCAAAAACCGACGGGATGGTCGCCTTCCTCAGAGACTATCACTATAACGCGACAGCTCTTAATCAGTATCTCAAGTGTCCCGCTCAGTTTTATTATGCGCGGGTTCTTGGCCTTCGGGCAAAAGATGAGATTACGGGGGACATCGGAAGGGATGATCTGGGCAGCTTCGTCCACAATATTCTGAGACGATATTTCATTAACAAGAGGGGCAGGCCTTTAAAAGAAGCCGATCTCACGTTCGGAGAAATGGATGTTCTTGTTGAAAGCGCCTTTGAAAATGAATATGGTAAAGACCCTTCCGGAGCTATCTATCTTCTGAAGAGGCAGATGAAAAGGCGCATGTCAGAGATCCTTAAAAACTACTATATCCCGCTTCTTCGAAAGAATGAACTTACCATTCTGGAGGTTGAAGAATCCATTGAGGCGAGGGTGGATGGGTTTAATCTGAAGGGAAGACTGGACAGCGTCGAAAAAAGGGGCGAAAAGACATGCATAGTGGACTATAAGACCGGCTCGAATAAGGACCGTCTGAAGATCGCTTTTGGAAAGCTGGACCCTGACGTGAGAGATACCTGGCCCGAAGCAATAGGCAGTCTGCAGCTGCCGTTTTACATGATGCTTTATTCTGAAAAGTACCCCGTAAGGATAGAGGATTTGGATGGCATTTTTTTGCTTCTTGGACGGTGCTTAATAAACGAAGAGATAGAGCTTCGGATATTTGACTCCCCTCCAGAAGAAGAAAGTCTTAAAATGTTGAGGAGCATAATTTTAAATTTGCTGTCTGAAATTGTTGATAGTCGGGCCCCTTTTGTTTCTGCCGGAGGTAAGAGAGAGACGTGTATCTACTGTGATTTTCAATATATCTGCGGGACTCAGTGGATCACAAAATGATTGGAGTTGTGCCCGCATGTTTTAGATTTCGGTATTTTGAGTACTGCGCGCTTGAAATCCGCCGTGAAGATCAGAGTGCTCGACTACAGGGACATAAGCGGCACATTCGATCATGTAGTGTCGGTTGGTATGATTAAGCATGCTGGTTATAAAAATTACGGGCGTTATATGGAGCTTATACATAAAGTCCTTAAAGACGATGGATTTTTTCGGTTGCATACTATCGGCAATAAACCATCCGAAATTTCGGGAGACATCTGGGTGGACAAGTACATTTTCCCCAATTCAATGCTTCGTTCAATACAAGAGATCGGGGCCTCGGTGGAAGGCTTATTTGTTGTGAAAGACCTTCACAATTTCGGAACACATTATGATAACACGCTATGCGCCTGGCTCAGTAACTTCGAGAAAAACTGGCATGACTTAAGATAGTTATGATGAGAGGTTCCATCGCATGTGGAGATACTACCTTCAATGTTTTGCTGGGGCTTTTCGCTCGCGCTTTTTTAATGTCTGGCAGATTGTTCTCTCAAAACGGGGTGTCCGGGGTGGCTATGTCGCCGTCCGATAGTGACGCGTAATTACGTACACAGGGGTCAGTGCGCCTGCGTGTTGGCGAACTTTGTTGCCGGTACCGCATTCGGCGCAGGCTGCGAATTCCCAGTAATCATATCATCCAAAACCGAGATCGCCTCCTGAACGTAGGGGTCTTCTGCTGTCTCCTTAAGCCATAATTGCCGTCTCTCTTCATCCGAAAGGCTCGATGCGTCACGGTCCTTTTCACTGCTTCTTTTGTTTTTAGATTCCTTTGCCTCACGTTTTGCTTTCAGAGCCGTCAGCAACTTCCGTTCTTTGGCAGCCTCATCGATATTAAGGGGTTCAAGTGTCTTCTTCTGCCTCTCTAACAACTCCCTGCTTTGTTCAGCGATGTCGGTGAAGTCCTGGTTTGCGCTAACCCTCTTATAACTGTTTGACCTCAGCTTCTGAAGGTCGATGCGCAAATTAGTCCATTTCTCGTAAGGCACAGACTTTATGGTATCCCATGGGAGGGCATGATCGAGAAACTGCTCGCCGCTCTTTAAGCCCTGAAAACGGTCGGGCAGTATAATATCAGGGGTGACACCGCGATACTGCGTGGATTCTCCGGTGATCCTGTAAAACTTCTGTGTAGTGAGCTTAAGCGCACCCAGGGATTCACCTGTCTTCACTTCAGTGCCTGACTCACGTCCGTGATATGAAAAAAAGTTGTTGAGGTCGATCATCGCCTGTACGGTGCCTTTCCCGTGTGTATGCTCTCCGCCGATGATGATGGCGCGAGAATAGTCCTGCAGCGCTCCGGCGAGTATCTCTGAAGCCGATGCGCTGAATTTGTTGACGATTACTACAATAGGGCCTGTAAAGCTTATGTCGTCATCGTCGTCCGACAGGACCGAGATTTTGCCATCATTAGCCTTTACCTGAACTACGGGACCGGTCTTTATAAACAGTCCGGCTGTTTTTATAGCGTCGGCGAGGGCGCCGCCGCCGTTGCTCCTAAGGTCAAGGATGAGGCCGCTTAAGTTATTGGTCTCTAACTTTTTCAGCTCACTGAGGACGTCTTCAGTGCAATTGCGACCTGCACCGCCGTTTTTCGTTTTTTCGAAATCCCGGTAAAAAGAAGGGATTTTGATGTATCCGAGGTTCCTGCCATTTTTTTCGTTTCTCAGGGACGCACCTTTCACAAAGGAATCTTCAAGCTTGATAACATCACGTATTAAAGAAATGACTGACAGGTTACCTTCAGGTTTCTTGATGGCAAGTTTTACCTCGGTGCCCTTTTTGCCCCTTATCAGCTTTACGGCATCCTTCACGCTCATGTTAGTGATGTCGACAGGTTCCTTGTCCCTTTCACCGACCTTCAGGATAATGTCCTCCGGGTGCAGGCTGCCCTGCTTGGCTGCGGGACTCCCGGGTACAACAGCCGTAACTTTTATGTACCCATCCTCCTCTTTCAACGTGGCGCCTATACCTTCCAGAGTCCCTCTCATGCCGATGTCAAAGTCCTCCTTGTTCGCAGGAGGCATATATTCAGTATGAGGATCAAACGTCGTCGTTATTGCATTGAAAAAAAGATCGTAATTTTCCCTGTCTTTCCTTTCCCGAATCCTCGAAAAGAACATATTCTGGTTGCGCTGCACGCGCTCTCGTGCTGCCTGTCGAAGGGCCTCTGTTTTTTGTCCAGTTCCCTTCAACTCTTTATCCTGCTTTGAGCTGTTTTCCTGCATAGTGAGGTACTGCTGAAGAACCTGAAGCTTTAAATATTTTCGCCACCGCTCCTTTAGTTCCTTTTCAGTTTCGCAGAAATCAATCTTTTCGGGGTCGGTTTCATAATATTCGTCAGCAGAAAAATCAAAATCTGCGCTCAAAATCTCAGAAGTCATCTTTTCTGCTTCCGCTACTCTCTTGGCAAGGATGTCGCTCGCAAGATACAGCAGTTCGAAACTGCCTTTGTTCATTTCATCGTCGATCGCCTCGGAATATACTTGAAGTTTTTTTACATCTTCCTTCAGCAGCAGAAGCTTTCTGCCGTCGAGTTGCTTTAAGTATTGTGAAAAAGCCTCTTTTGATAATGCGTCATCTATCTTCTTATGGCTGAAATGAAGATTGCTTAGGTCAAGACGGATTACAGACGCTAGGATTCTAGCTCTCTGATATTCAGGACCTTGAGCCTCATATGCGCCAACGAAATGCTGCGTGAAGAACAGAGAAAGAACTGCAGTAAGGAGAATTATTTTTTTCAACTTTTTCAACATGGAGAAATCTTTTCCGGAACTCATAGGCGTCAGATAAAAAGTACGCTACTTTCAGATATGATTACAGTGCTGCTTCGAAACACAATATTCAATGTTACATGTTTATGGCCAGCATTTGCAAGCCAAGTATCTTTCCTGATCTTCAGGCATTGTGTCATCAGTAACTTTGCGTTGACAAAGAAATCGGGATTGAATATAGTAAAATGTAAGTAAGTGCTAACATTTAGGCGGTTATGATGAAGGACACCAAAGAAAAGATACTTGATGCGGGACTGACCCTTTTTTCCAAGAAGGGCTACATAGGGGCCACAACGAAAGAGATTGCCAGGAAGGCAGGCGTCGCAGAACTGACACTTTTCAGGCATTTTTCTTCCAAGGAAAGGCTGTTCGAGGAGGCTATCAAGAGGCGATCTTTTCTTCCTACCCTCAAGGGTCTTCTGCCCGAACTCAGGGATCTGACATATACGGATGCCCTGACTGAGATTGCCTACAGGTACCTGGAAAGACTTTCTGAAAGAAGAGAGCTTATAAAGATAATGCATTCGGAAATCCATCTCTATCCGGCCAAGCTGAGGGAAATCCAGCAGAAGTTTGTTGGAGAGATAATCGGCACTCTTGCTTCTTATTTCAGGGGATTGCAGGATAACAGCAGGTTAAGGCAGTTTGATCCTGAAGTCGCTGCACGTGCTTTCCTGAACATGTTCTTTTCTTATTTCACATCGCAGGAATTCATGGCAGAAAAGAAGCAGAGGTTTTCCGACAGGGATGAAGTGGTCGCTGAATTCGTAAAGATATTTGTGTCAGGAACGACAAGTAAAAGACAGGGCAATGAGACCGATGAGAGTGAAAGACATAAACATTAGCACTATATTCTTCTGAAAATTCCCGCGAAAGGACAGTGACGGTTGCAATGAAAAAGATTATCATTGGCGTTGTTATTTTAGTGATTACAGGACTCGCTGCCTTTTTCTTAATCAGAAATAAGGGGAATGCGCCCCAGTTCAGGACTGAAAAGATCGCCAAAGGAGACCTGACAACACTGGTTACCGCTACCGGGACAGTGAATGCCGTTACCACCGTTCTTGTCGGAACACAGGTTTCAGGAACGATAAAGACATTATATGCTGATTTTAATTCACATGTTAAGAAAGGCCAGATTATTGCACAAATAGACCCCGCTCTCTTTCAGGCGCAGGTCGAACAGGCGAGGGCTAATGTTGTCACGTCCAAGGCAAACTTGGTTAAGTCTGACGTTTCGGTAGTGGACACAAAGCGCACTCTGGAGCGCAACCGCGAACTCTTCGCCAAAAACCTGATTGCCCGGTCGGACCTTGATACGGCCGAAACCAACTATGATTCCGCTGTTGCACAGGTAAAAGCCAATAAGGCGCAGGTGGAACAGGCGGCCGCTGCGCTGAGTACCGCGGAGACAAACCTTGCGTACACGCGCATCCTGTCCCCGGTCGACGGCATAGTTGTCTCGCGGAATGTTGACGTCGGGCAGACAGTGGCCGCGAGCTTCCAGACACCTACGCTCTTCAACATCGCTCAGGACCTGACCAAGATGCAGATAGACACGAATGTTGCGGAGGCAGACGTCGGAAAAATAAAGGTCGGACAGGAGGTTGATTTCGCTGTCGACGCCTATGCCGATACAACCTTCAAGGGCAGGGTGGGGCAGATCAGGATCGCGCCGATCACCATACAAAATGTCGTCACCTATGACGTGGTCATCGTTGTCGAGAATCAGCAGTTGAAGCTTATGCCGGGGATGACCGCCAATGTCTCGGTTATAGTGGATGAAAAGAAGGACGTGCTTAAGGTGCCTAATGCTGCACTAAGGTTCAGGCCTTCCGATCGGACAAAGGGAGGGGTAACTGATCTGGCAAAAGGCGGTCCGGCTACGAAGGCCAAGGGCGGGAGCGGTGAAAAGGGGCCCGGAGTATGGATCATCGAAAACGAGAAACCCAAACGCATTCGGGTTAGCGTTGGCATAAGTGACGGGAGTTACACGGAACTGATTTCAGGTGGACTGAAGGAGGGGCAGGAAGTAATCGTAGAGTCCCTTATCAAGCCGAAACAGCAGTCCCCGACAGGACCCAGGATGTTCTAGATGGCGCTCATAGAAGCAAGCGGAATCGATAAGATTTACCGGCTTGGTGATTTCGAACTGCATGCACTGGACAAGGTCTCTACCGTAATAGACAAGGGCGAGTTTGTTGCAGTGATGGGACCTTCGGGATCCGGCAAGTCGACTTTTATGAATGTCCTCGGTTGTCTCGATAAGCCGACAGCCGGCCACTATTTCCTTGAAGGGACCGATGTAGGCGGCCTGGACAGAGACGAGCTTGCCAGCATAAGGAACAAGAAACTTGGCTTTGTCTTCCAGGGTTTTAATCTCCTTGCCCGGACCTCAGCAGTCGAAAATGTTGAACTCCCAATGCTCTATGACGGCCTTGCTGCCAAGGAGAGGCGGAGTAGGGCCATGGATGCGCTGAAGAGCGTTGGACTTGAAGGGAGAGAAGGGCACCATCCCAACCAACTTTCAGGCGGCCAGCAGCAGAGGGTTGCCATAGCGCGTGCACTTGTGAATAGCGCGCCTATAATCCTCGCCGATGAGCCTACAGGGAACCTTGACACGAAAACGAGCATAGAGATTATGGAACTCTTCGTGAGACTGAATACGGAATCCAACATTACGGTCATCGTCGTCACCCATGAGCCTGATATCGCCACGTACAGTAAGAGGATAATCAAGTTTCTCGACGGGCGTATTATCAGCGATACTCATCAGGAGGGAGGGCCATGATCAACATTCCTTCTACGGTAAAAATATCCCTGAGAGCCCTCAGGGTGAACAAGATGCGCTCCGCCCTTACCATGCTCGGAATCATCATCGGGGTCGGCGCGGTTATTGCTATGCTTGCCGTAGGTACCGGCGCAAGCATGCAGATAGCGGCTCAGATTTCAAGCATGGGGAGCAACCTTCTCATCATTCTCCCCGGTGCAACCACATCGGGAGGCGTTAGGATGGGTTCGGGCACACAGCCTACACTCACTATGGCGGATGCCGAGGCGATACAGAGGGAATCGCCGGCTGTGTCGGATGTCGCCCCTGTGCTAAGCGGTGTAGCACAGGCTGTGTTCGGCCATCAGAACTGGTCAACCGGTGTACAAGGAACCACGCCAGGTATGTTGAACGTGAGAGACTGGGAACTCTCATCTGGGAGGCCCTTCACGGACCAGGATGTCAAGAGCGCCACAAAGGTCTGCCTGCTGGGGCAGACGGTTGTGGACAACCTTTTCGGGGACGACAACCCGGTGGGGCAAGTCATCAGGATCAAGTCGGTACCGTTTGTAGTGATCGGGGTGCTCGCGGAAAAAGGTCAGTCGCCCAATGGCCAGGACCAGGACGATACGATCTATATTCCCGTGACGACGGCGCAGAAAAAGCTTTTCGGGACCTCCTTTCCCGGCATGGTCCGTATTATCATGGTAAAGGCCAGGAGCGCTGAAGACCTCGGTCCGGCAGAGAAGCAGATAAATGAGCTGATCAGGCAGAGGCACCACATCGGCCAGAAACAGGAGAACGATTTTACGGTCAGGAATCTCACCCAGGTCATGCAGGCGGCTGAACAGTCCACCAAGGTGATGACGCTGCTCCTTGGAGCTATAGCATCTGTCTCTCTCCTTGTCGGTGGCATCGGCATCATGAACATCATGCTAGTCTCAGTGACTGAAAGGACAAGGGAAATCGGCATAAGAATGGCGATCGGCGCAAAGACATGGGACATAAGGCTGCAGTTCATCATCGAGGCGCTTACCCTTTCATTGACGGGTGGCGTGATCGGCATCATCTTCGGGGTATCGGGTTCGAAGATTATTGCGATGGTCGCGGGATGGACCACTGTGGTATCACCTTTGTCAATAGTGATGGCCTTCGGCTTTTCGGGCCTCGTCGGAATATTCTTCGGCTTTTATCCCGCATACAAGGCGTCCCTTCTCGATCCGATAGAGGCATTGAGATATGAATAATCGAAAGGGAGGAAGAATTTCACTGAGCGTCCTTCCCCTTATGTGTATTGTTGGTCTTTTTTTTTCGGGGGATAGAGTATCCGCCGAAGTATTAACTCTCTCTGAAGGGTTGAGAATCGTAACACAAAACAGTCGACTTATCAGGATATCTGCCAGTGATGAGAAGATATCCGAGGCGGATGCTGATATCGAGAAATCAAAACTTCTGCCTGTGGTAAACTCAGCCGCGAGCGGCACGATGTTAGCGCGCCAACCGGGGGCGATATTCGGCGATGTTTCTGTCCCGCTTTCCCAGAAAGATTTTTATTCTTATAGCCTCAATATACGGCATACCCTATACGATTTCAGGGAAAACGCTTCCCGTTACGAATCGGCCAATATGAAAGTTGAGGCAAAGAGGTTCGAAACGCGGCGTGTCAGAAATCTTGCTGCGATCGAATTTGCGCTCATTTATTTCGATGTGCTTGAATCGGAAAAAACAATGTATGTCGCAGAGAAGGAGGTCGAGAGGCTTCAGTCACACCTGCGCGATGCCACGACCCTCTATGATCAGGGTGTCATCACTAAAAACGATCTGCTTCAGGCAGAGGTGAGGCTTTCAGACGCAAGACAAAGACTTCTGTCCGCAAAGACTGGCAGGGAACTAAACGCCTCCCGTCTTAATAGCTCACTCTCCTGGCCGTTAAAGAGCAGTGTAGAGGTAGTAGATGTCAAAGAACTTCCGGCAAGGCTCCTCGATACACATACGGAGTTGGAGAAGGCCTGGGAGGAGGCCGAAAAGCAGAGGTCCGAGATACTTATCGCAGATGCAACGCTGAAATCCCTCGACCTCGATGAAGAGGCAAAAAAAGCAGAGTTCTACCCCAAGATATTCTTACAGGGTTCATATGACTATACTCAGAACCGTTATCAAACCGCACAGGGAAACTGGGGCGCCACACTCGGCCTGGGCATTAACCTTTTCAGCGGCGGAAAGACAAAGGCTGAGGTTGCAAGGATCAGGTTCCAAAAAGAGCGGCTGGTTGAACAGAGAAACAGGCTGGTGGATGAGATTAAACTGGAAGTGGAAAAATATATCCTGGATTCAAGAACGGCGCGTGACAAGGTGAGGGTAACAAAGGATGCCGTGCGGCAGGCAGAGGAGAATCTGAGAATAAACAAGGAAAGATACGCCGAAGGAGTTGGCACAGCTACAGAAGTGCTCGACGCAGTGACGTTGCTGTCTTTAGCTGAAACTAATTACTATAGGTCGGTCTATGATCTGGGGAAATCCGAGATATCTGTGTTTTATGCTATGGGAAAAGACCTGCTGGAGGTGTATTGATAGCCACTTAGTTTGCCATTCCCGTCTGCGGGGCATCTACCCGTCCCCCTTACAGAGGGAGGGCATTGAAGTGGGATCTCGATTTCCGATTAAGGACTTCAGGAATGACAGCCTTTAAAGAATATCTTGTTAAGAGTAAACCGATTATGAGGACAAAATGAATGGAATAACACAGAAGGAAGGAAATCAGCGGGTCAACAATAATCAGAAGAGCCGCAAGAAAACGGCATTGATTGCCTTTGCGTTGCTCGCCGTAATCGGTGGAGTTATAGTTTTCTTTTATTTGAAATATAAGAGCACTCATATTGCCACGGATGACGCCTTTATAGACGGGCATATACATACGATAGCGGCAAAGATAAGCGGCACAGTGAAGAAGGTTTATGTGGAACATAATCAATTGGTCAAGCTGGGTGATGTCCTTGTCGATGTGGACCCGATTGATTACGATGTGAAGGTAAACGAGGCGGCATCGGCAGTCAATGCGGAAAAGGCGAAACTTAACGAAAAGGAGGCGGGGATTGAGGCCTCAAAGAAATTTTTGGTCGAGCTTGGGGCAAGACTTGAGGCCGCAAAAGCAAATCTGCAGCTTCAGCAGGCCAACTTTAAGCAGGCGGAGATTGATTTGCATCGGGCCGAGGGACTTTTCAAAAAAGAGACGATATCTAAAGAAAGACTCGAAAGGATGCAGACAGCATATGATGTCTCGGGGGCTCAGCTTAAGTCCTCCCGCGAAGTCCTGAAACAGTCCCAGGTGGCCCTCGAAACGCAGCACGCTGTCATCAGACAGGCGGAGGCCGCAAAACTTACGCAGGCGGCTACTGTGAAGCAGAAGGAGGCGACGTTGGAAACTGCAAAATTGAATTCAGGTTACACAAAGGTTGTTTCGCCTGTAGACGGATATGTGACCAAGAAGTCTGTTGAGGTGGGCAATCAGATTCAGCCGGGGCAACCTATTATGGCGGTAGTTCCTCTTAGTGATATCTATGTGAGTGCAAATTACAAAGAGACGCAGCTTGAAAAGATCAGGCCCGGACAGAAGGTCGATATCAAGGTGGATACCTATCCGGGAAAGGTGTTTAAAGGCAGGGTCGATAGCATCATGGCGGGAACGGGCGCCGTTTTTTCGTTGTTCCCCCCGGAGAATGCAACCGGAAATTTTGTTAAGGTAGTGCAAAGGATCCCGGTGAAGATTGTTTTTGAGAAAGATACCGATCCTGAGCATGTTTTGCGAGTGGGTATGTCAGTGGAGCCGACCGTTATTGTAAAAAAATAACCTGGAGCCCTTGGGCTTTTTCAAATACGCTGAGCAAAGCACATCATGGACGACTGGAAAGAAAATATCTATTTTGTTCTTGTGGGACCAAAGGAGCCGGGTAATATCGGTGCATCTGCAAGGGCCATAAAGAATATGGGGTTCAGAAAACTTTCCCTTGTGAAGCCGCCGCCTGAGATGTCTGAAGAGGGCAGATGGTTTGCCCGCAACTCCCATGATGTCTTGGATGCCGCAGAGGTCTTTGACTCCGTCGAAGAGGCGATAAGAGACAAAGCCGTTGTCGTTGGAACCACTAGGAGGAAGGGCAAGAGGCGAGGCGTGATAATGCCTGTTGAAAAAGGGGTTGTCCGCATCCGCGATATAGCGATCAATAATAAGGTAGCCATACTTTTCGGGAGAGAGGCACGGGGACTCTTTAACGAAGAAGTCGAGGAATGCGGCTTTATGCTTACAATACCCAGCAGCAAAATCCAGCCCTCGCTGAACCTGGCTCAGGCGGTTCTTTTAACAGCGTACGAACTTTCTAAGCATGGGCAGGGCCTGGAAGGCGTTCGTGCGGGAGGAAGGAAGAGGCTGGACAACACAACTCTTAAGCAGGACCTGATGACCCACGGAGATGTCGATTCTTTGTATGAAAGAATCTCGAGCGTGCTGGAACTTCTGGATTACATCCCGCGGGGCGACAGGAATCTAAGGGAAAAAATCATTTCGAACCTGAAGCATTTCATCGGCAGATCAGGATTAACAGAGTGGGAACTCAATATGCTTCATGGGATCTGCACGCAAATAGAAAAAAAGGTGCCGAAGAGACCGATAATTAGTGAGGGTTCTCATGAATAAGTGGTCCAAATGGATCATAGCACTTACAGTCATGCTCCCGACGCTGATAGAGATTATAGACACATCCGTGGTTAACGTGTCGCTGGATCACATAAGGGGCAGTCTTTCTGCCGGCATTGATGAATCTACCTGGACGATCACCTCTTATCTAGTCTCAAACGCGATCATCATCCCCATGACCGGATGGCTTAGCAGGCTCTTTGGCAGAAAGCGGTATCTACTCTTTTCAATAACCCTTTTCACAGCTAGTTCGCTGCTCTGCGGTTTGGCATGGAATCTCCAGAGCCTTGTTTTTTTCAGAATCCTGCAGGGAATCGGTGGCGGTGCGCTTCAGCCCATATCCCAATCAATATTGCTCGAAACCTTCCCCAGGAAGCAGCACGGCATGGCGATGGCACTTTTTGGGGTCGGAATAATGTTCGGCCCTATTATTGGGCCGGTCCTTGGGGGCTGGATAACCGATAATTGGTCGTGGCACTGGATATTCTTTATCAATATCCCGATCGGCCTTGTCTCGATCTTCATGGCAGGTTTTTTTATCGAGGACCCTCATTATATGCAGCAAATGAAGATGAAGATAGACTATTGGGGACTGGCCCTGCTGGCGGTGGGGCTCGGTTGTCTTCAGATAGTCCTTGACAAGGGCCAGAGGGACGATTGGTTCTCATCTGAATATATCACTGTTCTTACCCTTGTTTCGGTAATCTCGTTATTTCTCTTTGTGATAGTCGAACGTTTTTTTGCCGAGCATCCGATCGTGAACTTCAAGACATTCAGAAATCTCTCATTCAGCACTGGCAATGCCGTTATGTTCTTCGCCTTTTTTAACCTTTTTGGCAGCATAGTGCTTCTTCCCATCTACCTTCAGACCCTGATGGGATATAACGCCACGCTGGCGGGCCTGGTACTCGGCCCGGGAGGTGTCGCTACCTTAATTGCAATGCCTGTTGCAGGCCGGCTGGTGACAAGAATGAACCCGAAGTTACTTCTCGCCTTCGGAATCGTCGTGGCGGCTTATTCGACTCATCTTATGTCCCGATTCAGTCTTCTTGCTGATTTTAATACGGTTGTCTGGCCAAGGATAGTCCTGGGCGTGGGTATGGGGTTTCTCTTCATTCCGCTGACGACGATGACTATGTCGAGCGTTAAGAAAGAGGACATGGCTAATGCGTCGGCAATATACAATCTGTTGCGGAACCTGGGGGGAAGCTTTGGTGTGGCCTTTGTTACTACGATCATTGCCAGAGGAGCCCAGATGCATCAAAACCATCTGGTTGAACATCTTACTCCATTTGACAGGGGATATCAGATGGCAGTTTCGCAGGCAGGACATCTGCTGAAATATTCGGGGATTAACCCGGTGGTTGCGGACACTGCTGGCCCCGGGGCGATATATGGTCAACTCGTAAGGCAGGCGTCGATGCTTGCTTTCAATGAGGCCTTTTATTTGTTGAGCGTCTTCATGATTCTGATTCTTCCGCTGGTCTTCCTCATGAAAAGGGCGAAGATGGATGTGCAGGCGGGGATGCATTAGTTTGAAAACATCTCCATACTTGCCGGTGACAGCTGTGAAAAATTGTTGCAAAATTGTTTTGACATTTGTCACGGGAACATGTATTATCAAAATGAAGTTTAAGGAGTTTTTGTTTCTGATGAGGCCGCAAAGACTTTTAGCTTTGTGGCCTTTTTTGTTGGAGCGGTGCAGTCACATCCCGAGACTTTAGTTTATACGTAAGGAGGTATCCGAAATGGCGAACGGAACAGTTAAGTGGTTTAACGAGTCAAAGGGTTTTGGCTTCATCACCACCGAAGACAGCGGCGACGTATTCGTCCACTATTCCGCCATCCAGAGCAATGGGTTTAAGTCCCTGGCAGAGGGTGATGCGGTCAGCTTCGAAATTGAAAATGGCCCGAAGGGTCCGAAAGCTATAAACGTAGTGAAGGCCTAAGCGACTTCACCACATGTAAAACATGTAAAAAAAATCCCCCTTCAGAGGGGGATTTTTTTTTGAACTGATATGAAGTGATTGACATTCGCTCCGGGATTATTCTATAAAAATAAAGGCTTGGCATTATTCACGGCCTGTCGCAGTAAAATCTGATTATCATTTATTGTGAGGTGCAATATGACCGTCCAGAAATTCGAGTTCAAAACAGAGGTGAAGGAGCTCCTGAACCTGATGATCCACTCCCTCTATTCACATAAGGAGATATTCCTTCGGGAATTGATCTCCAACTCATCTGATGCCATAGATAAAGCTCGTTATGAGTCTTTGACTAAGAGCGAGATAATAGACGCTGCCGGACCATGGAAGATTTCCATAAGAAGGGATAGGACGGCGGGGACGCTGATAATCAGCGATAACGGTATCGGCATGACCAGGGAGGAGATGATAGAGTCTCTCGGCACTATCGCGCACTCTGGTACAACCGATTTTCTTAGGGCACTTCACGAAAAGGACATCAAGGAAAAACCTGAACTTATCGGACAGTTTGGCGTTGGCTTTTACTCCTCTTTTATGGTGGCTGATAAGGTTACGGTTGTTTCCAGAAAGGCCGGGACAAAGGATAATAAGGCGGTATCATGGCAATCGGCCGCAGACGGCTCGTTTGCCATTGAGGAAACCGAAAAAGATACTGTCGGCACGGACGTAGTGCTTCATCTTAAGGAGGAGGAAAAGAAATATCTCGATGAATGGGAGTTGAGGACCGTTATCAAGAAATACTCCGACTATATCGAATATCCCATCGTCATGGAGGTCGAAAGGGAAAGGGAGGATGAGAAGGAGAAGGGTAAGAAGTTGAAAGTTACCGAGGAGGAGAGGATCAATTCCGGCAAGGCCATCTGGCTTAGGGAGAAGTCGGAGGTACAGGAAGACGAATATAAGGAGTTTTACAAACATATATCACATGACTTCGGCGATCCCGCAAGGACTATTCACTACAAAGCAGAGGGGACTTCGGAATTTATCGCCTTGCTGTATGTTCCATCGAAGGCCCCTTTGGGGATGTTTTATAAGGATTTCAAGATTGGGCCGGCCCTCTATGTAAAAAAGGTGCAGATAATGGACCATTGTGAGCAGCTCGTTCCGGAATATCTCAGGTTTGTGAAGGGCGTGGTTGATTCATCGGACCTGCCTCTGAACGTATCAAGGGAAATACTTCAAAACAACAGACAGGTGGAGATAATCAAAAAAAATATCACAAAGAAGGTGATCGATACGCTTGCCGAAATGAAAAAGAATGAATATGCCGGCTATGTCGATTTTTACAAGGAATTCGGAAGGGTCCTGAAGGAGGGGATCCATTACGACATGTCGAAAAAGGAGCAGATAGCAGACCTTCTTCTGTGGACCTCTTCGAAGACGGGCCCTGATACCTTTACGACCTTACAGGACTATGTAGACGGGATGCCTCTTGCTCAGGAGGACATTTATTACATTACTGCGAGGACGTATGAGGAGGCCTCGAATTCTCCTTATCTTGAGGCTATCAGAGAGAAGAATTACGAAGTGCTTATTATGCTCGACGAGATTGACGATTTCATTATGGGCGAACTGTTTGAGTATAAGGGTAAAAAATTGAGATCAGTGGTTAGAGGCGACATCGATCTGGACAAGGAAGGCGAATCTGAAAAAGAAAAGGTCAAAGGGGAGTTTGAGAAGCTAATAGATTATATGAAAGAGATGTTGCGCGACGATGTCAAAGACGTGAGACTCTCGGGAAGACTGAAGGACTCTGCATGCTGTCTAGTAACCGAGGAGGGAGGTCTCGATCCCAACATGGAAAAGCTCTTAAAGGCCATGGGGCAGGCTGTGCCAGTCACGAAGAGGATCCTTGAGATAAACGCGTCTCATCCCCTTCTTGAGACTATGAAGGGGATCCTGGAAAAAGAAGGGAGGGCGCCGGTTTTGAAGGAGTACTCCGACCTTTTGTATAACCAGGCATTGTTGCTCGAGGGATCACGACCGAAAGACCCAACTGCGTTTGTTAAAGCCGTCTCCAAGCTTATGGTCGATAACGCCACTCAAAAGACCGCCTAATAAAGTTTTTCGAATCATGATGCAGCATCAAGGAATTGGGTTTATAGGACATAAACGCCGAATTTTTTCAGGGCCTCTGCCAGGGAGCTTAGCGGAAGCCCTATGACATTGAAATAATCCCCATCGATCCTTTCAACAAGCATAGAGCCCAGCCCCTGAATAGCGTATGCTCCAGCCTTGTCCAATGGCTCCCCTGTCCTGACATAAGACATAGTTTCTTTCTTTGTCAATTTCCGGAACCATACCTTCGTCAGGACCGATCTTGAGACTCTTTTTCCGGTGGCAGTGTCGATGATTGTAAATCCGGTGATAACGGAGTGGCGGCGACCGCTTAGAAGAGTGAGCATCCGCGCCGCCTCGACGCTCGTATGAGGTTTCCCCAGGAGACTGTGTCTGCAGACTATGAATGTGTCCGCTGCAATAATCAGCGCATCGCTGTATTTCTCTGCAACAGCTTTTGCCTTTTCAAGGGAAAGACGACGCGCAAGTTGACGAGGCTCGACATTGGGGGCCAGTGTTTCCTCATAATCGCTTTGGTCGACACTGAAGTGTAAGCCTGTAAGGGCAAGCAACTCCTTCCTTCGGGGAGAAGTGGAGGCCAAAACAATCTTTCTTTCGTCAGACATAATGCCCCGCGGCAGACCCTGAAGCCCAGGCCCAATGAAGATTGAATCCCCCCAATTTTCCGGTCACATCGAGGATTTCTCCGATAAAATAGAGGCCTGGTACCTTTTTTGCCTCGAATGTTTTTGATGACAGATCATTGGTATCAATACCGCCTGCCGTAACTTCCGCCTCGTCGTATCCCGCAGTGGAAACGGGTCTCAGAGGCCAGTTATGCAATTTAAGGGCGATGGCTTCCAGTTCTTTGTGGTTATACTGATAAACAGGACGCGATAGCAAATAGCGGTCACAAAACATTTTGCTGAACCTCTTCGGAAGATGCCTTGACAGCAATGTATGCATTTCAATCCTGCGTTTCGATGCGGTCATAAAGAGCTCCAGTGCGTCAAGATCGGGCATTAAATCTATAGTAATTGTGTCGCCCTTTTTCCAATAGAGCGAAGTTTGAAGGACAGCCGGACCGCTCATGCCTCTGTGAGTGAATAGTATTTCTCCGCGGGAAGATATCTTGCCACACCGCACCGATGCATAAAGGGAGACGCCCGCTAATTCCCGGAAGAAAGCTGAGTCCTCGGGGCTGAAAATTAAAGGGACAAGGGCCGGCCGGAGAGGGGTGATCTTTATGCCGAACTGTATTGCTATCTGATAGCCCAGCGCGGATGCCCCTAACCTCGCGTATGACAGGCCGCCTGTGGCTACCACCAGGGAATGAGATTTTAAAACATGACGGTCGGTGGTAATAGTAAAAATGTCTTTTTTTTCAATTGATCTGATGTCCTGATGAAGGTATATTTCAACCCCCGTATTCCTGCATTCGGCATGAAGAATATCGACGATATCACGGGATGTATTCCTACAAAATAGCTGGCCGTTTTCCTTCTCGCTGTAAGGGACTCCATATTTATTAAGGAGGTTGGTGAAATCTTCAGGAGTAAACCTCGAAAGCGCTGATTTACAAAAATCAGGGTTTTGTGAAAAATAATCGCCAGGGTTTAAATGAAGATTGGTGAAGTTACAGCGTCCGCCCCCTGATACACGAATTTTCGATGCTATCTTACCCGTATGTTCAATGAGCAGCACCGTACGTTTCCTTCTGCCTGCTGCTATTGCACACATGAGGCCTGAAGCCCCGCCGCCTATTATTATCACATCTCTTTCAAGCTGCATTGTCGATAGTTATTGTACAACAGCGCCTGGCTGGAGTGTTGCACAGAGCGAACGCAGCCAAAAAGGTCTTCGCCGGGCGCAGCTCGTCATACGGATGAATCCAGGTATAACTTTCATGAAGAGGCTTTCTAAACAATTGGCCGAAAATTGTACAATAGATGAGTGAAATTCTTCGAAACCTATATAGGTATGTTCGTGCTTCAGTCGATCGCCCATTCAGCTGTGACCCTGTTAATTGTCGAGATGTCACTGCGCATATGGGAGGTTAATATCGCACGTGAGAGATTTCGGTACAGGCTTTTGGTCCTCATCCTGCCATTTTTCATGTTTCCTGTTTTTCAGCTTATAAACCCTGAAAGGGGATCTTTTTATTTTATTGAAGACGCCGCACTGTTCAGCAGCGCCAGATGGTTGGGGATAAAGATTCTGGGCCTCAGACCGCTTCTGTATTTTTTCTATTTTATTGTCGGTACTGTTTCGGGCATCGTTATTCTTCAGGAAATGGTGCCTATATTTAAAGACTGGGTCAATAAACCACAGGAATACGGCAGTGAGGGGCGGCCGGCAGGGGCTGACATAGACAGCATGGTAGGAGAGATAAGCAGGTTCCTTAAGACGCCCAAGCCCGCTGTTCTTGTTGTCGATGACCCAAACCCGATAATATTTACGACCGGAACTACCAACCACGCGATAATCGTCTCAGAACCCCTCTTTTCCATGTATAATGGCAGAGAACTAAAGAGTGCGCTTGCCCATGAAATAGCCCACATCGTGCGGAGAAGCAATATTACCACCCTGCTTGTCTTTCTCATTAGAATATGTATGTTCTTTAATCCGATTCCCCTTCTGGAATTCAGGAAGCTTGTCCAGGACGACGAGCACATCTGCGATGACATAACTGTTTCAGTTACCGGCGACCCCGGCGCCCTGGCATCGGCGCTCAAGGTCTTTTGTCTGGATATACCACACACCGATGTTTTTAAGCTGTCCTTTGTGAGAGAAGCCATTGAGAGTTCCAGCCACAACCTGCTTCTTCAGGAGCGGATAGAGAGGCTCGAAAATAACGGAACTTTCCAGTACCATGCCTATGGGTGGGGAAGGTTCGCTTTGACCCTGGCGGTTATAGTTGTGGTGAACTACCATGTGGTATGAGAGGGAATAACTTGACGAGCTTGCGAAAATATCTTCTTTTCGGGCTCATGATCATTGCTGTGGCGGTAATGCTTAACCTCCTTAATTGGGTGCCGACCGTCTTTCAAAAAGAAGGTGTGAAGAAATACAAGACTATTGAGGACGCAAAAGGCGAACTCAAAATGAGTGACTTGTTGCTTCCGTCCTATTTCCCGCAATATCTGATATGGCCTCCTTCGGAGATATTTGGGCGCAGGAGGCCTGCCAAGATGGTGCTCATGCATTTTATTAATTATGACAGAAAGGACACGGTCCTCTCCGTTATGCAGGCGGAAACGGCCGACCCGCACCCAATAAAATCGAGAATAGAGCCAGTAAAAACGAGAAAGAGGGAGGGGATACTGATAAAGGGCATACGGGGAGAGCTTTCTCTTGGCCTCTGTGCAGGGGGAGAGCCATGTAATTCCGTGACCTGGGAGTCAGATGGTTATACATTTACAATAATAGCGAAAGATTCGGTAGAAGAACTCCGCAAGATAGCAGAAAGTATGATTTCCCAGTGGCAACCATAGTGGATTTTATCTTTTGACGGTCATGAATTCTCTTCTGGCAGATATGCTGTTTTATAGAGTAAAATAAGAACCGTTCCAGATTGTTTAGGAGTGTTTCATCTGTTAATATCTATCAGGGACAACTGAAGGAATACCAGAAAGAAGAGTGTAAATGTTAACATTAATGCATAGCGAATATTGCGCGGCTGAATGGAAAACAGACAAAAGTGCTATGCAGGAAAGAAAAAATGGGAGTGAATACAGGGAAGGGGCCATTTGGTCTGAATGCCGGCCGCTTTGCCGTTAATGCCTGGAGGGCTAAATGCTAAACCGTAGTGCATTCTTTCTGTTGGCAAGTTTCTGCATTGTCGTTGCATTCTCGTTCGAATGTCACGCGGCCTCTCTGCCAAACGAAGAGACAGCGGTATGTCTGGGTTGCCATGATAACAGGGAGATGTCCCTCACATTTAAAAACGGCGAAAAGTTGCCTCTTTATGTTGATAGCAACACTCTGCTGGGATCGGCCCATAAGAACCTCGGGTGTTCAGGGTGCCACGGCTTTTCCGCCACTGATCATCCTAAAAGACAATTTAAGAACAGGAGAAGTTTTACCATTTCAATCTCGGAATCCTGCCGGCAATGTCATTCCTTTAAGAAAGGTATCCACTACAGAATGGTGAACATGCTCACACAGGTGGTCTGCGCGGATTGTCACGGCTCACATTCCATTAAGCCGGTAAAGGAATCCGGGGATTCGTGTTTCGGTTGCCACAAGTATGGTATTTCCGTGACTTTCAAAAACGGCAGCAGGCAGTCCCTTGAGGTTACGGAGGAAGCCTTAAAGAATTCTGTCCACAATAAGCTCAGGTGCGCGGACTGTCACTTCGGCTTTTCCTCGAAAGAGCATCCTGAGAGAAATTTCCAGGACAAGAGGAACTTTACCATCATTACATCAGAAACCTGCAGACGGTGTCACTTCGACAAGTATACTAAGACTCTTGAGGGCATCCACTTTAACATGCTCCTCAAGGGACATCTTGAGGCACCTGTCTGCGTGGATTGTCACGGCTCCCATACTATTGGGTCCGGCACAAAGGAAAAGATACGGAGTGCCCAAAGGTGTCAGACATGCCACCAGGATATTTATTCGATCTATTCGATGAGCGTTCATGGCAAATCGCTTCTTTCGACGCACAACCAGGATGTTCCGGTCTGCTCAGATTGTCACAGGGCTCATGACATTTCAGACCCAAGGATGGCCGATTTCAGGAATAATATCCCCCAGATGTGCAGCAATTGTCATGCAAATGAAGAATTGATGAGACGGTACGGCCTTTCAACAGCCGTTCTTCAATCGTATCTGGAAGATTTCCATGGGGTCACAGTTTCGTATTATAAAAAGCAAAAAAACGCTGTCAGACATATTGCTGTCTGCACAGACTGTCACGGTATACACGATATCACACGGACGAAGGGGCCGGATGCCTCCATCGTTAAGGCGAACCTCATCAGGAGATGCAGGAAATGCCATGCGGGAGCGTCGGAGAGCTTTCCAGATAGCTGGATATCTCACTACGAACCCAACTTCAAGCGGGCTCCATTGGTTTACGTCATTAATCTCATATATATGATATTCATTCCGTTTATGATCGTCGGGCTTGTGCTGCAGATCATCCTGCATATCTGGCGTTATGCGGTCAACAGATAAAGGAGGTTATTTCATGACCGAGACTGGAAAGGGCGACGGCGAATATATAAGAAGGTTCCATCCTCTGCGCATTATAGAACATCAGGCCAATGCCATCGCATTCATTGTTCTTGTCGTTACAGGACTGTCGCAGAAGTTTCATGATTCATCATGGTCCGATTGGGCTATCATGAACCTGGGAGGTATTGACAACACGAGACTCATTCACCGCTATACGGGACTATTGCTGGGTTATCTTACCTTTCAGCACATACTCATCGCATCCTACGGCGTAATCGCCAAGAAATGGATGCCTTTCATGGTGATCAATATCAAGGACTTCACAGACGCGATAGACAACCTTAAATATTACTTCGGCATTACCGATAGCCCGGCGAGATGCGATCGCTATGACTATAAACAAAAGTTTGAGTATTGGGGCGTTATAATAGGCGGGATACTTATGGCCCTGACCGGTTTAACCCTGTGGTTTCCGACAAAGGTTTTTCATCTTATACCCTTTCTTCCAGGCCAGATCATCCCTGCAGCTAAAGCTTTGCATACTAACGAAGCACTGCTCGCCTTTTTAGTTATTGTCATATGGCATGTCTACAATTCGGTTTTCAGTCCCGATGTTTTCCCTCTCGATACCGCTATATTTACCGGCAAAATCTCGAAGGAGCGAATGATTCATGAGCATCCGATAGAGTACGAGAGATTGACAGGAGTAAAACTTGAGGACCACTCTGAAAAAGATGTTGCGGAAACGGAAGAGGAACCTGATATCAAGAGCGCGTCATAGGAGCGTTCTTTTATGTGAGAAAGACAGCGTCCTGGTTAATCCACGGGGGGCTGACATAGTTCGGCTGAGTCGATGCAGAAGAAAATCATAGTCTCGACATTGTTGAGCGTTATTGTTATTCTTCTAGGCCTTGGGATCATAAGCAATCTAAGTATAAACGACAGCATAGGGCATTCACTCACAGAGAGAACTGACCTGGCTGCTATCCTGGCAAGCTACACCGATTACCGCCTCCAAAACAATCTTACAAGACTTTACGATATTTCCCTGTCCGGCTCCATTGACTTAAACGATGACGACTGGGAACCTGAAGACAATGCCTTAAAGACCGCATACCAGTATTCGATATTCACCGACGGAATTTTTCTGCTCGATCTCAAAGGGAATGTCGTGCGCTCCTATCCCCTGGGGCAGCAAAAGAGAAACCTCATGGGAAATCCTTATGTAAGGAGGACTATAGAGGAAAACAGGGCCGTAATCTCCAATATCTACACTGAAGAGGGAACAAACAAAAGGGTAATTTATGTGCTCGTCCCTCTGACGGACAAAAACGGCTGGAAAATCGGGGCCGTAGGGGGAGAGATCAATCCTACAAACTATATTATGACGAACCTTATACGGTCCATACCCACGCGGGGTGATACTATAATAGAACTGGTCGACAGTTTCGGCGTTGTGATTGCATCAAACAATCCGGTGAGGGTCTTTGCCTGCAGCGACCGCAACAAGATCCTGGGCAATCTCATCAACTCCAAACAGAAGTCGGTAATGAAATGCCACAGGTGTCACGAGGGAGAGGGCGGCGCTACTGGAACAGAAAGGGGAAAGACAATAGATATGCTGGCATTTGCGCCTCTGTCCGAGGCGCCGTGGGGCATCTCGGTAAGGGAATCGGAAAAGATGGTTTTTGCCCCGTCCTCGCAGCTTAGAAAGAAGTTCCTGATACTGGGCCTGATATCCATCGGAAGCGCCCTTGTTTTTTCACTGGGAATAAGCCGCAGCATAGTAACTCCCATCAGGTCTCTTACGATGGCTACAAAAAAAATAGCGGGGGGCATTTTAAAAGAGCCTGTGAGAGTTGTTTCGAGGGATGAAATTGGCGCTCTCGGGATGAGCTTTGAAACCATGAGGGTAAAGCTCTCCGAATCTCTGGACAAGATACAGAAGTATAATACTGAGCTTGAGGAGCGTGTTTTCGAAAGGACAATGGAGTTACAGCAAAGTCGTAAGAGACTTTCCATATTGCTTCATGAAGTCATCAGGGCGCAGGAAGAGGAAAGAAAAAGGATCGCCAGGGAACTTCATGACGAAACAAGCCAATCCATAGCCGCTCTTGGCATGTCGATCGAAATTGCTGCCATTGCCCTGAAGGAGAACGCGCTTACCCCGGAAACAATCTATGAACTAAGGGCGAAGGTAACACAGTTGCTTGAGGGCATCAGCCGCCTTATTCATGACCTGAGACCCCCTGTACTTGACGATCTGGGGCTTGAATCGGGGGTGCGGTGGCTTCTTGAGAGGCATCTGAGTGTTAAAGGGATAAAGTACCAGCTTAACGCATCTGAGGAATTCCAAAAACTCATTTCAAGCGAGGAAACAATACTGGATGACAAAACTGTTTTCAGACTCTTTAGAATAATACAGGAGGCTATTATCAATGTCTCCAAACACGCTCAGGCATCGAACGTGGCGGTATCCCTGCTCTTTGATGGTCAGGGAGTAAAGGTTCATATTAAAGACAATGGTATCGGTTTTGACGTTCAGACAGTGTTCGAGGAGGCGGATTCGGGCACGGTTTCCGGATTCGGCCTGATTGGGCTGAAAGAACGTGCGGCCCTTCTGGAGGGGACTGTGGACATACGTTCCATTCCAGGGGAAGGGACTGAAATCACCATAATAATACCGCTGAGTTCCCTGGAGGTTCAGGATGTCTAAAATAAAAGTTGTGATTGTAGACGACCATTCTTTAGTGAGGGAGGGCATTTCGGCCCTGCTGAAGTTTCATGATGACGTTGAAGTTATTGGAGAAGCATCTGACGGCAGGGAGGCTATTGAAGCGGCATCCAGGCTTAGACCCGATGTAATGCTGATGGATATTGCAATGCCCGGACTCGGTGGACTCGAAGCCACCCTGGAGATAAAAAAACGCCATCCTGATATCAAGGTGCTGGTCCTGAGCCAATATGACGACAGGGAATATGTGAGCAGGTTCCTCAAGGCCAATGCTTCCGGCTATATTCTGAAAAGGGCGGTAGGTGGTGAACTTATCACTGCAATCCGGGCGGTCGCCAAGGGGGAGTGTTATCTGCATTCATCCATAGCATCAAAGGTCGTCGACGGCTACATAGGAAAGACCGTGGAAGTTTCCGATCCGTATGATTCGTTGACCGACAGGGAGAAACAGGTTTTGAAACTGATTGCTGAGGGCAATACCCATAAAGAAATAGCAAGTACGCTTGGCATCAGCGTGAAGACGGCCATCGCGCATCATACGAACATATGTGATAAATTGGGAATCAGATCGAAGGCCGAGCTCGTCAAGTTCGCAATACAGAAAGGCATAATCAGACTCGAGACCTAGGTGCCGGGAGCAGTTTTCCAGACAAAGCCTGTCAGTGCACGACGTTCAAGATGCCTTTACACGTATGATGAAAAGAATGAGGCTCTCCCTCCATCCGGCCGGATCTCTTAATGCGGGCAATTTCCCGCCGGGTTCGCGCATTTGCAATATGCATTATAATTGCCTAAAATAAACGCTTAGATATGTTTCATATCAATAAGATCATATTCAGAAAGGAGTTCTCATGAGACGTTTTTTGGTAGTTATTGCGGTAAGCGCTCTTTTTTTTGCTGCTGCCGCGTACGGGGAGGAGATGTCGTTGAAGGACAGTAAAGACAAGGTAAGTTATGCTATCGGCCTTGATGTGGGCAATGCAATGAAGAAGCAGTCTATTGATATTAACACCGATGTATTTATAAGGGGGGTAAAGGACGCCTTGTCCGGCGGACAAAAGCTGATGACGGACGATGAAGTGCGTGAGACCATGACCGCTTTTTCACATGAAATGGCAGAGAAACAGAAAGAGAAGATGAAAAAGCTGGGCGACAAGAACAAACAGGAAGGTGACGCTTTCCTTGCGGAAAACAAGAAGAAAGAGGGTATCAAGACACTGCCAAGCGGTCTCCAGTACAAAGTGATCACGGAAGGTTCGGGTAAAACGCCGACAGGTTCAGATACAGTAACAGTCAATTATCGGGGAACACTTATCGATGGTACTGAGTTTGACAGTTCTTACAAGAGGGGGCAGCCTGCAACCTTCCCGGTAAATGGGGTGATCAAGGGATGGACCGAGGCGCTGCAGTTGATGAAGGAAGGGGCTAAGTGGCAGATATTCATACCTTCGGACCTGGCTTACGGCGATAAGGGAGCAGGAAATGTGATCGGCCCTAATGCAGTCCTTGTCTTTGATGTTGAGCTGATCTCCGTAAAAGAAGCCGAGAAGAAATAAATTGTAAGAGGAAGGCGGCCATGATCAGGCCAGCCTTCCTCTTATTTAAAATTTCGCAGCTGACTACTTTTTCAGACTCGCCTTTTCCATGATTACTTTGTATTTGTAATTGCTTCCAAAGTCCTTATCTTGTGCAATTGTGCCTGTGGCGGTAACAATGCTGCCTACTTCGGCGGACTCCGCAGTTGTTACAACAAGGTCATGACTGCCTTTCTTAGGGTCGCCGCTGCCATCCTGCAGATGTAGCCAGTTCATATTCATTATTCCGGATGAAACCTTAACAATCTTTCCCTTTACAGAGACTTTTTTCTTGTCGAGACCTTGGGCGTTCTTATATATCTCTTCAACAGTATAGGCATCTGCCCCTGATGCCTTTTCTACCTTTATTTTTTCTGCTGGCGCCGAAACGGCACCTTTGCTGCCTGGGCTTGTACTATCACCCTGCGAGGGGCCGCCCTCCGCGACTCCTCCTGAAAATATGATCTTGTCGAATGTACGGTTCAGGGTTTTGCTGGGGAAATTTACCATTTCATTCCCAGGCAGGAAAGTTACCGTCTGACCTTTCGTAATTTTTGTCTGGGGAACGGCAACCCATATTTTTTTGTCGCCTTTTTCGATAAGCGCGTATGTGTAGCCACCGCTGTTCATCGTTTCTATAACCTTGCCCGACAGTTCATCTGCTGCCAGAGCGGCTGCAACGCGTATCACGAGAAGTGCGGATATCAGCAGAAACCCTGCCACAGCCGGAAGTCTTTTCATAAGTACTCCTTTCGATATTGTAATATACGCAGCATGAATGCCTTTCTTTGTACTAATATTATAAAGAAGATTGTCTGCTTTTTTCCTCAATTCTGATGTGCAGGGTTATAATAACGCTACAGTGCGCAAGAGAAGAAAAATAGTTGTGAGCTGTCCAAAGGGACTTTCGCCTTTTCTGTCAAGGGAGGTCCTCTCTCTGGGCTTTCCTGTTGTGGCCGAGACTGTCTCGACAGTGACGACAGAGGGGACCTTTGATGACACACTGAGACTTAATATGTTCCTTCGGACCGGTCATCATGTGCTCTACCATTTGAATGATTTCGAAGCGAATAGTCCGGGGGGCCTTTATGACGGGATTTATGCCATAAAGTGGGAGGAATATATACCGAAGGATAGTTATCTGTGTGTATCATCGAGTGTAAGCCATTACAGCATCAATGATTCACGCTATGCCAACATGAGATGTAAAGACGCAATAGTCGACAGGATAAGGGCAAAGACTGGCCGTCGTCCTGACTCTGGCCCTTCGAGGGGCGGTGTTGTTGTATTTTTTCACTGGAAGGAAGCTCATTGTTCTGTGTATCTTGACACGTCTGGTGAATCACTGTCGAAGAGGGGATACAGGAAAATACCGCTGCAGGCCCCTCTTCAGGAAACGCTAGCCGCCGCGCTTATAACAGCTGTCGGATGGGATAGTAACAGCCATTTCATCAACCCCATGTGCGGCAGCGGAACACTCGCTATTGAGGCCGCCCTTATTGGGCTGAAAAAGGCGCCGGGAATTATAAGAGAAAATTTCGCCTTCATGCACCTGAAAGGATTTGACCCGCTCCTGTGGAAACACATTAAGGAGGATTCTTTGGGCTTGTCTCGGGAGGAACCGGGAGGCAGGATAATTGCGACAGATATAAATCCCGCGGCCGTCGAGGGCGCCCGAAGGAATGCAGAATATGCAGGCGTTTCCGGAGTGATCGAATTCAAAACATGCGACTTTGCAGATACCCCGGTCCCGGATGGTGGCGGGATAGTTCTTATCAATCCGGAGTATGGCGAGCGGATGGGCGAAGGAAAAAATCTTTCTTATATATATAAAGGAATAGGAGATTTTTTAAAGCAAAGGTGCAAGGGATACACCGGTTGTGTATTTACAGGCAACCCTGCTCTGGCAAAAATGATAGGGTTGAGGCCGAAGCGCAGGTTTCAGTTTTTCAATGGTACGATAGAGTGCAGATTGATTCAATATGATTTGTACGAGGGAAGCAAGAAAACGAGAAGGAGCGGAGATAATGCGAAGGGTTAGAAACGGCGGCGAGCTGATTTGGGATTTGGGAAAACTTTTCCAGTCTGACGATGATCCTAAGATCGAAGAAACGCTTAAGACAGTTGAAAGAGAAAGTTGCCGCTTTATTCGCAAATGGAGGCCTCGCAGGGATTATCTTTCCGATCCGGCTATCCTCTGTAAAGCCCTTGGCGAGTATGAACTCTGGAAGAGGAGTTTCGGCTACGACGGAGACGCTGGATACTACTTCTGGCTAAGGACGGAGCAGGACCAGAACAGTCCTGACCTTAAAGCGAAGTTCAACAAAATCGAAAATTTCGGCCGCAAAATAGAAAATGACATGCAGTTTTTTTATTTAAGATTAGCTAAAATCCCGCGGAAGACTCGAAATGTTTTCCTTCAACACAGGGGACTCCGGGCCTACAGGCATTTTCTCGAACGAATCTGGGCAGAATCGAAGCATATGCGCAGCGAACGAGAAGAGAAGATAATAAACCTGAAAATGTCTACTTCCTATTCGAACTGGATAAAAATGACATTCGGTCTTCTTGCCAAGGAGGAACGCCAGGTCCTTCTGGAGGGCGGAGGCAGAGGGGTTCGGCCTTTCTCCGAAATAGCCGGCCTTATGAACAGCAGGGACAGGAAAGTCAGGGACTCTTCGGCGAGGGCATTCAATGATATATTGGCCCGGCATATAGATGTGGCTGAGGCGGAAATGAATTCGGTCCTGGCCCATAGAAAGACTGAAGATGAGGTCAGGGCGTTTAGCAGACCGGACCATTCCAGACATGTCGCTGACGACATAGACAGCAAAGTTGTGGACTCACTGGTAGAGGCTGTCTCAGGTAGGTTCGATATTCCGTCCAGGTTTTACCGGCTAAAGGCTCGCCTGATGGGAGTAAAGAAATTAAAATACCATGAACGAAATGTCGTCTATGGAAAGATTAATGCCAAGTACTCTTTTGAAGCCTCCTGTATTTTGGTGGGCAAGGTACTTGCCGCACTCGATCAGGAATTTGCCGGGATCTTTGACGGATTTGTCAATAACCGGCAGATAGACGTCTATCCTAAAAAGGGAAAAGCCGGCGGTGCATTCTGCGCACACCATCTTATATCTCAGCCTACGTATATCCTCCTTAACCACATGGGAGAACTTAGTGATGTGCTTACTCTGGCGCACGAAACCGGTCACGGAATCAACAACGAGCTTATCAAAAAACGCCAGAACGCCCTCAACTTCGGGACACCGACTTCGACCGCTGAAGTGGCGAGCACTTTTTTGGAGGATTTTGTGCTCAGGGAAATACTTAAGGTGGCTGACGATGAGTCCAGGCTGGCGCTCATGATGAAGAAGCTCGATGACGACGTTTCAACTATTTTCCGGCAGGTCGCATGCTACAAGTTTGAGTCCTCACTGCATGAGCGATTCAGGAGCCGGGGATATCTCTCCAAGGAGGAAATCGGAAAACTCTTCAGTGAGCATATGGCCAGTTATATGGGGGACTTTGTTGAACAGACGAAGGGTTCTGAAAATTGGTGGGTCTACTGGAGCCATATCCGCTATTTTTTTTACGTCTATTCCTACGCAAGCGGCCTTTTAATTTCAAAGTCTCTGCAGAATTTTGTGAGGAAGGACTCCGCTTATGTCGGCAAAGTCAAGGAGTTCCTGTCAGCAGGTCTTTCAGACTCTCCGGCAAATATCTTTCTCGGCCTCGGCATAGATATACGAAACATTAAGTTTTGGGAGGCTGGTCTTGAGGAGGTAGAACGTCTTCTTGAGGATACAATTGGCCAGGCAGAGAAGCTTGGCAAATTGAGCTAACGCTTCACTCTGCGGCGCGTTATCATATCTGATATACTTTTTTTATGTTCAGGTATTGTTTCTTTAGCTTTAAGAGGTGTGAAGATGGACACTAGACTTAAAGAAATAGCAGCTCAATACCCGGAGAAATTCGCTCACGAAGAAAATATTTTCGCTGGGATACATCCTGGAGACAGGATATTTGTGGGCACCGGGTGCGGGGAACCGCAATTCCTCTTGCGTGCACTTATAAGGTATGTCCAGTCTCACCCTAAATCCTTTTTTGATACAGAGGTGCTCCAGGTATGGAATCTGGGCGTATCTCCTTACGCAGATGACAGGTTCAGGGACAATTTCCGGTATAACTCCTTTTTCATAGGTAAGAACTCAAGGGAGGCCGTCAACCAGGGAGTTGCTGATTATACGCCTATCTTTTTGTCTGCTGTGCCTGATCTTTTCTACAGAAGAAGGATACCTGTCGATGTCGCGCTTATACAGACGTCCCTGCCTGATGCGCACGGTTTCATGAGTTTAGGCATAAGCGTTGATATTGTTAAGGCTGCTGCAGAAAGTGCAAATTTGGTCATTGCTCAGATAAACTCAAAAATGCCGAGAGTGCACGGCGACACCTTCATTCACATAAAAAATGTTGACTACATGGTGCCCTGTGACGAACCGCTTCTTGTATTCGAAGCCGAAGTACCGGATGAGATCGCCGGGAAAATTGGCAAATATGTCGCCAGGATAATCCAGGACGGCGACACGATGCAGGTCGGCTACGGAAGCATTCCAAATGCAATATTGGGGCATCTTCGCGAAAAACGGCATTTGGGTGTTCATACCGAACTCCTTACCGACGGGATCGTGGACCTCATGAAGATAGGAGTTGTAGATAACACGAAGAAGGCCCTTAACAGGGACAAAACGGTTGCCGCTTTTTGCATGGGCAAAACTGAAACTTACGAGTTTATCAATGACAATCCTGCGATAGAATTCAGGCCGGTCAGTTACACAAACAATCCTCTTACAATCGCCAGGAACAGGAATGTAGTGGCGATAAACAGCGCGCTTGAAATAGATCTCACGGGACAAGCCACGGCTGAATCTCTTGGAAAATATTTCTTTAGCGGAGTGGGGGGGCAGGCTGACTTCATGAGAGGGGCTATCCTTTCGCAGGGGGGCAAGACAATCCTGGCCCTTCAGTCCACGGCAGAGGAGGGCGAGGTATCAAGGATTGTACCTTTTCTAAAGGAAGGGGCCGGTGTCACGCTCACAAGAGGTGACGTCCACTACGTTGTTACGGAGTTCGGCATCGCGTACCTTCATGGAAAAAATATCAGGGAAAGGGCTATGGACCTGGTCGCGATTGCCCATCCGAAATTCAGGAAATGGCTTATAGATGAGGCAAAGAAACTTTCTATAATCTATAAAGACCAGGCATTTATTCCCGAGGCAAAAGGAGAATATCCGGAAGCATTGGAGACGTTTCGCACAACGAAGAAAGGCCTGGAAATATTTCTTCGAGCGGTAAAGATCACCGATGAACATCTGTTAAAAGATTTCTTCTATTCACTTTCAGATGACAGTATGTACCGCAGGTTTATATCAACCCGCACAGATATGCATCATGACCGCCTTCAGCAGTTTGCCGTTATTGATTACACCAGGGAAATGGTGGTTCTTGCCATGGTCACGGAGGGGGACAGCGAGATAATAGTAGGGATGGGGCAGTACTATATTAATGAAAGGACGTATGAAGCAGAAGTAGCTTTGGTAGTGCGTGATGAATATCAGGGCAGGGGGATAGGCACTGAACTTCTGTCATACCTTTCCTATCTTGCCAAAAAAAGCGGGCTGCACGGTTTTACCGCGGAAGTGCTTATGGACAATAAACCGATGCTCAAGCTTTTCCAGGAAATGGGTTTTATTCTGGAGAAACATGCCGAAGCCGGCATGTATGAACTTACGATGTCCTTCCGTGACTAAGTGAGCGCTGCAACAACGACGTGTCTTGCCTGTCAGGCTGTCTTTCTGTTGGCACTTATCGCAAAGATAAGGTATCCTGCCGTCAGCGGCAGACTTGTGAGCCACCAGAAGGGAACCACAATTCTGCCGATGTTGAGGAGTGCGCCGATAACCAGCGTGGGCGTAAGCGATAGCGCAGCCAACCGCATATAAGCGCGGTAGGCCAGCGCCAGGCCTGATGACTTTCTGAAAAAGTAAGCAAGAGAAGCAAACAATATTACCTCGATGAGACGAAAGATGAAAAAAAAGAATACTGCGCAGGGATAGAGTATGAATACGAAGGATCTTTCCAGTTCATCGATCCATTCGTAAAGCAGACGTCTGTCC
>OUUY01000033.1 GCA_900302705.1 Candidatus Sulfobium mesophilum
ATCTCCGACCTTTCTACCGCAGCGGGACTCGATATAAAATCCTGGAAGCCGGGAGCCAGGAAGATGCACTCAAGTGGAATTGTATCAGAAATACCGGTAGCTGTTGCGGCGAGCGGCACATACCACGATTTCGCCGGATTTCTGAGCAGCGTGACGAAACTGAACCGGATCGTCAATATCACAGATATAAAGCTCGGGGCTCCTGCGCTTACAAAAGGCAGGGCTGTCCTTCAGATAAGTTTTACCGCCACCACTTTCTCGTCTGCAGTCGAGGAAAAAAAGGAGGCGAAGAAGAAATAAATGGTGAAAATGACACCTATTATTAAGAAGTCACTAGCAATTATTATCGTTGCAATGTTCGTTGTCTTTTCAGGATGTAAGGGCAAGCCTTCCCCTCCGAAGACGGCTGTCGAAAAGCCCAAACCTGCCGCCTCCGCTCCCGTGCCTGCGATTAAAGAGGAACCGAGGGCCGAAAAAGAGGTGTATGTTTATGAGCAGAAGGGGAGGAGGGACCCTTTCATGTCATTGGTCCAAATCAGCAAGGAAAAGCCTAAAAGAGTGGCCGGGAGACGGCCTATAGAGAACTTCGACGTCGGCGATATAAAACTGATTGCTATTTTGTGGGACACCAAGCAGTATTACGCCCTCATAACGCTCCCCGACAATAAATCCTACACGATCAGAAAAGGGATGACACTCGGGCTTTACGGCGGAAAGGTCGAGGATATTACAAAGGACATGGTGCTGATTCGGGAGCAGGTAAAAGACTACCGAGGGCAGATGAAAACTAAAGATACCATATTGAAACTCCGCAAGGAGGGGGAATAATGAAAAAAATTCTGATATCAAAATTTCTCTTGTCATTTATTTTAGTGACATTAGTCTTTGGCTGTGCGACGAAGGCCAGGACCAAGGAGACTGCCGAGGCCGATGAGTTCCCGGTCCTTGCCGACATCAAGCAGCAGGAAAACGGCATCTCTTTCGTCGGCAGCAAGAACTTTATCTATACGATCTATACAGGGAACGACCCTTACAAGGTAACTATCGACATCCCGGATATGCGTCTGGGGAATTTTAAGGAGAAGATAGTCTGGGACAAGGCAGGCATTTCGGAGATCCTTCCCCGGCAGCTCGACACTCCAAAGCCATCTGTAAGGCTCGATATTACATTGCAGAGCCCTGCTGCGGTCGTCCCTCTCTACAAGGACAATACGCTGACCCTTTTGACCAAACCGGAAGAACCGGTCACCCTGACTCAGGAAAAAACCGAAGAAAAAGTGGGGTCGAACGAAACGACTGATGCTGCAGCCGCCGTGAGTCCACCGGATCCTGCAGCAGAATCAAAGCCCTCTGAAGCCGCTACACCCGAAACAAAAGAAGGGGAGACCGCCGAAATAAAATCTGCCGCCGGCGGTGGCGCTGTACTGTCAGAGGCGAAGTCTATTGTGCGAATCGAGCTCAAGAAATCGGCAGAGGCGCTAAAGGTATTGATAATCGGTGACGGTACCATGAAGCCCAATGTTTTTCCCATCGATCATAGAATCGTTATAGATGTCCCCAATGTGTCTATGCATGCCTCACTTCCCACAAGTGTCGTGTCGCCTTTGAAGGGTATCAGGACCGGCAAGCACAGGGACAAGGTTAGACTTGTGTTGGACCTCAGGGAAAAGACTGCCTTCGATGTTGCAACGATAGGAAATACCATAGAAGTTATGCTGAAGAGCAAGGAGCGTCCGGCGGCTGTCCAATCTGAGAACAAGACAGTCCAGAATGGGACTGCTCTGAAAGAACTGCCGGCCAAAGGGGCTGTTCAAAAGGAGGCGTCGCATAATGGTGAGCAGGATGCCAAGGCAGAGGGAAGATATAAAGGGAAAAAGATATCGCTCGATTTCCAGGATGCCGAGGTAGGCCCTATTTTCAGACTACTTGCCGACGTCAATGACTACAATTTGGTGCTGGACCCTGCGGTGAAGGGTAAGATTACGATCAAGCTTATGAATGTCCCCTGGGACCAAGCCCTCGATATTATTCTAAATCAGACCCATCTCAGCTACCGCATAGAAGGAAACATATTGTGGATTGCGCCTGTCACTGTTTTTGACCAGATAGCCAATGAAAAGGCGAAGTCGAAGGAGACAGAAGAGAAGTCCGAGGAATTGGTTCAGGAGGTATTGAGGGTCAACTATGCTTCTGCAGGCGAAGTCCAGACTGCCATCAACAACGGGAAACTGCTCAGCGCGCGCGGCACCATCACCCCGGACGCAAGGATGAATACCCTTATTATCAAAGATACTCAGAAGAGCATAGAAAAGATAAAAGAACTTGTGAAGATAATGGACCTTGCGAAGCCCCAGGTTATGATAGAGGCGAAGCTCGTCGAGGTGGGAACAACATATAGTGAATCGCTCGGTATACGGTGGGGAGGCAATTTCTCCTCGCAGACTTTCCCCAATAACCTCGGGGGCAATTTCTCCGTCAATACCCCCACGGTGACCGCTGGACCTGCAACGTCAAATGCCGGAGGTGCCATGAATTTGACGCTCGGGCATGCAAACAGCATGAGCGTCAACATGTCGCTTTCAGCGCTTGAATCCATCGGTAAGTCCAAGACACTATCTAACCCGAAGGTATTGACGATGGACAACGAGGCGGCCACCATCCAGCAGGGTACTACATTTTTCATCCCGACGGTAAGCCAGTCAGGGACCCAGACCCAGTCGCAGACTGCAACTCTCAGTCTGTCTGTGACCCCCAAGATCACCCCTGACGGTTATATCCAACTGAAGGTCAATGCCACTGACAACAGCCTTCAGCCGGGAACGGCCGGGGCCACGGCGGTAGTCAACACGAAGAGCCTAACGACACAGGCGCTTGTCAAGAATGGAGAGACTCTGGTGATAGGAGGCATTTACAGGCTGGACGATAGCGAATCCAGTGATGCCGTCCCAGTCCTCGGCAGGATACCTGGACTCGGCTGGCTCTTTAAGACCAAGGACCGCATAGGCCCCAACATCAAGGAACTGCTCATATTTATAACGCCGATTATAGTAAGTCAGCCGATATAAGAGGCAGACCGGATGAGAGACCTTATTTTGATATTCACTTCGAGGAGGTTAGAGGTTAAATGAAGAACTATATAGTGTTGCTCTTATGCGTAATTGTATTATCGGGCTGCGGGGGAGGGGTTGGCGCACCGGGCTCTGGTGGAGGTGACGAAACGGGTATTGTGATACAGTCGGCTTCTGTAGCTGCTACAAACATCGATATCGACACCCACATCCATGCATGTACTGCAACTACGGT
>OUUY01000139.1 GCA_900302705.1 Candidatus Sulfobium mesophilum
GCATCGAGAAGGATACCCAGATATCCCGGCCCCTGTTCGACGTTGCGGTAATGGTAAATGACTTGACGCGTGTCTTCCGGAGGTTGATAAGTTTGGCGACCGATGTAGAGGGTCAGCAGCCAGGAACCGGGCTGTTCCCTGTAAGTGCAGACCTTGACATTGGGATCGAGGGTGACGATATCGCACCAGTTCGCCGGGACCTTGAGCACGTTGAGAACGCTGCTGAAGGAATGATCGAAGATCCCATGGATATCCACATGCACTCTGTCTGCACTCTCAAAAGACTCCAGAAAGAGAGGAAAGCCGAAGATAGTTTTCTCCAGTTTGGCTTCGAGCCGGTAATAGGTGTCGAGCAGGATCTCGTCGCCCCGCCGCAGCTCTTCAGCAGCCGAGGCAGGACCGGCCGAAAAGAAAATCGCAGTTGCGACCAGGAACAGAAAGAATTTGGGACGGTTTCTGATCTTATGCATCTGATTCATATGACTCATTCTCAAGGTGATAAATCCGCTTTAGACCATATTTTACATCCACTGCTGAGGCTCAAAATGATTATCATATTTCATCTTATCATGAAATAATCTCTTCGTTATGTTTTAAGTATCCCAACAGTTCAGCCGGACACTGAGACTCAATGGCGGCTATCTATAAAGTGCGATTCTGATAAAGATTGTCATTTCCGCGCAGGCGGGAATCCATAGTGGCCGTACTTCTCGCCACGACGTTGTCGCTGAAGTGTCTTATTCCAATTGTACTCCTAATAGAGTTTCGGAGTCGAGCCAAATCGAGATTAGTCATCGTGGGTAACGGTCTTTTTTTGATCTGTCAATCTTGCTGAGAAATAAACTTTCTGTCTATATTGAGCCGAGAACCTTCCCCCTGGTCTTCCTTGGGAAAGAAGTGGGTATGTGAAGTGAAATCGTTTTCACTCCTTCCGAAACCAAGACTTATGCATCAGCCACGGTTAAATATTTGCTCAAGCCCATGCATGCAGGACGGCAATACAGACGGTGGGTATACCCATCGCCTCTGAAAAGGGTTTTATATGTTCACATAAAAGATTATGAGAACCGGTAGGAACACTGACAAGGAACATTTTGTGGCACTACAGCCCTCCCCCACCGGTCCTTCCCCCCTGGACACCCCTTCCTTGCTCCCCCTCCATAAGAGAGTGTAACAAATATTTGAAATGTTTCTTTCAACCGATAAACGTGACCATGGGATCCTGGTGAGAAAACAAGACTTGTGGCTGCAAGAGCAACCCGGGGACGCAATCCTGAATGCGAGTTTCCGAAAAAAAAGTGATGAAGACTCAGATTCTTATTGATTGCTCCCTAAAACGAACACTGGTGGGACTTTAAAAAGAATGCCGCTTTTGTTTGTAAATAAACGCTCTGAGCATATTCCGCGACTGATAGTTCGGAGTTCGTTTGACAGGGCAAGTTGGCGCGGGCAAAAGATCTCAAAACCTTAAATTCTAAACTATTCTGACGTTTCAGATATGCCCCCCCCGGCCGTTGTTTGGAGGGTGAAATAAAAAGTCGCTCCTTTGCCGGTCTCGCCTTCAGCCCACACCCTTCCGCCGTGGCGCTGAATAATGCGTTGGACGATGGACAACCCTATGCCGATGCCTTCGAATTCTTTTGCGCTGTGCAGGCGCTGAAAAACACCGAATAGCTTATCTGCATAATCCGTATTAAAACCTGCCCCGTTGTCTTTCACGTAATAAATATTTTCGCCGTTTCCGCTGCGGCCGCCGATCTCGATGGACGCTACATCCCTGTCCTTTGTGAATTTAACGGCATTGGACAGGAGATTTGTAAGTACCTGGCGTATTAGTGTGATGTCGCCATACGCAGGCGGGAGCTTCTTGATATCCATATTAATATTTCGTTCGGGGGCTGAAGCATTAAGGTCCGCGGCTATAAGAGCCGTCTCTTTCTCCATATCTATTTCTTCTATCTTAATCTCCAGTCTGCTTATTCTGGATAAATCGAGAAGGGCATTGATAAGCTGATCCATCTTTTCTGTGTTTCCATGTATCCGCTCTAAAATAACTTTGCCTTCGTCATCAAGTTTGTCATAGTGGTCCTTGAGCACGATGTCCGACATGCCTTTTATTATCCGCAAGGGGGCGCGGAGGTCATGTGAGACCGAATAACTAAAACCCTCCATATCTTTGTAAGCGAGTTCGAGCTCCTTTGCGCGGCGCTCAGCTTCGGCATATGCTGCTTGAAGCTCATCGACGGCCCTTATGCGCTCGAAGATTTCCCATGAAAGTTGGCCCAGAGACTCGGCGATTTCAACGTCGGTCGCATTATAGTCGGTCGGCTTGTTCCCGACGCCGATGATCGCCACGATCCGCCCGTCTCGCAGAACAGGCACGACCATTTCACGTTTGACTGCGGCATGCCCCGGCGGAAAGCCCTTGCGGTTAGCCAGCGAGACATAGTCGTTATGAATAACCGGACCCCGCTGCCGAACGCAATCCACCCACACGCCCGCCTGGGAGATATTGTAGTGGCTACCTTTGCCTTCTGCGCTGCACATGTCCCGCAGCGTATTCGTAGACCAAGCCTGAAGAGAGAGTGTTTCCTGGTCAACATTCAGAAAATGGTAGAACCCGATCGTACTGCCCGTCTGCTTTTCGATCTCGTCCAGCATCATCTGAAGAGTTTCATCCCGAGACCCCGAGGGGGAAGCGGCCATTGACAGCATCCGGAGCCTCGCTTGTGTGATGCTCTCAGCCCGCTTGCGACCGGTGATGTCTTCAATCGCAAGAAGGATCAGCCGGTCAAAAGATTCCATCGTATTCAGGGCTGTCTTTAAATATGGTTCGTCCAGGTAAATCTCACGGGCATTGAGCATCATGACCCTACGACCGATATTTGGCAACTCCAGCTCAACCTCAAAGTCGGAAAAAGCTTTGTCCTCAGGCAGGACCTTTTCAAGAAGGTTCCGCAGTGCCGGGATGTTCCACCGTCCATTTCCCAAATCATAGATGAATCTGTTCACTGTTTCTTCAGAATCTACCAGAAAGTTTGCGTAGAAAGATTTGTTGGCGGTTATCACTCTAAGGTCGGGCGTGAGCACGAGCAGAGGCTCCCGCACGGTTTCAACAATAGCGTTGGCGTAATCATATGCCCCCTCGACCCTCAGAAGGTTGCGCTTCATATCGTCGACATCGACCAGGGTCATCAAAACGCCGTCGATCCTGTTGTCAACCGTCTTATATGGCCTTATCTTCACTGAATACCAGCGTCCCTCCATATCCTGGACTTCTTTTTCTTTTACGGCAAGGGTATGGATTGTCTCGAGGACCATCTGCTCAAGGTCCGGGATATTGATATTCGTCCTTATATTGCTCAGCGGACGTCCGGTATCCGAAGGGATAAGATTCAACAGCCTTGCCGCAGCTTCATTGAACCGCCTGATCTCAAGTTTGCTTCCGAGTATGATAATCGGTATCTCAACACCTCTGAGCACGTTGGACAGGTCGTTGTTCAGCTGTGTTGTTTCCTCACTGCGGCTTCGAAGCTCGTCGTTGACAGTGGTCAGTTCCTCATTCGTTGACTGGAGTTCTTCCTTTGCCGTTTCCATCTCCTCGTTGATGCTCTGCATCTCTTCATTGCTCGATTGCAGTTCCTCATTCAGGGCCCTCAGCTCTTCATTTGCCGCTTCATACTCCCGGGTCACAGTGTTTAAATGCGCTTTTGACGCGGCAAGCTCCTGCCTCAACCGGGCCGCATCTCCGGTAACAGGGCCACTACGAGGACGGGAGTGGTAGCCTATTTCCTCAAGCAGGACCAGGAAGTAACGTTCGCCTGATGCTGGGGCCTTAAATGGGACAACATCAATATTTATGTATCTGATTAGCTTACCTCGCTCGACCCTGGCCCGCTTCTTTTTTACCGGAACATCCTCTTTCTTTGCCTGATAGAGTGCAGTGCGAAGCTCGACCACCAAGTCTTCGCTTACCATCTTCATGAGGTCCAAACTCGCCTCCCCGGAAGCGGGCATAAGGAACGGACCGGTATTTCCCCGGAACTGGAGCACCGTCATGGCCTCGTTGACAACAAAGCCCGCAGGGCTATAATTGGCGATCACTATG
This sequence comes from Candidatus Sulfobium mesophilum, assembly GCA_900302705.1. Taxonomy (GTDB): domain Bacteria; phylum Nitrospirota; class Thermodesulfovibrionia; order Thermodesulfovibrionales; family UBA6898; genus Sulfobium; species Sulfobium mesophilum. Next base: position 4,109 of record OUUY01000139.1, read on the forward strand.
TTATCGGCCTCTTTCTGAATATTGAATACTCCTGCCGGTTGGCCTTCGGCCCTTTTGCCGTCCGCTTTTTCCTTGCCATATTCGACTGCAGGGGCTTCAAAATGATGCATCGACGGTTCTGCCCTTTTGGCATAAATAGCGCCTCTCTTGTCCACTACTGAGAAAAGACCATCGAATTCGCCGACGGTCTCGAAAGGCCCGATCATGAGAAAGCCTTTGGGATTGAGCGCATAAAATAATATCCTAACCGTTTTTTTCTGAAGCTCCGCGCCGAAATAAATGAGCACATTCCGGCAACTGATAAAGTCTATCTTTGAAAACGGAGGGTCTTTCACCATATTATGCTTCGCAAATATGCACATTTCGCGGACACGCTTGTTAATGACATACGCGTCCCCGCTCTTTTCAAAGAAACGTCCCAGCCTCTCCGTGGAGATGTCATTCGATATGTTTTCAGGGTATATGCCTTTTCTGGCCTTCTCGACCGCGATATCGTCTATGTCTGTTGCAAAGAGCTGAAAAGGCCGGCTGATCTTATTTTCGTCCATATACTCAATCAGGGCTATGGCGATAGAGTATGCCTCTTCCCCGGTGGAACAGGCCGGGACCCATATCCTGACAGGGGCATCGCCCGCCGCCTTATTGACAATGTGCGGGAACACGCTTTTTCTTAATGCCTCGAAGGCCCCTGGTTCTCTGAAAAAAGAGGTGACATTGATCAGAATGTCCTGGTAGAGGGTCTCGATTTCAGAGGGGTTTGCCTTTAGATAAGCCACATATGCTTCCATCCCATTTATCTTTTGCAGGAGCATGCGGCGGTTGACCCTCCGCATTATTGTCGAGCGTTTGTAGGAGGTAAAATCAACGCCCTTGGCTGATCTGAGCATTATAAATATCTTATTGAGGTCATTCTCTTCCGCCTGTATAATCCGCACGGGCTCCCCATGCTCGACAGCGGCAAGATAGGGATGCAGCCTGATCCTCAGCAGCTCAGCCGCAATCTTATCGGGTGGCAGCACTAAATCAACGCAGCCGGTATCAGCAGCACTTTTCGGCATACCGTCATACTTTGCAGTTTCATCCTGCGCAAAGACGATGCCGCCCTCTCCTTTAATTGCCCTTATTCCATTAGAGCCGTCTGAACCGGAACCGGACAGGATTATGGCCATCGCATTGTTTCCGCGGTCTTGAGCAAGGGAGCGCAAAAAAGAATCGACAGGCATATACTGTCCCCTGGTCTTCTCCCGTGGCGTCAGATGGAGCACTCCTTGAAAGATGACCATTTCCGTGTCAGGCGGTATGACATATACATTATCTGACTCTACGGTCATTCCGTCTTTTACCTCTCTTACGGGCATGGTGACCGACTTGGACAAGAGCGCAGTCAGCATGCTCTCGTGTGCGGGGGCGAGGTGCTGGATAAGGACAAAGGCCATACCAGGATCGGCAGGAAGATACTTGAATAATTGTGTAAACGCCTCAAGCCCGCCCGCGGACGCGCCGACGCCTACGATCGGGAATTGGCTGCTGTTGGATGATCTGGTTCCGGGTTGCTTGGTTGAGACAGATGTAGATTTGAGTTTATTGGAAGATTTTTTAGGAGCCACTCTTAGACCACTTTGTTCTATCCAAATCAAGATAAAGCTTTATTGTGCAATCTATCATATAAGAAAGCCCCCAATATAATGAATGAAATTATACCAAATTCTGACATCTGTGATACATCTTACCGGTGTTGTATGACTTGCGAACACCTCATAAATACGAATGGATAATAAATAGCAATTATACTTTTTTCACTTAATAAACAATAGCTTGGGTTGGGATGATTAATCTGCGTGGGTATCAATAAGAACGAGGAATTATAGCCAAAAAAGTTTTGCTGAGAGTCACGCCCGGGACCCCGAGCGACAAAAGGAAGTCCTTGGCAGCATTGGCCCTTCTGTCCCCAAGGGCCAGATTGTACTCATTAGTGCCTCTGTCGTCACAATAGCCCTCAATGATAACTTTCAAACTGCTATTCTTCCTTAGCGTGTCTGCAAGCTCCCTGACTTTCGGCCTTTCGTCGTTTCTTATCGCATACATGTCAAAATCGCAACGGATGTCTTTCAGCCGCGCCTGCATCTCTTTCATAAGACGCAGGGAGTCCAGGTCCTCCGTCTTTCCAGACCCTTTTGATGCGACAGTTTCCTGTGACACCTTTTTATCCGTCAACTTATCAGTGACCCGCTCCTGGTTTGCTGGGACTGAGCTGTCTCTTTCACAGTGCCCTTGCTCGCACATCCCGATATAAGAATCCCTGCCATTACTAAGAACAAAAAAATCTTTTTCATTTTTTCTCCTATGTTGGTTAACAACAATGGACATAACAAAGTTCTGCCGTCTATCTCATCACAGATGACGCAATGTTATGGATCGTCAATCTGCCTGCGCGGAAGACAATTCTCTAAGTGACGATTAAAAGAGCAGATTATACTAACGGGGGAGAGGGACCTGAGTGTATGGCTTTAAATTCACAAACGGTTTTTTGCTCATCAGACGGAGCTGACAAGACCGCTGCAGAACTATAACAAATTACTGGATGTCTTCGTGCAGGACCAAATGCCTGAGTGGTAAAAACCTTAAATAGATATTTTCAGGTAAGATTACACGGGCCTTCCATATGAGAACACGTGCTGCTGAATTGCCTTGATCAGCAGCATTTTTTTCATCTAATTTGTCGTAAATTATCTCCAGCAACAAAATCCTGAGACCTGAGTAAGAAGCAGCCGCGTAGTCCGCCAATTCGTCGCCGGCCATTTTTTTTTACAGTGAAAGTTAGAGACAGGGGAGATACGGCATACCGAACAAAGTACGCCAGAAACAGGCAACATATAAGAGACTTTTTATTTTTGCTTAAACTTTTTATTTTCAAGTATCGAATAATACATCACAACAGTTATGAGTCTGCGAGGCAACCTCCCCTTTCGCAGACTCAATTTGCAAAATATGCGACTGCGATATAATGTTTAAAAATCTGCAAAAAGGCAAGTACCGTTAACAGCACGAGGCAGTGTTGGTCCTACGTGCCTCCTTTTAAAACCGTGTAAATCATCCAGGCTGAGACAAAAAGTGAAATCCAGAAGCAGAACCTGAGTGCAGTAATAAGTTTTGACGATTCCCTGTCGGTGTCATCGGGACTGTAAAAAAAGAGCGTAATCTTTTCCCTGGAGTTCCTGCCGGCGTTACCAAGTATAAGCGCAGAAATAAGAAGTATAAAGAAGGGAAGTAATCCTAGGACCAGGATCATAAATAGTTATAGTCTTTCTCACTACTAATGTCAATCCTGTTCCTTTGCGGGGATCAATTCTCTTCTTCTCCAGATCTTATAGATAGCAGGATAGATAGTCAGCTCGAGAATTTCCGATGTGACGACGCCTCCGATCATAGGCGCTGCTATCCTTTTCATAACGTCGGAGCCTGCGCCGTGGCTGAACATGATTGGGATAAGGCCCGCGAGAATAACGCCCACAGTCATAAGTTTTGGCCTTATCCTCTTCACAGCGCCGTGCATAATCGCATCGTCGAGATCATCCACAGTCTTCATCCTGCTTTCCTTCTTCCACTGCTCGTAGGCCAGATCGAGATAGAGGAGCATCACTACTCCGGTCTCCGCGTCGAGTCCCGCCAGCGCGATCATGCCTACCCAGACCGCGATGCTCATGTTGTAATTAAGAAGATAGAGAAACCAGAACGACCCCACGAGCGAAAAAGGCACGGCCAGCAGCACTATGAACGTCTTCGTAACTGATTTCGTATTGAAATAGAGCAGCACGAAAATTATCATGATCGTAAGGGGAATGACTGTCTTCAGTCTTTCATGTGTCTTGACTATATATTCGTAATCGCCGCTCCATTCGAGTCTGTAGCCCACGGGCAGTTTTACCGCGGAGGAGACCTTCTGTTTGGCTTTCTCAACATATCCGCCGACATCTCCACCCGAATAATCTACATAGACATAATTGGCAAGGAGTCCCTCCTCACTCTTGATAGCTGTCGGGCCTTTTATAATTTCTATATCCGCAATCTGCCCAAGCGGTATGCGCCCCCCGGTTTCGGCCTGAGACGCACCGCTCATTCCGGAAGAAGCACTGCCTGCTGTAAGGGTAACAGGGATGAGTATCCGTTTTATCTTCTCCACGTCGTTCCTCAATTCCCTCATATACCGTACATTTACCGGATAACGTTCTCTGCCTTCGACCGTCACGGTCACGTTCATGCCACCGAGGGACGATTCTACAACGTCCTGAACATCATTGACCGAAAGGCCGAAACGCGCTATCTCTTCACGCTTAGGTCTTATGTCCAGAAAGTATCCGGTCGTTACCCTTTCGGCATAGGCGCTGCGCGTGCCTGGGATGTTTCTAATAGCCTCCTCCACATCTTTCGATATCCTTTCTATCTCCTCAAGTTTGGATCCTATGACCTTCACTCCTACGTTGGTCCTTATGCCTGTTGCGTTCATGTCTATTCTGGCCTTAATGGGCATTGTAAATGAATTGGCAACCCCAGGGATCTGCAGAGCGTCGTTCATCTCGTTTTTGAGCTTCTCCACATCCATCCCCTTCCGCCATTGCGACTCCGGTTTGAGATTTACAACTGTCTCAAACATTTCGATCGGGGCCGGGTCGGTGGCCGTCTCAGCCCTGCCTGCTTTTCCGAACACCTGTGCAACTTCAGGGATGGCCTTCAGCAGCTTGTCCTGCATCTGCAAGAGCCTCGAGGCGACCGATATGGACGCGCCGGGAACCGTTACCGGCATATAAAAGAGAGTCCCTTCATAAAGAGGAGGCATGAATTCAGAGCCCAGCTTACTTACGGGATAAACGGTAAGGGCAACAATCACAAGGGCGAATATGATGATGGCCCAACTGTGATTGAGGGAAAAATGCACCCTTGGCCTGTAGAGTTTGCCCAGGAAATTTACTATGGGGTTTTCACCCTCGGGCTTGATGTTCCCGCGGATAAAGAGGTCCATCAGCACAGGAGTAAGTGTGATTGCCAGGAAAGAGGCGAAAAGCATCGCAAAGGTCTTTGTGAAGGCCAGCGGCTTAAAGAGACGGCCTGCCTGTGCCTGGAGAGTAAAGACCGGAAGGAACCCGACTGTGATAACCAAAAGAGAGAAAAAGAGAGAGGGGCCGACCTCCTTTGCCGCGTCAATGATCACATCGGTTCTGCTGCAACGCTTCCTGCCGTCGCATATCCATTCCTCCATCTTCTTATGGGCATTTTCGACCATGATGATCGAGGCGTCCACCATCGCGCCTATAGCAATGGCAATGCCTCCCAGGCTCATAATATTCGAGGTGACGCCGATGTATTTCATGCAGATGAAGGAGATGATGATCGCGATCGGAAGGGTCAGTATCACGACAAGCGCGCTCGGAAGATGGAAGAGGAATACCAGACATACAACGCTGACCGCAATAGAGAGCTTGATGATCTCTTCTTTCAACGTATCGATAGACCTGTGGATAAGATCAGACCTGTCGTAAGTAGTGACAATCCTCACCCCCTGCGGCAGCGAGGGCTGGATGTCTTTTGCAATCTTGTCTTTCACGCGCTCGATAACGTTCAGGACATTCTCGCCGAAACGTACGACGACTATGCCTCCGGCAACCTCGCCTTTGCCGTCGAGTTCTGCAAGTCCCCTTCTGATATCCGGCCCGATTTGAACTTTTGCAACGTCCCGCACAAATATCGGCGAACCCGCGCCGTTCGTGCCCACCGAAATATTTTCAATGTCCTGAACACCGCGTATATACCCGCGCCCCCGCACCATGTATTCGGCGCCTGAAA
>OUUY01000133.1 GCA_900302705.1 Candidatus Sulfobium mesophilum
TTTCTCCTATAGGACATTTTCCACCGGTTTCTGAAACCCCGACGGTAAATATGCCGTTTGACTCTTTCATTTCTTTTTCCTTTCAGATTCAGCTGCATCCTTATGTGGCGCGCAGCATTGCTTTTTCATTTCTTCCATCATTGTTAAGCAGTCTGGAAAACTTCCTTGGCCAGTGCAGCACTTCGTCATCATCTCAGACATCCCATGTCCCATCGGGCCAAAACCTAAGGCACCGGATTTAGTCTTCTCTTTTTTTGTTTTTGTGTTTTGGGTGCTCATTTCATACCTCCTGCAATCCTTGTGATTAAAATCTGTCTTAACGGTGACACTCAGTTGTGCCCGTTTATGACTCTTTTCTTCTCTTCATATTCTTCCTTATTTACCTCTCCCCGGACATACCGTTTGTTCAGTATATCCAACGGCGAGTCTGAGGCGTCTTCACCGTGGCTGCCTGACTTGCGGAAACCCGGCCGGCACACCATAGAGCCCATTCGTCCTCTCATCATGAGAAAGCAAAAGACCATCATGCCAATCATGATAAGCGGGAATATCCACCAAAGTCCGTAGCCAAAACCTGTACAGGGAAACATAGTTATCATCTCCTTTCTACTCTTATAGACGAAAAATGGGAAGAAAAGGGTACGCTTATTTTTTGAGGAATTTTAGTGAAGGGACTTTGCGGTCACAGGCAAGTTCGTTTCGCTCATCCTTGTAGAAACTGCAGTGATGTTCCAATTCTTTCTTAAGGCGTGCCCTGGCGCGATGCAGCCTGATTTTGACAGTTTCTAGAGATATATCGAGGACTTCGGCTATCTCGTTATTCTTCAGTTCTTCAAGGTCGCTGAGGATCAATACCGTCCTGTAGTTTTCAGGTAATCCGTCTACGACGCCCTTGATGCAGTCGTTCATTTCCTTCCGGATAAGCTGCCTGTCAGGGGAAGTGCCTGGGTCTACGGCAATCTCTTCTTCGCAAGCGGGATCGCTGGTAAGGCCTCTATCCGTAACCTGCTCCTGAGGGATCGTCAAGGATTTTCTCCTATAGTCCATCGCAGCATTCGTTGCGATACGGTAAATCCATGTCGAAAGGCTCGAATCACCCCGGAAACTGTCAAGAGCGGCATTTATTTTCAGAAATACCTCTTGCGTCACGTCGTCGGCTTCGCCTTCACCGATCAGTCGCGTAAGATACCGCCGTATTTTTTCATTGTAGGAGGAATAGATGCTCTGAAAATCAGGCTTGGTTTCTGAAGCTCTTTTTGCCATCGGATTACTCAGCAAACAGCAACGCTGGCCTCGTCAAAGAGAAATTGAAACGATGATAATTTCAGGTTCAAACATCCTCCTGTTGGCCTCACTGTTTGCGTCATGCTATTTCCCAAACGGACACACCGGGTAATTACACTCCGCGCATTTCATGCAGAGCCCCCCATGGCCGATTTCCGAAAGCTCTCTCCTGCCGATCCGCTCACCGGCAAGGACCCTCGGAAGGATAAGATCAAAAATCGTTGTCTTTGCGTACATGCCACAGGCAGGGATACCAAGAATAGGTATATCACCGAGATAGGCCACCAGAAACATAGCGCCGGGAAGTACCGCAGAACCGTAAGTGATATCCCCGACTCCAATATTTCTTATTGCAAACCGTGTGACATCGTCAGGATCAACAGACATACCGCCTGTGGTGATGAGCAGGTTAGCTCCGGCATTTATCAATTCCCTTAGTCTTGCCTCAATAAATGCTTCATCATCAGGCGCATAGTATGTGCCGACAATCTCGCCACCGATTGCTATAATTTTCTCAGTTATGACCGCGGAAAATGCATCTTTTACCCTGCCATAATAGATCTCATTTCCCGTGATTACAGCACCAACCTTCGGCTTTCTGAGCTCTTTGACCTGAATGATTTTCCCGGCCTGTTCGCCGATCTTCACTGCTGCCTGCACAACATCTTTTTTGACGATCAATGGAATTGCCCTTGTCCCTGCAACTGTCTGACCTTTTTTCACAATCGTGTTGCTATGAAGCGTTGCGCACATTATGTCACCAAGCATGTTGAACGCAAGAAGCGCATCTCTATTTATTTTAAGCAGCCCATCTGCTTTAGCAACTATATTTATCTTTCCTTCTTTAGGCTCTCCCTTTATCTTTACCCCCTCCCCCATGAGCGCATTGGCAAGGGCGTACGCAGCGTCGTCCTCGTGCATCTCGTCATCTGCGATATTCAGTACAAAGAGATGTTCCTTGCCGAGCCTCTGAAGATGGCAAACATCCTCCTGCCTGATGATATGCCCTTTCTTGAAGGCCCTTCCCTTGAATTCGCCAGGACGTATCTCTGTTATGTCGTGAGCAAGCACAGTACCTACCGCCTCAGTAACCGTCAGTTTTTTTGTTCCGGGGTTTTGACTTGCATGCGATGAATCACACATGAAGACCTCATCTATAATCCGTTATCTTTAAAAATCTTTCTGAACCTCTCGTCAACAAGCTCTCTTATCCCCATCTCAAGCGCCTCATACTTCGTAAGGAATTTTTTCGCCTCTTCGGTGAGCGAGGCGCCCCCACCATTTTTCCCTCCGGTCTGCCGCTCGATAAGCTTAAAGCCAAGCCTCTCCTCCATAGCCTTTATATAGCCCCAGGCCTTTCTGTAAGAGATGTTGATCTCCTTCGCAGCTTGATTTATAGAGCCCTGCTTGTGTATTGCCTCAAGAAGAAACCTTCGCCCCCTTCCAAAAACGGGCTTCCCGTCAATCTCTATCCACAGCTTTGATTTGATCTCCATATTTGCCCCTTATCCGTTATGGAATATATGCATAACGCTAATCAAAAAATGTTCCTCTTGGGATGCTCATAATACCCCGTATCGGCACAAGGCCTGCACAAAATTCTGCCTTCCCTATAGATTTCCCTGAAGTCCTGAACATGTTCGCCGCAGGAGTCGCATTTGATCCTTTGCAGGGGCCTCCCCGGCATGTCTTCGGGATTTAATTTCACCTGCACTTCCATTACGTCAAAGAGATCGCTGTCGGACATTATCTTATAAGCCTCAAGCTGGGCCTCATATTTGTTCTGAATCTCCGGAAAGTATTCTTTTGCTATCTGCCTTGACTCTTCTTTTGCGATTACCCTCACTGCTTTGCCTGTTTTGATGTTCACAAAGCTTGCAGCCATTTTCCCGTAGTCCATAAATTTCATCGACCTTTTTCCCAAACTGCATCCAGTTACTGACTGTACGGCATCGGTTGCGCACCTATCCGTTTCGACAAAGACTACGATGCTCTTTCTGTCTTTTCCCTTCGGATCTGCGATGCCGATTTCCCGAAGCCCGAGGATGGACATCTTCACCCCGAGCACCTGACCTGGACAAAGGTGACCGTGAATCCTCGCGGACTCTTGAAGAAGTAATTCAAAATCTGTTATGACCTTTGCTTCAGACGTTATGTTCATTTCGCTATTTCCCTATAAACTCTATCATGTTCCTCGTCGTCTTTGCCACTGCCTTATAGAACAAACTCTCTGCGGCATTTTCCATATCCCTTGTAAATTCCGGGATCCATTTCAGAAGGTGTTCGGAGAGGAATCTCCCGACAATATCGCTGAAATGATCCTTCTGTTCTGTCTCTAGGTGCGTTTCTTGAAGCAAAACAGCCAGAAAATTCATTTCAGCTCCTATGTGATCCGGAAGCACGTCGTCCGTATTGACCACCAGGCCCGCTTCCCGATACATTGCCATGACCTGCTCCGCCGCTTCCTGCATCATCAACCTTTTGGGAGAGGTATAAACTGATTCCCACGGAGGGCAGGGCAATTTATAAGGGCCGATAAAAAGCCGGGTGTATTCCCATAAAAGCTCTTCAAGTTCCTTTTTCGATCCGATATCTATTTCGTTGACCGCCTTTTTTAAATCATCGAGAAAGATCGATGAGCCCTCCGCAAGCGCTCCCTTCCAGTTCTTAATGGACGTCTTGGAAGGTTTGCAGAGATACATACTGCTGAGAAGCTTTAGAGCCTCCGACGGTTTTACCATCTCTGCTGTCATCATAGTTAATTTAGGAGGGCAGATTAGCTGCCCTCCTGTCTCCTTTACTTGTTCTCTGAAAATTTCACAGAAGGAATTGTCAGCTTTGGGTCGGCGAATTCAGGCAGCCGGTCTTTGAGAGGTCTCCTGTATATTTCAGGAGGCGTCTTTTGTGCTTCGATATCTGACATTTTCCCATGCCACAAGGCATAACCGGGGCATGTTCTGACGCAGGCCGGCGGTAAACCTTCCTTCAGTCTGTGAATACAGAGCGTGCATTTGTCCATCTTTTTCTTCTTCTCGTCAAAGGTCGGCGCTCCGTAAGGACATGCAGCAGCACAGCGCTTGCAGCCTATACATTTATCCTGGTCGATAAGCACCACGCCAAACTCCGGCTCCTTTGTAATCGCTCCGGATGGGCAGGCCTTCAAGCATGCAGGTTCTTCGCAGTGATTGCATGCAGCAGAGAGATACCTTACTTTGGTGTTGGGATATTTCCCCTCTTCCTTTATGATGACCCTTCTGCGCCTGACGCCTATGGGAAGATCAAACTCCTGCTTACACCCTGCCTCGCAGGCCCTGCATGCTATACAATTATTCTCGTTAAAATACCAGCCTATCTGATTTGGGTTTTTTGCCATGTTCATATCCTCCCTAAGCCTTCACCAGCTTGACGCCGATCTCTTTGGCGACTATCTGACCTGATAGTTTCTCGGCTTTGCCTGCGAAAAACTGTCCGTCGTTTGTCCCTGCAGGAGACCATTTGTTAATCTTATTCAGGCTACCTTTTGCCACCTTGCCGAATCCCCAATGCCCATAACCATGTTGGAGGGCGACTACCTCGGGATGGATTCTCTCTGTTATTTGGACTGTGCCCTTGGCTTTCGCATAGGGAGATTCAATCCAGATGGCGTCTCCATCCTTGAGCCCCAGCTTCGAAGCAGTAGCGGAGTTGATCAGAAGAGGATTATCCGGCTTCATCTCCATCAGATAATCATTATTAAATGTCCTGGAATGAGTATGTTCATTCTGCTTGAAGTTGATGAGATAAAGGGGAAAATCAGCAGTAGGTCTGTCTTCAGGCTCGCTGTATTCAGGAAGACCGGTATGCTTGTTCTTTTTGAGGAAAGTGGACGTTATTTCGAGCTTCCTCGAAGGGGTGTCGAATCCCTTCATGATCTTTACGCCGATCTTTACGCCTACGGCCTTTCCGTCCTTGTCTTTTACCAAGCCTGTCTTGTCATCAACACTGCCGCCTTCCGGCGGCTTGACTTCCTTTCTGAACTTCTCGTACTCGGTCTTGCCGGTCATGGCGAGAGTCGATTTCCTGTAAGTCTCCCAGTTCTGCTCTTTGGCATACGCCGTAGGGTTGTATTCATCGGCATAATAGGCATCATAGGATTGCTCGGCAGGAGAATACCCTTTCTTGTCCTTCATCCCCATCTTCTTCATTACCGCCATCCAGAATTCCACTTCGGTCATGCCGTTGATCACTGACTTCACTACAGGTTTTCTCAGACCAAGTACTGGCCATGTTACCCAGTAACCGGTGAAATCGTATCTCTCGAGATACACAGAGCCTGGGATTACAATGTCCGCCAGTTCCGCTGTCTCGCTCATATGCGTGTCGTTTACGACTACATATTCGAGCTTCTTTATAAAGTCCATATTTTTCTTTGTGTTCGGGACGGACATGACGAAGTTCTGATATACGAATACTCCTGTCTTAGGCACTCCCGAGCCTTGAGATGATTCCTTGCCGCCCAGGACCACGTCTCTGGTCTCGACATATATACCTGAGCCATGACCGAGGATGTATTTGGTCCCTTTGCCGTCAACCCTCGGTTTTTTAAGGGAGGGTGTATCGAAGTCAATACTGTGATGTTTGTTGCCTATCTTGCTGGGCTCCATAATTGTCCCCGGCTTGTCTATCATTCCGAGCAGGGCCGGAAGGACCGTTATGGCGTATCCGCCCAAGGTGGCGTTTGTGTGATGTCCGGGGCCGCTCCATGTATCAATGCAGACTGGCTTGCTGGCCTTTGCCAGCTCCCCCATCTCTGTAGCTATTTGTTCAATAGTCCTGGCAGGTATAGATGTGATTTTCTCAGCCCATTCAGGGGTCTTATCTGCAACGTATTTTGCATATTCGTCATAACCCACGCACCATTCATCGATGAATGCCTTGTTAATTAGGTCTTTCTTGATCAGCACATGACCTAGAGCAAGGGCAAATGCGCCGTCGGTCCCCGGCCTGATCGGCACCCACTGATCGGCCTTTGCGGCCGTCTGGTTGCAGAAGGGATCTACGTAGACCATCTTTGCTCCCTTTGCCCGCCCCCTATTCCAGATACCCGGAAGCAGGATCCACTTTGTGGCACCGAGGAGGTTCCATCCGAACACCAGGGCATAAGACGTATCCTCAAAATCTGCAAGCGGCCGCTCATTGCCCATGACAAGTTTGAAAGATGCTTTTCTTGCGACGTCGCAAAGGTTGGAATGATTGTGATAATTAGGGGTCCCGTACATCTTGCAGAAGTCCTGCTGGATATGGGTGAAGCAATGGTCTTCGCTGAACCAGGCGAGACTTTCAGCGCCGTATTTATCCCTGATCTTCCCGAGATTGTCCGCGACTTGTGATATTGCATCATCCCAGGATATCGCCTTCCATTTGCCGCTGCCCTTTTTCCCAACCCGAACCATAGGGGTCTTTAACCGGTCCGGATCGTAAAGCGCCCTGAGACCCGAATTACCCTTTGAGCAAATCCTGCCTGCGGCATCCTTATCGTTATACAGGATGCTCAGCTCCTTCAATGCCTTTTCATAGTTTGTTGAGATATTAGCGATGTTGTTAGGGTTGGCGATGCCTTCGATCTTTACCGCCCTGCCATTGACGACCTTGACTTTGATGCCGGACTGACCGCCGCACATGTTGCAGTTGCTGTAAATCCATTCACCTTCCTTCAGGCCCTTCTCCTGTGCGCTGGCCTCTCTGAATAGACCAAGCTTATCGTCCCAGAGAATTCCGCTCGCAATGGCAGCACCCGCCAAGGCTGATGACCATTTGAGGAATGACCGTCTCGTGAACTGCTTTCCCGTAGCGCTTTCAAATAAACTCTTTTCTTCTTCGGTTATATCTCTTTTTTCGCTCATTCTGAGTCCTCCTCTTATTGTGCAAACAGCACTTCTGCACCCTTTACGCCACCGCTGTGGCATCCGGCGCAAATCTGCGGGTCAACCTGTTTTCTCAACGCGGCTCCGGACCCGTTCCTCACGTCTACAGACTTGTGACAGTCAGCGCATTTTTTGGGCGTCGCGAGCTTCGATTCAAGATGCACCCTATGAAACATTTTGTACTTCTTATTGAGGGACACCTCTTTCAGGATCTTACCATGACATGACAGGCATTCCTTGTTGCTCATCTTGCCTGCATCCTTGTGCAGTTCAACGAGGTTCTTTTCTGCCGCACCAGCGACAGAGGCGAGGGAAACCAAAAGAAAAACGACGAAAACTTTTCTCATACGCTCCTCCTTTTTACTGTGATAAGAATTTTACCTATTAAAAATCAAGGTTTAGAGGAATCTTCAAAAAGAATACTCCCAATTAACCCTCCATGCAAGCACAAAACGAGATGGCACTAATCCGGTCTCTTCTTCAATAAGAAAGGTATGCAAGTAGTGCCTTTGCTTCACTATTTCAATATTCCTTTCACGATCACATCCACCGCCTCCTCAGGCGTCAGTCCATGTGCCATGAGGGTCTCCATCTGCCGCTTGTCCACACTCCCTATAGCAGCTTCATGTGTCACCTTGGCGAGGGGATTCGTAACGTTCACAATCGGAACGGCCTTTGCCACTGCCCTGTCTTTAACGATCTCCATGCAGTCAACATGGCCCCTTGCACCTTCTGCATTTCCTTCGGTAATGCCGGTGACCTCGGCATGTGCATCGTCTTCAATGGCAACCCTGGACTTTATGATGCTCCTTGAGTTTTTACCCTTAAGGGCAACTCTTTCTTTAATCTTAATATCGTCATTTGCATGACCGAAGACCCTCGCCGTCAGCTCAGTTACAGCGTTTTCGCCCGCTTCAACAGAGTAATCTATGTCGAGCGTGCCGACTCGTCCCGTAGTTAACGTGAAATCAGCAAAATATCTGCCGTTGTTCGCGATTCTGACAACTGCCTTCGGAACAACTTCGATGCCTCCGTAAAGCCCGTGATAATGGGTCTCCGAATACCGCATCTCTGCGCCTTCTCCGATCTCAACAACCGCGTCCATGATATGCCTTACCTTCTCAGCATTCGGAAATATGCAGTGGGCAATAAAATGGGCTGAGGCGTTCTTTTCAAGCCTGACATCCATCTTGATTTTTTGCGTACCTTTCTTGTGAAGAACACCGAAGCAAAGATGAACAGGATTCTTTATCTTTATGCCTTCTTTGACCGTTACCTTAGCGCTGATGCCGGTCCGCGTCTCCTTTGCATCTACCTCAAAGCCTGCAACACTGTTCATGCTCAGTAATTTATGCCCGCTTGCGACAAGATGCGCTATCTCATTGTTTTCAAGGATAGCCTTATCCCCGCCGGCCTCTCCGAAAACTTTCATCAATGCATTGAGCTCAGACATAGGCGCATACCTCCCCACTGCAAACAAGACATTTCCTCGACTTGTAGTATTCGGCCACTTTCGCAGGGCTACCTGAACAAACTACTTTGCCATTGCATATCTGCGATGCCTTATCTGCAATGATGACAATCTCTTCGCGGTGGGTAATGAGCAGCACAGAGGAACCATGTTCCTTGAAGGCATTGATAACATTGACAATATCCTGAGTGGAGAGCATATCGATACCCGAGTCAGGCTCATCGAGTATGGCAAGTTTTGGATGAAGTGCGAGTATGGATGCAAGCTCTATTCTCTTTCTCTCCCCGCCGCTCAGTGACTTGTCGACCATCCTGTGCAGATAAAGCTCAGAATGAAGCCCAACCATCTCGATGTAATGAGCCGGATTGATGTCCTTGTTATTGAGCGTTAGATAATCCCTTACGGAAATCCCCTCAAACCTAACAGGCTCCTGCCAGGCCATGGTTATGCCAAGCGATGCCCTCTCATGGATCTTAAGGTCATTGATCATCTTCCCGTCAAAGACTATTTCCCCTGCTGTCGGTCTATAGCCCTCACAGCCCATGACAAGATACGCAAGAGTGCTCTTGCCTGTGCCGTTTGTGCCGAGGAGGGCATGGACTTCCGAGTTTTCGATAGTCATAGAGAAATCATCCAGGATGTTTTTATCGCCTGCTTGGAAGGTAATACCTTTAATCTCAATCAACAGCATAAATTTTCTTTTTCTGTCATCGGTTTAATGTCCAGGACAGGCGTTCCATCTATCATGTCCAGCCCTTTAACATGGATAGTGCAACCATCGACCCTGAGGACCCACACGACCGACATGCCAATAGGATTGGGCCTGACCGGGGAGCAGATACTGAAAACGCCTAACTGCTCGTTACGGTGTCTGGGCTTCTGTACAAGCAGGTCAGGAGTAAATCGCGGGCTTTGATGGAAATAGAAAAGCACGACAATACGCTGTCCGGCCTCAATATCTTTAAGCCCATCTTTGTACTGCTCCTCGACAACTATCGCCCCTTCCACATCAGAGATAGTCCAATGCCGTGGGACATTCTCGGCATCTGTCTTGACAAAACCAATCGGTGATAGCTCGATCTTCATGATACATCCTGACTCTTGACGATCTCCCCTGCAATATTGTCAGTATCATACGATAAGTCCAGAGCAATATACTTCTTCTCCTTACAATATTGTATCACCCTATCAATACAATCCCGGAACTCTTCCCTCATAGTTACAACCTCACCCGTTCCATCACAACCAGTCTGGGTTTTTTGGGCAAGAAGATACATCTCAGCGCAGTCCCGGCTTTTGTCGAGCAGGCGTTGAAGTTCAGGGTCTGATTTCGATTCAGCACAAATCTTTCTTATCATGATAGGCATGTTGAACCCCCTTTGCCTCAAATTGGTCCAGTGCGTCCTTGGCCTCGGCGCCATAAATCATTGACGGCCCCCGCCCATCAGGATTGCAACGCCGACAGTCTCCAGGACTTCCTGTCTCGCCGCGCCCGATGGCTGTCAACGGGCTGGGCAAGCCTGCCAGGTGGCAAGGAAGATGATCATAATCTCGGCCACATTCGAAGGAAGCAGGAAGAAGACGAACTTGATGGCCCTGTTCGTATCGAGGTCGTATTTCAGAATGGCAACCTCTCACGGTTTCATCGCCACGATTGTTGCCGATACGATATAGTCTTCGACATTCCTGCCCGGCGCCCAAGTCCTGATGAATTCACGACTTTCATCCTTCGGCTGTATGCGAATATCACGGAAGCCGGATTCCCTGAGCATAGCCTCCACGTCGCTAATGAGCGACGCGCCTGCCATGCACCCGGCGTGCAGAGCGAGGTCGTTTTTTACTTCCTCGGGAAGCTCAGCCGTAGCGACAATATCGGACACGGCAAGGCGACCGCCGGATTTAAGCACACGGAACGCATCGTCAAACACTTTTTGCTTCTCCGGGGACAGGTTGATGACACAGTTCGAGATGATCACATCGACGCTCTTGTCTGCAACAGGCAAGTGTTCGATCTCGCCTAGCCTGAACTCAACGTTCATAAATCCCGCCCTCGCTGCGTTTTCCCTGGCTTTTGATACCATTTCGGGCGTCATGTCCACGCCGATAACCTTTCCAGTTTCTCCGACGGCCCGGGCGGCAAGAAAGCAGTCGAATCCGCCGCCGCTCCCGAGATCGAGTACGATCTCTCCCGGCTTGAGAGAGGCAATTGCCTGAGGATTTCCGCACCCCAGACCCATATTGGCCCCTGCGGGAACAGCGGAAACCTCTTCCTTCGAATAACCG
>OUUY01000014.1 GCA_900302705.1 Candidatus Sulfobium mesophilum
GATGACCGGGATAGACGGGATTATCACGGCGGCCGGAGGGGTCGCATCCCACGCCTCCTTACTTGCTCAGAAGTTCGGGCTGACAGCTGTCGTGGGCTGCCCGGACATGGAAGTGAAGCTTAATGAGAAGGGCGAAAACTACGCATTGATAGGCCGGCACATGACCACCGAAGGAATGGCTATAAGCATGGACGGATATACTGGACTCATATACTCGGGTGTCTGCGCTCAGTCCGAATGATGTTCCGGCTTGTCTTATGATTTAGCAGCTGCATGTGAATATTTGTGAATCATAAGCTAGATCTGCTCCTGAGGAAGTGTAAAGCTGAAAGCGCTCCCTCTTCCCGGCGTACTTTTAACCCAGATCTGGCCGCCATGGGATTCTACGATCGTCTTGGCAATTGACAGGCCAAGGCCTGATCCGCTTATCTTATGAGTCGCACGGTAAAATGCATCAAATATGTGGGGAAGCTGATCTTCCGATATGCCGATCCCGGTGTCCCGAACCTGTACAAGGACGTCGTTGTCAACCTTCTGAACACTAACACTAATAGTCCCTTCGGAAGTATATTTGACGGCGTTATCAAGGAGATTTGAGATTACCCGGTTTATCATAGCTCCGTCAGCCCTTATCTGAGGAAAAGGGGTCTCCGAAAAGTTGTATGATATCCTTAACTTTTTGAGGTCGGCTTGCCTTTTTAAGACTTCAAGCTGTTTGAGAACCGCGGCTTGCAGATCGAACTGACCGAGCACCGGCTTATATTCTTCCGTCTCAAACCTTGAGAAGTCTATAAAAGTCGTCAGCAGATGCTCGGCTGTTGTCAGATTCTCCCTCACTAATTCAAGGTCGGCTTTTGAGTTCCTGGATTTACCCGAAAGGGTTCTTGTCAGAAAGCCCATGGAAGGGATGATCGCGTTTTTGATGTCGTGTGCGAACATAGAGAGAATATTTTTTCGCTCCCTCCCCAGTTTCCCGATTTCCTTCAATCTATTTTCGAGTGCTGTCATAAGTTTTTGGCGTTCAATTGAATAACTTATTGTTTTTAGAAGGGAGGCGTCATTGACCTGACCTTTGACCAGATAGTCCTGTGCGCCGCTTCGCACCGCTCTTACGGCCATTTCTTCGTCGTGGAGTCCTGTAAGCACAATTATGGGCAGGTCCGGATATAGCGTATGAATTCTGATGAAGGTTTCGATGCCCTGACTGTCGGGAAGTCCCAGGTCCGAAAGAACGACATTGAACTTTTCTCTTGCCAGATGATCGATAGCGGAAGACAACCGGTCAGTATAGACAACATCCACGCGGTCCGGGTTCTCAGAAAATAATGCCCGTATGAAATCTGCATCGCCGTGGTCGTCCTCGATTAACAAGACTTTTACAGTGCTATCATCCCTGCTTGTCTCTTCGTCGGCAGGTACCTCCAGATCTTTTTTCAGGAGATCATCTTTTAGTATCTTTTCATGGAGTTCGGGATGGAACTTTTTCATGCACCGCGGGCAGATGCCATGGGAAAAAGCCGCGTCCGTATGTTCCTCAATATATTTTTCGACTTTAAGCCAATATCCTTTGTCATCACGGATGCTCCTGCACCATGCACACATGGGGATTAATCCCCTCAGCGTTTTGATCTCCTTGAGGTTCTTTTCCAGCTGGGCTATCATTTTTTGTCGCTCTATAGCGTAGCGCATGGAACGTATGAGGAGGTCGCCCTCGACACTCCCTTTGACGAGATAGTCCTGTGCGCCTCCCTGCACAGCCTTTAACGCAAGGCCTTCGTCGTCCATACCTGTAAGCACGATTATGGGGATATCAGGAAATCGCGAATGTATGCTGAGAAATGTCTCGATGCCCTGACTGTCAGGAAGACCCAGATCCGAAACGACTATATCAAACTGTTCAGATGAAAGACATTCAAGGGCCGAAGACAATTTTTCCGAATGAGTTATGTTTGCAGGAGTTTTTTCATCTCTCAATATTTCCTGAAAAATGAAGGCGTGATCAGGGTCGTCTTCGATAAGCAGTACTTTTATGCCTTCGTTATCGCTTCTCATTTATTCACCTTGCTGCCTCCCTGGAATACTGAAATAAAAGGTTGCGCCTTTGCCGACTTCCGATTCCACCCAGATATTTCCCCCGTGTCTTTCAACGATTTTTTTGCAGACGGCAAGCCCGATGCCGGTGCCCGGATATTCTGTCTGGGTATGGAGTCTTTGGAACATGACAAAGATGCGGTCAAAAAAATCCCTCTTTATGCCTATACCATTGTCACTCACCGAAAATATCCATTCGTCGCCCTCGTATCTGGCCCCTATGTGGATGCGGGGCTGCACGTCACGGCAAAACTTGATAGCATTGCTGATAAGGTTCTGAAAAACCTGGCCTATTTGCAAATCGTCGGCTCTTAATGTCGGCATGGGATCATATGTTATTTCGGCCCCGCGGCTTTCTATGGTCTTGCCCAAATCCGCAAGGACATGCATAAGGACATTATTGAAGTCGGTCTGGAGAAATGGTTTCCCCCTCGTGCCTATGCGGCAGTATGCGAGCAGATCGTTAATAAGTGTCTGCATCCTTTTTGCGCCGTCCACGACATAGTGAATGTAGCCGGCCGCTTCCTGGTCGAATCTGCCCCCGTAACGCTTTTCCAGGAGGTCGATAAAGCCGGTGATCTTTCGCAGGGGTTCCTGCAGATCATGGGAGGCGACATAAGCAAACTGTTCCAGATCCTTGTTCGACCGCTCAAGTTCCGCCATCGTTTCGGCCAATTTCTGTCCCGTCTGCAGATGTTCGGCGAGTTCAGTCCTGAGCATTTCCTTCATCTCTCTTTCGTGAATTTCCTTTTCCTGAAGCTCCAACGACAGCCTGTGATAAGCAAAAAGTAGTCCTGCACCCTTATAAGCGACGATTCCTCCGAGGATCAGAAAGGCCGCTGCCAGAGAAAAAAGCCCCAGTGCAATCTCGCCCGAATGATGAAATACCTCCTCCGATGGTCTCTGCATGATTACGCCCCATCCCCACTTCATGGGCCGGAATGCCGAGATAATCCTCTCTTTATGCATTGTATCATAATTTTGTTCGATGCCCGCCACGCCTTTTTTTACCTTGTCGACCGCCGGCATTTTCGAGAAATCGACGACCCTGTCGAGAGTGTATTGGGGATGATAGATAAGGTTTCCGTGCTTATCGACAGCATATATAAAACTGTTTCCTATGCGCATTTCAGCAAGGATATTTTTTAGGTAGTCCTCTTTGGGCTGAAGGACGAGCACAGCCGCAATTTCCCCGGATTTGCCCCGGATAGGGACAGCAATGACAAATAGATATCTCGGTGGTCTGGTTTCAATAAGGAAAAAATCGGATACGTATGGTTCCCACTTGTTAGAGACGCCCCGATACCAGTCCCTAAATGAAAAGTCCATGCCGATAACACGCTGATCTTCAGGATAATTGGCCAGCATAATTCCATTTCGATTCGTGATAGCCGCCCTTTCCATATTTGTCAGGTTTTCAAGAAGGTCCTTAAGGTTTTCATGGACGGTCTTTCTATCGCTTTTTTGCAAGGCCTCAAGCAGTTGAGGCCTCGAGGCGAAAATCTTCCCACTCGATATGTCGTCGTTTATCTTCTCTTCGGTGTGATAAACTGCGAGGTTGAAAAAAGTTTGGATTTCCTGGAGTCCGATCTTCTCGAATTCCGCAAGGACTTGCATATAGACATATAGCGTGAGGCCGACAAGGGGAAGCGCAACTGTCAGAAATCCTGCAAGAAGTACGCGCCATCTCTTTTGGAGAAGCCATTGTTTCACTTACTCTCCCCTTTTATTATATTAAGATATTATCACTGTTAGGGTAAAATCCCAGCAGACTTAACGCGAACGGAGCTATACGGATGAAAGACCCTGAAAGACCCAATGACAATATGCCTGTTGAACTCCCCATAGACGGGGTGCTTGATCTTCATACCTTCAACCCGCGTGAGATTAGGGATTTACTCCCTGACTATATTGCCGCATGCCGTCAGAAGGGCATATTCGAGATACGCATAATACACGGCAAGGGAACGGGGATGCTGAGAAAGACCGTTCATTCGATACTTGGCAAGCTGCCTGGTATCTCATCTTTCAGGCTCGCAGGGGAGGATGGCGGAGGCTGGGGAGCGACGATAGTGGTGCTTGAACGCAGTTAGTTCATAAGCTCCTTTCAATTACTTGATTGTGGACATTTACGATTAGGACACAGCGAGCATAGTATTGTCGCTCATTCTCGGCCCCGATAAATCGGTACCTCCGAGGCTTTTTCCTCTTTATATCAGAAAACTTTAGTAAGGAATATCGGCAAAAGAAACCGCTCCAATACCATACCCACCGTGTCCCCTATTGTTTAGATCAGTCACGAAGATCTAAATGCCCCATCGCTTATGCATGAGGTTTTGCTGCTTTTATGATGCCTAATAAGGTTATTGAGGTACTGAAAACTCGACCTCATTGCCCGTGACAGGGCAGCGGAATCTGAGGGAAAGAGCGGTAAGCTTCAGCCCTTCCGTATTTTTATTCCCTTTCCCGTATTTCGGATCGCCCATTACAGGATGACCGATCACATCGAAATGTCTGCGGATCTGGTGCAGCCGCCCGGTATTGATGACGATATCGACAGCAGATGTGTTTCTCTCCGGATCAAATGATATAACCTGATATTCCGTGATCGCAGATTTGCCGTCGAGAGGAAATTCCAATATACCCCTGTATCCCTTTTCGCCGATGTTGCCCAGGACCTCGGCCCGGTATCTCTTAGTTATCTGATTTTTTTGAAAGAGCTCTGAAAGCCCTGCAGCTGCCCGGCTGGTGTGCGCGATAAGCATGATGCCGGATGTCTCACGGTCAAGTCGGTGGACGAGAAACACATCCCTTTGCGGCCTGAAGTAAAGCTCAGCGTATCTCATAAGAGAACAATGATCGCCGTAAATCGTGCCCTGCGCTATCATTGCCGGAGGCTTATACCAAACGCTATAAACTCGCCGGTCGCTCAGACAATAGGCAGAAGGTGGCTTAACTGACAGTATTTTTTCATCATAGTGCAGTTCAATATGGTCACCCTGCTCAAGGACAGCGGTTGCCTTTCTAAGCCTTTTCATCCCGCCCTTTTTTTTCTTCAACCAGACGGCGCCTTTATTCATTGCATCTTTCACCTTACTTTTGGAAAGACCGGATTTCGATGCCAGAAAACCAGAAGCTGTTGCGCCGGCATCTGCATTGATGTCTATTTCCAGGTCAATTTTGTTCACGGTTTAGTTTACCACGCGGCTTTATTAGTTCCGTGCCCTTCCGGCTTAATCTCGTCCAGGATTAATGCTATAATTCAGCCATGAAGGAAACGACAGGACATTTGCTTATGGAAAGAGCTGATGTCAGCCTGCTTGGAAGGAGATAATCTTTGGCTGAAGTCTATCATGCTTTAGGTCTCAACATGCATCAGCCCCTTGGAAACCTTCTCGCGCTACATAACTCCGGTGAATCATGGGAGGCCAGGCAGATCCTCTGGTGTTACGACAGGCCGACCAGGATGCTTGAGGGATATGAGGACGTGGCGCGGCTGCATATGAGTTTTTCGGGCACACTCCTTAAGCAGCTGGAAGACCCCGCCGTCAGGGAGACCTTCCGTGATGTCGTTAACATACCTGATTTTCTCGAACGCTACAAGAGGTCAAATATCGAATTCACAGGGACCGGACTCTTCCACCCTGTTTATCCTCTGACCCCTCAGGCCGACTGGGACGCACAGACATCCTGGTGGCAGGGTCTTGGACAGCATCTCCTCGGACGGGAACGGTTTCAGGGGTTCTGGCCGCCTGAAATGGGCTTTTGCATGGAGATGATCCCCATGCTTAAGCGTCACGGGTATCGCTACGTCCTTGTAGATGCCTGGTACATAAAACCAAAACGACAGATGCGGTGGGAGGAAATTCGGTACAGACCATACATAGCGCGCCATGAAGGGGAAGAGATCATCGTTGTGCCCCGGGACCGGGAGCTCTCCGATGCCCAGGAATCCGGTCTGGACCCGGGATGGTTTCAGCATGAAATATTTGAGAGGACGAAGTGGTGCGACTTCCCGGCCCTTGTGACGACATGGACCGATGGAGAAAACGGCGGCTGGTTCAGAACTACTCATATAGAAAGCGGCTTCTGGGGCTACTTCTATCATACCCTGCTGAACAGGTACCGGGAGGGTACCCTTGGATTTGCACCGATTCATATTAGAGAGTACCTTGACAGATATCCGCCGGAAGAAGAAGTGGAGGTCCACCGGGGCGCATGGAACACGGGACATCACTGGGGCGGCGACTTCACACAGTGGACCGGT
>OUUY01000050.1 GCA_900302705.1 Candidatus Sulfobium mesophilum
CTCCCTCTGCGTGGATTATCTTTGCCCTTCTCTCCCTTTCCGCTTCAGCCTGTCGTGCGATGGCCCGCTGCATTTCCACCGGCAGGTCAACGTTCTTCACCTCAACAGCAGAAACCTTTATACCCCAGGGCTCTGTCTGGAAATCTATCACCTTTTGGAGTTGCGCATTCAACTCTTCTCTGTTCGAGAGAAGATCGTCAAGCTGGCTCTGGCCGAGGATGCTCCTCAGGGTGGTCTGGGCAATCTGTGACGTGGCGTAGTAGAAATCTTCAACCTCTGTTATCGCCTTGATAGGATCGACAGGCCTGAAATAGATGACGGCGTTCACCTTTACCGTGATGTTGTCTTTTGTGATAATGTCCTGCGGGGGCACGTCCATCGTCACTGTCCGTAAGCTGACCCTCACAAGCTTGTCGATTACAGGCCATATGATTACAAGTCCAGGTCCCCTAACTGGAATAATCCTGCCAAGTCTGAATACAACGCCCCTCTCGTATTCCTTGAGGATCTTAATCGCGCTAGTCAGAAAATAGACAATAACAACAATGACAAAAATAAATCCGGTAAACTGCGGTGAAAAAATCATCTCTGTACCTCCTTCCTTGCTACCTTTATTGTTAAGCCTGAGATAGAAACGACCATAACCTCTTCCCCCTTTTTTATTGTTTCACCCGAATAGGCAGACCATATCTCTCCCCGTACTCTTACAATGCCGCCCTCAGCCGTGATGTCTGAAGCAGCCCTCCCTTCCTGCCCGACCAGACCTTCGCCTCCGGTCACAGGCTTCTGTCTGTATGCCCTGTAGGCAAGACTGAAAGTGACCGAGAAAAAAAGCGCTGTAAAAATTACCACAGGGAGAATTAGATAGATGGACAGCTTAAACATGGGTTCAGAGGATTCGAAAAGCATTAAGGAACCGATGACCATCGACACAATCCCGCCGATAGTCAAAACACCATGCGAAAGCACCTTAACCTCAAGAACAAATAAGACAAGCCCCAGAATGATAAGCAGAAGGCCGGCGTAATTGACCGGAAGAGTCTGGAAAGAATAAAAGGCGAGGATGAGACAGATGGCGCCAGCGACCCCGGGGAAGATCACACCTGGATTTGTGAGCTCAAAGAAGAGACCGTAAAATCCCAGCAGCATTAGCATATAAGCCACACTCGGGTCGGAAATGAAGTTCAGTATTCTGTACCTGACACCCATCTCTTCACTAACGATCAAGACATTCGACGTCCGGAGCGTCTTTTCGCCCATGACGGTCATCACCTTTCTGCCGTCTATATCCTTAAGCAGTGAGTTTAAATCATTACTTACTATATCTATGACGTTTCGCTTTAAGGCTTCTTTTTCGGTAATAGAGACGCTCTTACGCACCGCATCCTCGGCCCATTGCGCATTTCTCCCTGACCTCTCAGCCAGCGACCGGATATAGGCGGCAGCGTCATTAGTAACTTTTTCTGCCATAGTTTTGTCCATCTTTTCACCCACCGACACCGGATGAGCAGCGCCGATGTTGGTACCCGGAGCCATGGCAGCAACATGCGCGGCCAGGGTAATAAAAACCCCGGCGGATGCATCCCTTGCCCCGCTTGGATATACGTATACTACGACCGGTACAGTGCTGCTTATAATGTCTTTTACGATACTTCTCATTGATGTATCAAGACCTCCCGGGGTATCAAGCTCAATAACGAGCGCTTCGGCTTTCATCTCCGCTGCCTTTCGTATGCTCTTCCCTATGAACTCCGAAGAGACCGGGCTTATCGGACCGCTCACCGTGATTGCAAGGACCTTCCTCTGCTGTCCTTCCGAAAAAACAGGCAAGAGAAAGGTGAAGATCCAGGCAAATAGAAAAAAAATACGTGAGGACTTTTTCAGGCTATGCAATCCGATGAAACCATTGATGAAGAAGTGCTTTTTTTTCATCTTCATTTGATACCCAATATTAGCATATCGTATTATTCTATTGTATATTTGCGTAAATGCGCGGCAAAAATATCCTAAACTTTAATTGACAAAGAGGCCGCTTTTTTGATATAAAAAAAGTCTGTCTGAATGGATAGTCACCCCTGAAGACCGATATTCTCCCGAAGGCTTTCGGGATTAACCACCGGCCCTGGGGTTGATCTTTTTGTTGTAGGTTGTCTATATTCCCGGGTAGCTCAGCCGGCAGAGCAGGTGGCTGTTAACCACCCTGTCGGGGGTTCGAATCCCTCCCCGGGAGCCACTCATTTCACCCGTCTTTCCATCCGCCCGTCACG
>OUUY01000021.1 GCA_900302705.1 Candidatus Sulfobium mesophilum
AAACAAGGAACTGCTTGAGCCTGTTGGGAGTCTTGAAGTTGATCTCCGGTATGGATGTGCCGCGCTCAATATATTCAGTCTTCATTTCCGACTTGTAAAGGTTGCTCCAGTCGGCGGGAGCAATCCTTCGTGTATCTGTGGGTTGTCCGCTTTCCGTGAAAACCTTGGTCTCCACAATATTGAAGATCTGTTCAGGGTTGACATTACCGCAAACGTAGCACTCACTTTCGTTGTAATTGGCCTGCTCTATCCTCCTCTTGAAATATTCTATAGAATCGATCGGGTTGCCGTTATAGATAAGGTAACCGCCTGTATCGAGTATTATCAGCTTGTCGAACATCTTGAATATTTCCGACGAAGGCTGGTGAATCACAATGAACAGCAGCTTTCCCTTCCTGGCAAGCTCCTTGAGGAGGTCGAGGATATTTTCAGAGTCACGGGAGGAGAGCCCGGAGGTTGGTTCATCGAGGAACATGATTGCCGGTTCGCGAATGAGCTCAAGTGATATGTTGAGCCTTTTTCTCTGGCCTCCGCTGATCTTCTTGTTCAGGGGACTGCCTACCTTCATGTTTCTTATCTCGTACAATCCGAGGTTCTTCAGAACAGTGTCAACTCTTGTTACAATCTCATCCTCAGACAAGTTGTCGAAGCAGAGCTTCGCGTTATAATAGAGGTTTTCAAAGACAGTAAGCTCTTCAATGAGCAGGTCATCCTGTGAGACAAAACCTATCAGCCCTTTTACCTTTTCCTTCTCACCGTGAATGCTTACGCCGTTTATCAGCACTTCACCGTCGTACGGATCGTTGGTCCCGTTAAGTACGCTGAGGAGGGTTGATTTACCGGCACCGCTGGCACCCATGATGCCTACCATCCTTCCCGATTCCTCCTTGAAGCTCATGTGATGAATACCTACCTGTCCGCTCTTGAAACGGTATTCAAGGTTGTTCACCTCGTAAACCACGCGTGAAGCCTTGAACTCCTCCTTCATGAACTGCATTGTGACATCCCAGTAATAGATGGGTGCAATCTTGTAACCTTTTATCGATGAACCCTGGCTGAACGGATAGACCTTGTCTTCCTGCAGCAGCTGGCCGTTCATCGAAAGCTCCCCGGATGCATTGTATCTTGCAAAGTACTTGTTGACGGACGGAACATAAAGTATCCAGATGTTTCCTTTCAGCGTGTCCTTACAGATATGCTTCGCCTTTCCGGGATCAAAGTCCTTGATACTGTTTATGATGAGCAGATTCTCAGTAGCGGGAATGCTGTTGAAAGAATTGAGTACGAATTTTTCAATGAAGGCATACTCCTCATCGGTGATATTCAGCCCTTCGGCAAGGGTGCTAATAAATCCAAGCTCGAGCTGGCTTACCTCTTTTCCTCCCGTCTTGCAGAATTCGAGCGCCTGGATTACGACGAATATGCGCTGCTCCTGGTCGAGCTGGCCCTGTTCATTTATCTCCTTGCAGAGCTTTCTGATCCTTATTGCAATAGCGCCTTCACGCCTCTCGGCACTGCTCTTTTCCAGCTTCTTCCTTGCCTCTTCATACTCCTGGTCGTAAATCTCAAGGTATTTATTAACAAGTTCCTGGTTCAGAAGGCGGCGAAGGAAAGCCTCAACAACGCCTCTTCTCTCGGCATCGTTAACCTGAGGCTTTGCAATGATGGCAAAAAGCTGCATCAGGGTTTTAAGGATCTTCTCACTCATTTACGGTCTCGGTTAGATTTAGCGTCTGAAGATATGAAAATAAGTTGCTTGAATCAAAAAAATCAGGCGCAATGTTTTTAGCCTTCTTTTAACACAAGGTTGAGTGGAAGGATATTGAAACGTTTAAGAGCTGAGATACCGGATGGAGATTATTTTTTGTCCTTTTTCTTCTTTGACTTCTTCTTCTGAACCGAAAAGCCGAACTTTCCAATAAGCTTGCCTGTCTCGTAATACTTTCCGTGCGAGTAACAGATGGGGGAGGAGTCATTCAGCCTGAAGAGGCCTGACTTTTCATCAATGTATTTCTCATCGGCATGGACGGCGGCAACTTCCGATATGAACATGTCGTGGGAGCCAAGGTGGATGATTTCCTTTACGATACATTCAATATTTACCGGCGACTCTTCTATCATTGGAGCCTTGACGACGGAAGCTGGTACCGGGGTCAGCTTCATCTCCGCGAATTTTTTATGCTTGATTCCCGATTTTACGCCGCACCAGTCCGTGGCAAATGCCAGCTGCCTGGTTGTAAGGTTAATGACAAATTCCTTGTTCTTCTTTATGATTGCGTATGAATGTCTTTCGGGCCTCACAGAGATATAGCACATTGCAGGTTCGGTGCAGATGGTGCCTGTCCATGATACTGTCATGATGTTGTATTCATCAGGGTCCTTTCCGCAACTAACCATCACTGCCGGAAGAGGATATATCATCGTGCCGGGTTTCCAGTGGAGTTTTGACATGGTGTTATCACTTTGTATTACATCAAATATAACCAATTTACGTCGATAGTGTTTTATGGATGAAGAAAGGCCCCCAATACACTGTTGTCATATTGACATAGATGGCGGCCCGTGTGATGTCAAATAGTCCAGTATCAGCTATTGGCAGAAATTTTGATATTCTGAATAAAAACTATTTGAAATGAATCTAAATAACTTTACACTCAAGGCACAGGAGTCGGTTCAGCAGGCATTCAACATCGCAGCGGCCAAGGGACAGCAGGCTGTTGAATGTGCTCACATACTGAAGGGAATAATGAGCGAGTCGGAAAGCATCACTGAATTCCTGTTCGGCAAGATGGGAGTTAACAGCAGCGCTCTTTCGAAAGAGCTCGACCATATAATCGATTCATACCCGAAAGTATCTGGAGCCGAATCCTATATTTCCTCTACTGCTGCCGAAGCTCTGCGAAAGGCAGGAGATCATGCATCGAAGATGAAGGATAAGTTTGTATCATCGGAGCACCTGATCATGGGACTTCTCGACACCGCCGACAAGGCATCGCAGCTGCTCAAGGACAACGGCGTTGCCATGAAGGAGCTTAAAGCTGCAGTGGCTGAGCTCAGGAAGGGTGCGAAAGTAGAGAGCCAGACCGCGGATGAAACATTTGATGCCCTGAACAGGTACGCCGTCAACCTCAACGAAAGGGCTAGGTCTGGCAAGCTCGATCCCGTTATAGGACGTGATGACGAGATAAGGAGGATACTGCAGATACTTACAAGGAGGACAAAGAATAATCCCCTGCTGATTGGTGAACCGGGTGTCGGAAAAACTGCCATCGCTGAAGGGCTGGCTCATCGGATTATCAGGGGCGATGTTCCCGAAGACATTAAATCCAAGACTATCTATTCTCTCGACATGGGAGCGCTGATTGCAGGGGCGAAGTATAAGGGTGAGTTCGAGGAAAGACTAAAATCGGTTGTGAACGAAGTAATCGGGTCAAACGGGGATATTGTTCTGTTTATTGACGAGATACATACTCTTGTAGGTGCAGGAAAGTCAGAAGGCGCTATGGATGCTGCCAATATCCTCAAACCCGCACTTGCCAGGGGTGAGCTCAGAGCCATTGGGGCCACCACCCTTAACGAATACCAGAAATACTTTGAAAAGGACAAAGCGCTGGAGAGAAGGTTCCAGGTGGTAATGGTTGATGAACCTGACAGGGCTGATTCCATCTCGATACTGCGCGGGATAAGGGAGAAATATGAGGCTCATCATAAGGTGATCATCAGGGATGAAGCCATCATTGCCGCCGTTGATCTCTCTGCCAGGTATATTACCGACCGGTATCTTCCCGACAAGGCGATAGACCTTATAGATGAGGCTGCATCGAGGCTCAGGCTGGAGATGAATTCGGTTCCGGAAGAGATAGATGAGACTGAAAGAACCATAGCCAGGCTGGAGATAGAAAAGGAGGCTCTCCGCAGGGATGGCGACACCATCAAAGCCGACAGGATATCCCGCGAGCTTGCAGACCTGCAGGCAAAACGTGACTCTCTTAATGCCGACTGGCGTACGGAAAAGGAGATGATCGAAAAGGTGCAGGCTAAGAAAGAAGAGGTCGAATCGCTCCGTTTTGAAGCTGACCAGGCTGAAAGAGCCGGTGACTACGGGAGGGTTGCAGAGATAAGGTATGGAAAAATAATCTCCCTGGAGAACGAGATAAACAACCTAAAGAAGCTCATTGAACAAAGACGAAGCAAGGGCTCACTGGTGAAGGAGGAGGTCACCTCTGAAGATATTGCCTCGATCGTTTCGAAATGGACAGGCATTCCCGTTTCGCGCATGCTGGAGAGTGAAAAGGAAAAGCTTCTCAGGCTTGAGGATGAACTGCATAAAAGGGTTGTCGGGCAGGATGAGGCTATCTCAGCCGTTGCAGATGCCGTGCGAAGGTCGAGGGCAGGCCTGCAGGATCAGAAGAAGCCTGTCGGATCATTCATTTTCATCGGTACTACCGGTGTCGGGAAGACAGAGCTTGCCAGGGCTCTCGCCGGGTTTCTTTTCAACGATGAGAACCTGATGACTCGTATCGACATGTCTGAATACCAGGAGAGACATTCCGTCTCACGCCTTATCGGTGCACCTCCGGGGTACGTGGGATACGAGGAAGGCGGTCAGCTTACTGAAGCAGTCAGGCACAAGCCTTATTCAGTGGTACTGCTCGACGAGATAGAGAAAGCTCATCCCGACCTGTTCAACCTTCTCCTCCAGGTTCTCGACGACGGTCGCCTTACCGACAACAAGGGGCGCACAATAAACTTCAGGAACGTAATAATCATAATGACCTCCAACCTGGGATCTGATATGATACGCGACAGGATGGAACAATGGCAGCAGGGAATGCCGGAGGAAGAGGAAGAGAAGCTGCGCCGCGATCTAATGCTCCTGCTGAGGAGGTCGCTGAGACCGGAATTTCTCAACAGGGTTGACGAAATCGTCATGTTCCGGCCGCTCGATATCGGCCAGATCAGGGAGATTGTACGGATGCAGCTTGCCGGCATCGAAAAGCTGCTGGAAGAGTATAAGCTGCAGCTCATGGTTACTGATGAGGCAATAGAATGGCTTGCGCAGCGCGGGTACGATCCCCAGCTTGGTGCCAGGCCTGTGAAAAGGCTTATTCAGAAAGCTGTCGTGAATGAGCTTTCAAAGGAAATAATCGGAGGAACCGTTTCAAGGGAAGATTCAATAATTGTCGATGCCGATGGCGACAGGCTGACATTCAGAAGAGAGACGGTGCATGCGGGAGCTATCTGAATGACCTGAGGCATGAATCCAGGTC
>OUUY01000130.1 GCA_900302705.1 Candidatus Sulfobium mesophilum
ACCAAAGGGTATCTCCGTGCCCCAGTTCAGTATCGCCTCATAATCGGCCCTGAATTCCTCACAGCCGTTGACCGCAAGGGTACCGAGGGTCAGGCCATGATAACCGTGGTCGCAGTAAACGAACCTTTTTCTTCCGGTAAAAGCATGGGCGAATTTCAGTGAGCCGTCGACAGCCTCTGCGCCCGAGTTACAGAAGAAAACAGTGTCCAGTCCCTTTGGCGCAAATTCTTCCACGAGTTTTTCGGCGAGAAGACCTGCAAAGAGCTGGGTCCCCATCTTCACCAGGTTGGGGCTGTCCAGGTCCAGAAACTGACGGATCGCCTCCTTGAGCCGCGGATGAGAACGTCCCACCGCAAAAACGCCGAAGCCGGCAAGCATGTCAAGATAATCGTTGCCCTTGTCGTCCCACAGATGAGCGCCCTTTCCACGCACATATACAGGATCGAAACCGAGGGTCTTGAGCACCTTCGCCATCTGCGGGTTGATGTAGTCCGAGAGGAGCGAGTGCTGCCGTCCCTGAGAACGGTGCATCATCTCGCGAATGTCAAAAGTCATACTAAAACCCCCAAATGAAAATCTACCATAATGCTAAGCACTTATATCACGAAACTTTCGCGTCAGTCAAGAATGGCATGTGGCCTCCGGATTGAAACTGCATGACCTGCCAACGCATCCTTTGCTCAAAGCCTGAACCGCTGCCGGTAAGATGCATATCTTCTCTCTTCCTCTTCACGGTTCAGACCGAACTCTTCCAGTTCATACCGGTGTTTCCCGAACCGGTCCTTGGGATGTTGAAGGAGGAACCCTCTGATTCTCTCCTCCATGTCGTCCGGCAACGGAATGTCGAAGTTCCTGTAAACCTTCCTGACCGCGCCGACAGGATCTGAGACAAGGTCAGAGTAATACAGATCAACGAAGCGTTCTGCGGGCGCACAGCCACGGTCACGTGAAATAAGCGCCCTGTTGATCGCCCCGGCCCACCTCAGGCTGCATTCGGGCCCCACCTCGAAGGGATCGACGTTATCACTGAATGCGCTGCGGAGCGTAGCCGTCAAGCTCGCGTTAGACGCTGTTACCTCAACGGGATCACGGTGGGTCATCACGACGCATGCGTCAGGATACGACTGAAACATCGCCTCGAAATCAAACATGTGAGCCGGGGCCTTGAGGACCCAGCGCTGTCCGGGACACCGCCACTGCAGATGCTGCAGGAATTTGTAATGCACCTTATAGGCGTCGCGCAGATCCTGGCTTTCGAGCCATTGAAGGTATGACGGCAGGCGATAGGTTGTCTCGAACTGATAACTCAGGAAGGAGTGGCTAAAGATGATCAGGCATTCCTCAGGAAGCCGCGCACCGACCGGATGAATCCTCTCAAAACCCTTTACGAGGCGACGGAACCAGCGAATCTGGCCATCCACCCGCCGGATCCGCCGGTCCGTATTATACGTTGCGGAGTCTGGCGGCGGTGACGGGTACATCGTCTCCCATGTCAGGGGCACCCTGCTTGCAGGATCCAGCGCGAGCAGGCTATGGAGTAATGTGGTCCCTGTGCGGGGAAGACCGGTAATGATGATAGGGCGGCGTATCTCCTCCACTTCGATTGCGGAATTGCGCTTTCGGTCCTCTACCATCAGAAGATTATTGGCAAGTAGACGGACCATGTCCTCCCGCACTGCCAGACGCCCCATGGGGTTAAGACCAGCCTCGGTCTCAAGTGAATTGACCAGCCGACTGAGGGGTTCCTGAAGAGAGAGGGCACCGAAGTCATGAAGGCCGGTCTGTCGGCGTGCTGATTCGATGAGCCCTTCCTCAGAGAGTCCCCGCCGCAGAAACGGGCTGAAGAGGGTGCCCGCGGCGTTAATGGCGTGGACAACGAAGGAACGATCCACCTTCCATCGCCTCCCGCCGCCTGAAACGGAAGTCCCGTCTTTTCCGCCGCTGCAATCGCCCTTCACCCTTCCCTGTTCCCCCGGATGCTGCTTCGTTTCACTTTTATTCTTCGGTCCTGGCATCATTTTTTCCTTCCTTTATAATTACCACGAAACGGCTTCACTGAACCGCTTGCCGCCATGGCCGAAACTCGATTTACTTTCTTATTATATACAATGCTGTGAAAAGGAGAAAACCTGGACAGAAATGCATCGCGGACCAGAACAAAAGATTGTCCGGGAAATACGGCGAAATCGGGGCAGTCGTAAAATTATATTTTGATAATTATTTCCATCTATGTTAAAAGCTAACTAGGATGGAACATCTCAGAATGAGGCAGCGGTGAAAAACAGATGAAATATGATAAGGATTCATCGGCAGGACTAGTTAAGCGGGCGCGGGAGTTTGCGGTCAATGCCCATGATCGCATCGGTCATCGCCGAAAGTATAAGGGGCTGCCTTACACAACGCACATTGAGAATGTGGCCGCCTTGGTTGAGTCAGTCACTGATGACCCGGAGACTGTCGCAGCAGCCTGGCTGCACGACGTTGTCGAGGACACCCCAGCCACCGTTGAGAACATCGAAGAGGCCTTCGGCAAACCGGTGGCCGCTCTTGTGGAGTCCCTTACAGATGTGAGCAGGCCGGGTTTCGGCAACCGTGCTGTACGCAAGGAGATGGACCGGCAGCACTTGGCGAAGGCCAACTCAAGGGCAAAGAAAGTAAAATTAGCCGACCTCATAGACAACTGCCAGGACATCTGCAGGAATGACGAGCGTTTTGCCAGTGTGTATCTTAGGGAGATGGCGAGGCTCCTGGAGGTCTTGCAAGAGGGTAATGCGGACCTTTACCCTAAGGCAATGAGAACCCATGATGAGTGCTCCCGCCTTCTTGGTGCGGTGCTGGCGCCGGAGGATGCCCCTGTAATCCCTCCTGAACGGTCGTGGAATAGCACGATAATACCCGAGCATGTGCTCCGTCACTATGCCGATTCCTTCACTGCTCTGGATGTGGCTGACCCGATGCGCTCCTTTGACAGGGAGAAAAGTGGAACCGAAGTGCTCAGGATTATGGAGGAGAATTATCTCGATGTGGTCTGCGTAAGGGTTAAAGGGCTGATTCAGGGATACGTCAGAAGGGATGACCTGACGGAAGGACACTGTGGTGAGCAACTGCGGCCTTTTCGTTCGGGACAGGTCGTCTCGGGAGATGAGTCATTGACAGAGGTCATCCGCATACTGACTCTCTATAACTATGCCTTTGTCTCGTTGCTTGATGAAGTGGTAGGTTACATCCACCGGGGATGCATTAACAAGCCTGTCGCACGCATGTGGCTCTTCGGCATCATTACGCTGACTGAACTGGAGTTCGTGCGCCTGATTTCTGAGCACTTCCCCGATGATGCGTGGAAACGCCACGTTTCTGCAAGCCGCATGGAAAAAGCTGTTGCACTGCAGCAGGAACGGCATCGTCGTTCCCAGCAGAGCAGTCTGATCGACTGCCTGCAGTTCTCCGACAAGGCACACATACTGATTGAGAAGCAGGAAGTCCTTGAACTGCTCGGCTTTGATTCAAAAAGCAGGGCAAAAAAGAATATAAAAAATCTTGAGTCGCTCCGGAATAACCTTGCTCATTCCCAAGACGTCGTGACACACGATTGGGTGGCTATAGCGCGGATAGCCTCACGGCTCGAAGAAGCCGTATTGCTTAGGAGAAGACACCGGGGATTGTCGGAGCAGCAGATACCATAGGTTCACCATCCGATAATTCCCTGATAGTCATGGAGCCAAGAGGCAAAGATCCTTTCTGTAACATTCAAAAGCGCTCTTTGTTAAAATACTTGGAGATTCGAATGTATTTTTGTCTGAACGTTCATACTCCGGGATGATTAAAATGAGGCTGCATGTCTTTGGAATATCCAGGCGACGTTTCGCCGACTTTCTCCTGTTCGGGGTCACATCGGCAGAGCTCTTTTTCCTTTTTCTCCTTACGCCCGCTTTCTCTATTGTAGATTGGATCTATGTTTCTCAGAACCTTCTGGTTCTGGGGATCTCATTCATGAGGCGCAGACCTGAGGCCGTAGATTACTCACTGCCTTCCAGCATCGCTGTCTTTGTCTCTTATGCCTATCCGTACGCACAGGTGATATATCTTCGGCGGACGTCCGGCGACTTAGCATGGTTTGAGGGAGGGCTTGTCCTTGTGACATTCGGGGCATGCCTGAGCCTCGCCACTCTCCTCAGCTTGGGCAGACGATTCGGCGTCCGGCCGGCATTGCGAGGACTGGTGACAAGAGGTCCTTATCGGTTCGTCCGGCATCCTATGTATCTGTCCTATATGATTGCGGACATCGGATACAACCTCCAGGAATGGAATTTCGGCACATTGATGCTAGTAACGGCGGGGTGGGCATCCCTTCTTTACCGCATCCATGCCGAGGAGCGGATACTTTCTAAAGATAACGGATGGCCTGCCTACGTCGCCTCGGTGCGTTATCGCTTATTGCCAGGTCTCTGGTAGGCAGAAAAAAAGAGCGTTGAGGTAACTTGGCTGCATTACGGCTTTTCTCGGTAAAATATAGCGGCGAAGCATCCTGTGTGGATCGTATGACTCTTTACGACTGAGGGGGAGAAATATCTCCCCCTCAAAGACATTCTCAAGGTGCTTTCCTGTGTATCACCGACCCTGCTGACCGGCCTTATATCCTTCCTTGTAAGCGGACTCTTTTGATTTCTCATTCTGGTCATAAAGATAGCCGCCAACCAACCCGGCACCGGCGCCTATCGCAGCTCCCAAGCCCGCGTTGCCAGCTATTGCCCCGATCGCGGCTCCTCCGCCGGCTCCGATGACACCCCCGCTCAATGTGCGTTGCTGGGTGTCCGACATGCCCGCACACCCAATAGCCACTATGCAAAAGGCCAGAATAACCACGACTGTAATGCTCTTCATGATCTCCTCCTTGGGTTTAATTTGAAATTACTGTTCATTGGTCGCGTCAGGGTTTGCACGGCCACTTTTCCATCAGGAACCTGAATTCAGTCTCCACCGGTTTTTCCTTCATATATTGCGAATGGGCCTTGCCCCAATCAATGAACATTTTGATGGCTGTGTTTCGAGACGGTGCTGGATCCGGCAGACAGACCAGTTTGGTTGCCTTTGGACCCGAAGTGGATGATTGGTAATACTGAAATGCCCCCACCAAATAACCGTGACAGAAGTTGACGGCATGAGGATACAAAGGATCATCCGTCGCTGCGGTGCACAAATTGATCAGGTCCTGCGTCGTCTGAACCTCGAAATCCTTTTCCGACACTGCATATACCACAGCTGGCAATGTCAACAAAACCAACAGGAAGAAACCGACTGCTCTGCTTGTCATGATGAAACCTCCTCTGCTCCATATTTAGGATGTGCGACTTTCATGCCTTATCAATACCCAAAATCTTATCATATGGGATGGTCTTGTCAATATTGCCTTACAGATGCATGCCATTAACTGCGCCTTGCATATTGGAGAGCGTCATTCCCGTAGATTTCGTACACTGAGGTAAACAGCCTCAACGGGGATATGTGTTGGAAGGATAATTCATCAAACAGTTGCCGAACGAAAAAGCGGGGATAAACTCCCCGCTTCTTTCAAAAAAGCCCTCTATGTTCAAGGGTAAAACTGGTCAGAGCGAACTCTGCTTGGTCTATATCTCAATTGTGTCCCCATCTGCCAGTAATCGTAGGTTTTTTATTTTCAGTCGATCAAGTTCCTTTTTGATGATCTCAAAATATTTCGGCTTCAGATGCATGACATAGATATATTCAGGCATATGCCGCATCTTGAGGAGTTCTTCTTTTAATAGACGAGGAGTTAAATGGCCTGTCTTTATTGCCATCTCCTCCATGCCGTTGGGAAACGAGATGTCTATTATGAGACAATGAATCTGCGTATCGTTCAGCGCCCGCCATGTTTCCCCATTGGGGCCGGTATCGCCCGTGTAGAAAAATCGTCGCTTCCCGGCATCTTCCACGAGATAGCCGACCGCCGGCACTGTATGATGGACAGGGTGGGGAGTTACAGTGTAACTGTTGATCTTCACCGGCTTGCCCGCTTTAAGCGCGACCATCTTGAGAATCGCATCATCAGGGCGGGGAATGACCGTGAAATCCGGCCAGACCGCGCTGTTGAGGAGGTGTTTCTTGATCGTTTTTATCACCGAAGGAATGCCCAAGACATTGACGCGGTGGTCGATATTATTGGTGACTATGTTGTCCGCTAGAAACGGGATCCCCCGAATGTGATCGAGGTGAGCATGGGTAATAAAGATGTGCTTTATTTTCATCTGAGACTGCTCATCCAGCACATTCGTAAGGCTTCCAGCATCAAAAAGTATTTCATCGTCCAGGAGAAACGCCGGAGCGTTACTCCCGGGGAACTCACCGCCTGAGCATCCAAGGACCTTTATCTCCATTCACTCCGTCCAAATAAATTTATTATAAAAGCCATTGCTGATTTTAGTCTAGGTAACCAATATGACAATATTTCCTCTATTTTGCCAAATTGGCTTTTAGTAGTTATTGCCATGATATGCTCAGAGGGCGATTTGGTGTCGCCTTGCTTCATTGAGATTTTTCCTTTTCAAGAATTGCCCACTATGCTATGATGACATCATCGAGGAGAAGACACTGTATAGTGACCTGTTAGTAGAGTCAAACTAAAGGGGATAACACCGAGGGCATGTTCAGGAAAGGGATCAAGAACCTACTTGAAAGCTTTATCCGGGTGATAACAAGTTTTACTTCAGGAACATTCTCGTGAGGTTTCATTTTACTAAGGCAGTACTCCTAGGCTTTCTCACAGGAATAGTTGGATTGGCAGTGAGCCTACTCCCCTTCGGACTCAGCCTTGAAGAAAACTTAGGCCTTGACTTACTGTTCACACTGAGAGGAACAAGACAAGCCCCATCGGATGTCATAATCGTAAGCATAGACAAGGAATCCGCGAATATTCTTAGTCTTCCTGATGACCCCAGAAAGTGGTCACATCAACTCCACGCAAGCCTTACTGAAAGATTAGCTAGAGAAGGCGCAGAGGTGATTGCCTTCGATATCTTCTTCGAGGATTCCAAGGCCTCCGATGAAGATCGTGCATTTTCGGAAGCAATACGCAAAGCCGGGAATGTCGTTCTTTCTGGATACCTCAAGGGTGAGAACCTTCCTCTAACAGCTAAAGGAAAAAATAGTGCGGGAGATCTCACTATCGAAAGACTGGTGCCTCCCAATGACGCACTTGCACAATCCGCATTGGGCATAGCACCTTTCCCTCTCCCAAAAGTACCTGTCAGGGTGAGCCAGTATTGGACATTTAAGACGGGGGCAGGCGGTCTCCCATCATTGCCCGTAGTGGCATGCCAGGCCTTCAACTTAGGGATATATGACGAATTCAGACGCCTAATGGAAAAAGTCGCTCCTTCGAAGACCATGAAACTCCCTCGGGACAAAAATGCCGTAGTTGGAGCGAAGAGCATCGAGAAGTTGGTTCGAGATTTGAAGGAAATCTTTGAATACGATCCCCTAATCGCGGAACGAATGCTTAAGGAATTGGAATCCGGGGGAGTATCTCTGGCTGGGACGAAGAAAGATAGAATAAGATCCTTAATTGCAATGTACCACGGTATAAACAACCGATACCTGAATTTTTACGGCCCTCCTCGCACTATTACCACTGTCCCCTACTTTCAGATAGTGTCGACAGATGGGCGTGAGGCAATAGGCGCGAAGCAACCTGATATAAATGGCAAAGCGGTCTTCGTCGGTCATTCAGAACTCTACCGCGCGGGACAAAAAGATGGCTTCTATACCGTTTTTTCACAACAGAATGGACTGGATATCAGCGGAGTAGAGATTGCCGCAACGGCATTCGCCAACCTTTTGACTAATCAACATGTTGAGCCTCTGGGATTTGAGACTCGTCTTGCGATCATAATGATGTGGGGAATATTAATAGGATCTTTATGTCGTCAATTTCCTGCTGCAATCGCTGCAATGAGCATTGTAGGGCTGGGTGCGGGATATCTCTTCTTCGCAGAATATAGGTTCAAGGTGAGCGGCACCTGGTACCCAGTGGTAATACCCCTCTTTATTCAGACATCCTTTGCGTTCTTTGGTGCAGTATCATTGAAGTATAAGGACTCCAATAAAGAGCGTGATCGTATTAGAAAGGCCTTTGGATATTACCTGCCCGATGGGGTCGTAGACCGGCTATCCAAGAATATTGCAGAGATAAAGGCAGACAGTGAACTTGCCTATGGGATCTGCTTATCGACTGACGCAGAGCAATACACTGCTTTGTCTGAAACCATGGAACCAAAGGAGCTCAGCGGGTTCATGAACAGGTATTATGCAACTATTTTTGAGCCCATAAAAAAGCACACCGGAGTCGTAGCGAACGTTGTAGGAGATTCCATGCTTGCCATATGGGTTACTGCAAACCCTGATTCCGCCCTGAAGGATCAAGCGTGCCTCGCAGCGCTTGATATTGCAGAGGCGGTGCACCATTTTAATCAATCATCCGATACCTCGCCTCTGCCGACCCGCATCGGTCTCCATTCAGGGTATATAGTTCTCGGGCATATTGGGGCGGCTGACCACTACGAGTATCGTCCCGTCGGTGACATCGTTAATACCGCAACAAGGATAGAAGGTCTTAATAAATATCTTGGCACGCGGATATTAGTATCTGAAGACGTAATTAGTCACCTGGAAGGGTTCCTGACAAGGGAGTTGGGAAAATTTCTCTTACTTGGAAAATCAAAGCCTATCGTCGTACATGAATTGCTCTGTCGCACAGATGGAGTGAACACGCAGAAAAGGAAAATCTGCAAGACTTTTGCCGATGCACTCGATTCATTCCGAAGGCAGTCATGGGATGAGGCTATACAGAAATTCTATGTATGCATCAAGAACAGGGGTGAAGACGGGCCTTCACGGTTTTATCTCAAGCTCTGTGAGCAATACAAAATGCATCCTCCTAGTAATGCGTGGGACGGGGAAGTGTATATGGATAAGAAATGATTGAGAAGACGTTAAAACTCTGTGGATAAAGGAAGCAAAACCTTGGGGGGAGGAAAGTGAAGAAAAAGAGTTGTGCACTCCTGGTATTCATGGTGTTAAGTGTCGTAATAGTTCTTCTTTCTCATTCTCATGCGGCTGCCGAGGCTTGCACACGATGGGTAGGCAAAGCCGTTTCAGTCCAGGGAAGAGTCGAAGTACGAAGAAATGGTGAAACGCGATGGCAGGCTGTTCGATTGAATGATGTTTTTTGTCCCCGCGATACCATCAGGGTTCAGGAAAAGAGCAGGGCGGCCATTTTCCTTATGAATGAATCGACTCTCCGACTTGATCAGAACACTTCCGTCACATTCTCTGAAATTGAAGAAGAAAAGACCTCTGTGATTGACCTCATAACAGGAATTGTGCATTTCTTTAGCCGTATTCCGAGAAGTTTAAAAGTAGCAACACCTTTTGTGAATGGCACCGTGGAGGGTACGGAATTTCTTGTGAGTGTTGAGAAGGATAAGTCCATCCTGTCGGTGTTTGAGGGACAGGTGGTTGCCTCAAATGAGGCAGGGAGTATAATGCTGAGCAGCGGTCACTCAGCAGTGGCGGAAAAAGGCCGGGCACCTTTTGTGAGCATGATGTTGCGACCACGGGATACTGTCCAGTGGACACTCTATTATCCTGTAATCACTTATGCCCCCCAGGCCGAATGGCAAAGAGAAGTCTCATCCCTCCTCTCTGTGGGCCGCGTTGATGAGGCAGGCAAAGTGATCGAAAAGATACTCAGTGAGTCTCCGAATAATAGTGATGCCCTGGCTTTTCAGGCAGTCATTGCACTTGCTCTGAATGAAAGAGCCAAGGCGCTCAGTATTTCGAACAAGGCAGTAGAAGCTGACCCGCGTTCGTCTTCTGCGCGCATCGCATTGTCCTATGCGCTTCAGGCCCATCTTGATCTTAATGGTTCTCTCGAGAGTCTTAAAGATGCAGCGAAGCTTGACCCAAAAAATGCACTGGCATGGGCACGTCTTGCAGAGTTATGGATGTCAGGGGGTCATCTCAGCGAGGCGCTAAAGGCTGCAAACAAGGCTGTTGCCCTCGACCCTAATGTCTCGAGAACCCAGACCATCTTGGGATTTGTTTACCTCGCTCAGATAGATACAAGAACCTCCAGAGGGGCCTTTGAAAAGGCGATTGAGCTGGATCAGGCAGACCCCCTGCCAAGGCTCGGTCTGGGATTGGCGAAGATAAGGGATGGTGAACTTGTAGATGGACGAGAGGAGATTGAGATTTCTGCCAGCCTCGACCCCAACAACTCCCTTGTCCGAAGCTATCTAGGGAAGGCATTTTATGAGGAGAAACGGGGAGAGAAGGCATCAAACCAGTTTGGCGTCGCTAGAGACCTTGATCCTTTAGATCCAACACCTTTCTTCTATGATGCGATTCTGAAGCAGAGTATAAACCGTCCCGTGGAAGCACTTCATGATTTGCAGGAAGCAATCTCGCTCAACGACAATCGGGAAGTTTATCGGTCGCGCCTGTTACTTGATTCAGACCTGGCAGCGCGGAGTGCGAGTCTTGCCAGAATCTATAACGACCTTGGCTTTCAGCAGGCGGGCCTTGTGGAAGGCTGGAGGTCGGTAAATACAGATCCGGCTAACTTCTCTGGCCACAGGTTTCTGTCTGACACATACGGTAGTTTACCCCGGCACGAGATCGCAAGAGTAAGCGAATTGCTTCAATCTCAGCTGCTCCAGCCCGTTAACATCACTCCTGTTCAGCCCATTCTTGGGGAGGCGAACCTCTTTCTTCTGAGAGGTGCAGAACCTTTGGACACTGGATATAATGAGTTTAACCCTTTGTTTAATCGGAATCGTCTTGCCTTGCAGTTAAGCGGTGTTGCAGGCGGCAACAGCACCTTTGGAGAAGAAGCCATAGTCTCCGGCGTATACAAACAGTTATCTTTCAGCCTCGGACAGTTCCATTACGAGACGAACGGCTTTCGCGCAAACAATGACCAGCAGCAGAATATCTATGATGTCTTTGCCCAATACAGCTTTTCGGAAAAAACAAGCATCCAGACTGAATTCAGATATAGGGATACTGAAAACGGCGATCTCAGACTCAATTTCTTTCCTGAAGATTTTTCTCCAAACTCTCGCGAGAAAGGAGAGGACAGGTCCTTACGCTTTGGTTTCCATCATGCTTTTACTCCCGGGTCTGATCTGATTGGTTCGTTTATCTACCAGAATACAAAGACGAGTCTACACAATGTTTTCATCCCCGTTGATACTCCGCCCAATGTGCTTGAACAAAACACTGATCAGGATAGTTACAGTGGAGAGTTTCAACATATTTTCCGCAGGGCCCGCTTTACCCTTATAAGCGGCGCCGGATTTTTCAAGGCAGATATCAACGACGGTAGTGTAGTAACAATCCTCCTGCCGCCTCCGGCTCCGCCAGTTGAAATCTCGCAGATGCAGGGAAGAGATGTCCGGCATACTAATCTTTATCTCTACTCCCAGATTAATTATCTTGCAAACGCAGTGTTAACGGTTGGAGGAAGTGCAGACTTCTTTAAGGGTGACCTTGTTGACAAGAGCCAATTTAATCCTAAGCTTGGGCTGACCTGGAATCCCTTACCTTCGACAACAATACGTGCTGCCCTATTCAGAACCCTTAAGAGGATGCTGGTTACGAGTCAGACGCTTGAGCCGACACAGGTGGCGGGCTTCAATCAGTTCTTTGATGACGCAGACGGCACGGAGGCGTGGGTCTTCGGAGGAGCCGTGGATCAGAAATTTTCTAAGGATCTGTACGGGGGCATTGAATATTACCAAAGAGATCTGAAGGTACCTGCCCAAGTAATAAACCAGCCACCCCCGCCTGCAGCCCCAGTAACCTCTGTTGAACTAGTAGATTGGAAGGAATATGAGGGACGGGCATATCTCTACTGGACTCCCCATCCCTGGTTAGCGTTGAGTGCTGAATACCTCTATGAACAACTTGATAGGGGCTCCACTTTCATTTCAGGAATAAAAAACGTTAAGACTCATCGCTTTCCCTTGGGTATCAGTTTTTTCCACCCTTCGGGCTTTGGCGCTGCACTGAAAGCAACATACGTAAATCAAAACGGAAGGTTTCAGCCACGAGCCGTCCTTGTTCAGTCTGCTCTCACGCCAGAGAATATGTCCATCCCTGGTGCTGATTCGTTCTGGATAGTTGATGCCTCTGTCAACTACCGCTTGCCTAAACGATGTGGGATCGTCTCAATTATTGGGAAGAACCTTTTTGACAAGTCTTTCAGATATCAGGACACAGACCCGGTGAGTCCGCTGATACAGCCGAAACGCACAGTCTATTTTAAATTCACCTTTGCCTTATAGATATATTTTGTTGTATATAAAGGAGGTGGTCAGCTGGAGGTGATAGCACAGGTTAGAACTGATATGGCAGCAGAGAGGAAACATTAATGGTTAAGTAAAGAAAGGGAGGATAATTATGCCAAAAAAAGCAAAGACATTTAAAGAGAAAACCGTTGAATTCGAAGCTGACGGTAAAGGCGGAGTTATCGCAACACATAAAGGTAAGACCGAAGCGGCAATACTAGGTGACATCGACCTGAGCGACCTCGGTATAGCTGTTAATGAGGGAACGATAATTGCAACCCATCGAAATCCTACATGCTTTTGGTATTTTTATGGGGGGAAATGGTATGTGTATTGCTGTTAGGTTAGATCAGCCGACTAACGGTTGTTAGCCTCTGCTCACGGCAAAGGAGTTGGATCTGAGAGCTTGGCAAAGTGCTGGGCTCTCGTATTCTCTCAACCAACATCCAAGCTCCGTTTTCAGCCACAACCTGATGCGAGGGTAAGGATATAAGAAGAGCCGAGATAAGGCAGAATTAGTACGGAATTTTATCGAGGGCGAGGGACATCTTCTAGCCCTTTCTTTTTAAATGTCCGCACTGATAATCCGCAACAGTTTCAATATCTAACACCTACGAATAGGTCGGTGGACTTCTCGGCCTGGGCTATAAGCGGGGAGCGCGGACTTCCAAAGGAAAGTGAAAGTCAGCAATTGGGTTTACAAGAGGTGTCAATGCAAATGCTGACTATTGCAATTTAAGATCCCAAATAGACTTCACCGACTATATCCTCTATATGTTCTTCCGGGGAAGGCTGACTGATCATCAAGGCATGCTTGATTACTTCTTGCTTTTCTTTTTCTGTGAGCGGCGGCCACAGATTGGATTCTTTTACTATTTCTATAATCTCGTTCGCAGTCATACATATCTTCTCACACAAAAAAACGGGCCGCATTATTAGTTCCACGTCAGTTCTATCAGTGGCAAAACACCAATGTGGGGATCGTCAAGTTCGACAAGCTTTAGTATCCACTTATTCTCTTTTTCAGACATCACCCAAAAGTTAGTTGGTGAAACTTTCCCCGCTACATTGATGCTATCCTCGATGACTTCGACGGACTGCAGTCGTCTGGAACAAACGGTTACTTTATCTTTCTCCGTGATTATCCTCAATTCTCGGATAAAAGATACATGGTTCCGTAAAACTGATACTGCTGCCCGGCATAGAAGAAAGAGGGAGGGACTTGCCGGTCCTCCTTTACTGCCCATCTTTCCCAATTTCAGCCTCCTTGGATCGGATATTCCTAGGCCCCTCTAGACTAACTTCCTTCCTTACCTTTCTTATAACAAACGGCTTGTCAAATATGAATCCTACTGAGGTAGGGAGTCTTTCTTTTTTGTATCATTAGCGGAGTTTTGCGCGGCATACCTCTCCATGGTTGCCGGTCAAAAAATAAGGTTAGAGTCTTAGCTGTTGCCCCTTATGCACTCACGATTACGTTAATTACCCGCAGATCAGAGAGGCTGATGAAAAATGAGATGTCCTTCCTGTAACTAACGCGAGTTTCAATTTCTTGAAATAGTAGAGTACGTTCAGAATCTTTCTTGTCTTCACGATACCGATGCTGTTATCCCCTCGGATAAGCCGGATTGGATTTCCGATATCCCAGCGCAAAATACTGGTCGTAACATGCTATATAAGAGAGCCTAATAAACGAAGGGGCATTTGAGGAAGGATTTAGTCTCGCTTCCAC
The DNA here is from genome assembly GCA_900302705.1 of Candidatus Sulfobium mesophilum. Lineage (GTDB taxonomy): Bacteria > Nitrospirota > Thermodesulfovibrionia > Thermodesulfovibrionales > UBA6898 > Sulfobium > Sulfobium mesophilum. Next base: position 14,098 of record OUUY01000130.1, read on the forward strand.
CGACAACACCTCATTGTGGGCATTCCGCCACAGTAATAATTATCGTTTCTAATCCTTGCACCAAGGCCGCTATTCAATCTGTTGTGTTTATGCGGCACTCTTGTTCTCCCGAGGCAGGCTCTCAACGTGGATTTTTCTCGTGCTTCGAAGATCGTGACGGCACCATACTTCATCCAGCACACAGCAAAACCAGAATTTTGGAATAAAGAAGAGTTTCGAACTGCCGAACTGCCCAGACACTGACTAAAGGGGGGATATGCATATCCCCCCCTTGAATAGTTACGTTATTTCCTTGCTGCAGCCTTCTCGGCCCTTAATTTCCCGGCCTCGTCCTTCATCTTCTGCAGCGTCTCTTTCATCGGAGCCCAGCCATACCAGTGCATATAATCAGGGTTCATATGGAACGCGCCCTCAAACGCCCTCATTCTGTACTCGAGAAACATCACGTAAAGGTCCTGCTCTATTGCGCTCTTCGCTTCGTAGAACTGGAGAAGATCAGGGGCAAATGCCCAGTCAGCGGGCTTTTGAAGTGTCCCGTCGCTATAAAGGCCCTGCACAAGTCTGATCGCCTCGGCCATTATCTTGTCGACGTCCCTGACCACCATGTCAGCAGCATCAAGCTGACCTTTTGCATACTCCTTCCCATGGCACTGACCACAAGTGTTAATCATCTTGTCTCGTTCCTTCTGGAACTCTTCTTTTGTGAGACGCGCGACCTTCCCTGCCTTCACAAGATCAAGCCTTGCCGTAGGAGTACCTTTGTCATCAAGGACTCCGAGTGCCTGCAAAATGGCAACCCTGTCGTTCATCCAGTCCTTGTCATCTTCGGGGAGTCTCAGCGCAAGGAAGCCCCAGGAGGTCATGACTTCGTGGTTTCCGTTTTGCATGTGACATGTCTGGCATGTGGGTGCCCTTTTTGACTTGTTCCCCTCTATCTGCCATATGGTGCCGTGTTTCGAAGTTGACCACATCTCCCACTGGGGATGATCAAATCCCATATGACAGGTCTGGCATGCGCGGGGGTCCTTAGCCTCCGACCTCTTGAAGGAATGCCTCGTATGACATGAATCGCACTGCGCATGGCCATACCGATAATTGGTCTTTACCGCATCGGGCTGGACACCTATCTTATGACAGCTCGAACATCCCTTATACCCTTCACCGGCAACAGCCTTGGGCTGATGACCCATCATAGGCATCGAACTGGATGCTATCCATGCGAGGTTGTGTTTTCCTGCCTTAAACTGGTCGGTCTGTTTCTTGTGGCAGCCTACGCAGGTCTCGGGTGTCGGCATCTTTGCGAGTTTAGCATCGTCCATTTTCTTGTGTTCTGAGCCGTGACAGGATGAGCAATCAACCCCCTTTTTGGACATCTTCCCTTCGAAGTATTGCTCCACAACTCCGGGTGTTACCTTTTTGTGGCAATCTATGCAAGCGCTCTTTTGTTTGGCTGCAGGAGCGGCGTTGCTTAATATAATTATAAAGCCAATCACTAACACAATTTTTAAATGTTTCATCAACTGTCTCCTCTCAAGGGTTCACATTTCATTACGTCGTATTTCCGCCTCACTATCAATCGCTTAGGTCTATTCCTTTGGATCCCTCCCTTCTTTTTCATCCCTATGATTGACCTCGACCGGATTCGCCAGCGACGAATTTTTTTACTCAGTATCATCTGTATGATATTCGGTACCTATTATGAACGTGGACCTGCGATGCTCCTATGATTTATATCATAATCAAGATGGGATCAAAGTCAATCTGAGATCAAAATAATGTTTATCACGAAGAAGGAACGGTGAGCGCTACCGAACGGCCACCGAACGAAAAAGCGGGGAATTTATCCCCGCTTCTAAAGATAACCCCATGATTTCTCAAAGGGTTGTATGGTCGGGGCGACCTGATTTGAACAGGCGACCACTCGCACCCCAAGCGAGTGCGCTACCAAGCTGCGCTACGCCCCGGTTATTTCAATTGATCAAGAATCTCTTTGATTCTTTTCTTGACGAATCCAATAACTTCGGCGGGATTCTGGGAACTATTTATTTTCTTGTCGGGCGGTATCTCTGGTTCTACCGCTTTTAGCATGCCTTCACCGAATCTCTTTCTAACACCCTCTATTGTATATCTCTCCTGATACAGCATCTTCTTGATCTGCAATATCAGTTCGAGATCTTTCTTCACATATGCCCGCTGCCCTGCCTTGTTCTTCCTGGGCCTGAGGAAGTGGAATTCCGTCTCCCAGTATCTTAACACATACGGTTCCACGCCTGTTATCTTTCCCACCTCGCCGATCTTATAAAAGAGCTTATCGGGCAGCGGCAACGAGGTCTTGATATTGTCGGGAGCAGGTTTATGCATTCAGTTTTTCGATCTCTTCCTTAAGCTGGTTGCTCACCCTGAAAGTTATCACCCGCCTGGGCGTAATTTCAAGGTCCTGGCCTGTCTTGGGGTTCCTGCCCCTTCGGGCCATTTTTTTTCTAACATTAAATGTGCCGAAGCCCGAGATTTTTATTGACTCTCCTTCCGCAAAGGTCAGCTTCATCGTCTCAAAAAGAATCTCGACAATATCCTGGGCCTCCTTCTTAGACAGACCTACCTTCTCAAAAATTGCGTCAACAAGATCGGCTTTTGTCATCGTACCTCTCCGCTAAAGGAATTTTCTTAATTATATTAAGGAGATAGCTTCTTGTCAAGAAGATTTTAGTTTAATTATAAATAGCTAAATTAATTTAATCGGCTATTTTCAACTTCTTTGGCTATGCTATTATAATTATTTATCGGCCAGGAGGAAGCAATATGTCATATAAAGATTTAAGGGACTTCATAAAAGTGCTTGATAACAAAGGCCATCTTGTGCGAATTAAAGCTGAGGTGGACCCGCTTCTTGAAATAACTGAAATTACAGACCGCATGTGCAAATCGCCCGGTGGCGGCAAGGCGCTTTTTTTTGAGAAAGTTAAAGGTTCTCCCTTTCCGATAGTCACAAACCTTTTCGGATCTTTCGAGCGAATGTGCCTCTCACTTGAAGTCGACAAGCTTGATGACATAGCACACAGGATTGAGGACCTCCTTAACCAGGCTCCGCCCAAGAGTCTTATCGAAAAGCTTTCTCTTCTGCCCAAACTGGTAGAATTTTCCAAGTACTTCCCAAAGAAGGTTAAGACGGCGCCTTGTCAGGAGGTAGTTGAGAAGGAAAATCCGGACCTGAGCAAAATCCCTGTCCTGAAATGCTGGCCCCACGATGGTCAGCCGGATGATGAAGGCCGTTTTATTACCTTGCCTATGGTCTTTACGAAAGACCCGGAGACTGGTCGTCCCAACTGTGGAATGTACAGGATACATATATATGACAGAAAAACTACAGGCATGCACTGGCATATCCATAAAGACGGTGCCAGACACTATGACAAATACAGTCGGCTTGGCAAACGCATGCCGGCTGCTATCGCAGTGGGGAGCGACCCGGCCGTGATTTATGCATCAAGCGCCCCGCTTCCGGAGGCCGTTGACGAGATGGTCTTTGCAGGGTTTCTCAGAAGGTCCCCTGTGGAGATGGTAAAGTGCATCACCTCAGACATAGAAGTCCCCGCAAATAGCGAACTGGTGATCGAAGGATATATTGATCCCGGTGAAACCCGGACAGAAGGTCCATTCGGAGACCATACGGGTTTTTATTCCCCTGCCGAGCCCTATCCTGTGTTTCATGTGACCTGCATAACACACCGCAGGGACATGATCTATCCGGCCACTATCGTAGGGAAGCCCCCGATGGAAGACTGTTACATGGGGAAGGCCACTGAACGCATCTTCCTGCCACTCATCCGTCTCGACTTTCCGGAGATAAAGGATATTAATCTGCCGATGGAAGGGGTCTTTCACAACTTCGCGATCATCTCTATTAAGAAAAGCTATCCGGGTCACGCAAAAAAGATCATTAACGGCCTATGGGGAAAGGGACAGATGATGTTCGCAAAACTACTCATAGTGGTTGACGACGACGTCGATGTCCAGGACCTCTCATACACAGCCTGGAGGGTACTCAATAATGTCGACTGGAAGCGCGACACAGTGTTTGCCGACGGCCCCCTGGACGCGCTCGACCACGCCGCGAACTGGCCACGGTACGGCTCCAAGATGGGAATCGACGCAACAAGGAAAACACGTGAGGAAGGCATGATGAGGGACTGGCCTGAAGAGATATTCATGTCCGAGGAGATTAAAAAGCTGGTCGACTCGAGATGGAAGGAGTACGGCTTGTAATAATTTTTATATATACAGGAGAAACAGTCTTTTCGCTCTTCTGGTCCCGAAAGCTTCGGGAAAGCTGCTCAAAGACATTTCACCCCTGTAATTCTGCCTGTAAGGTAATATTTGTCATTGTCCGGCTTGACCAAATTCCTCAAACACATGGATTCCCGGATCAAGTCGGGGAATGACAAAATACAAATGGCAGTATATGCAGAGTAATTAATTGAAATTAAGAATATTTCGGTACTATAGAGTTAAATGGAAATGTTAATCAAGTGGCTTATTAACACCATCGCGATTATGCTCGCGATAAAATGGGTACCCGGCATTGCCTATAGCGGGGCATGGTGGGGAATACTCATCGTTGGTATAATATTTGGTTTCGTCAATACCTTCATACGTCCTTTTATTAAACTTTTCACTTTGCCGCTACTGATATTTTCTCTGGGACTGTTCACCTTCGTTATAAACGCACTAATGCTCATGCTCACATCGTGGCTTTCAGGAGAGTTTAATCTCGGTTTTCACGTGGAAGGGTTCAAGGCAGCCTTCTGGGGGGCCCTGGTGATAAGCCTCGTAAGTATGATCCTTTCCTGCCTGATGCCCTCTGAAGAAATATCCCGAAACTAGGACTTTCTGACTGCGTGAATCAGCCGATAGCAGGACAACGTGGCTCCCGGGAATCAGCAACTATCCGCATCACGGCGGGCATTTGGCGCAGACCGAAGTAAAGAGCGCCGTACTCAGATATCTGTCCCCCCTGTCAGGCAGTATGACGACTACCCTCCCCTTCCCCATCTTTTCAGCAATTTTCAGCGCTCCGAAAACAGCCGCCCCGCTGCTCATGCCGACAAAAAGACCTTCTCTGAGGGCAAGCAGCCTTGTAGTATCGAATGCCTCATCATCGTTGACGCTTATTTTACCATCCAGCGCCGCTTCGTTATAAATCTTCGGCACTATGGATTCCTTCATATTCTTAAGCCCCTGCACCCTGTGTCCGAGCGGAGGTTCGACACCAACAATCTTTATACCCGCCCTGAACTCCTTCAGTCTCTTCCCGGCACCCATAAGCGTGCCCGTTGTCCCCATGCCTGCGACAAACACGTCTATGTCTCCGCCGGCCTGCACGATAATTTCCTTTCCGGTAGTCTCGTAGTGGGCCTTCACATTAGACTGGTTGTCAAACTGATTAGGCATAAAATATTTGCCGGGCGACTCATCCATTATCTTATGCGCCAGTCTTATCGCGCCATCAGTCCCTTCCTTCCCCGGGCTGAGCACAAGCTCGGCGCCAAAGGCCTCCAGGATTTTTCTGCGTTCGAGACTTACGCATTCAGGCATAACAAGTTTTACCCTGTACCCTTTTGCCGCGCCTACCATGGCAAGCCCTATGCCTGTATTGCCTGACGTTGCCTCAAGGACGGTATCTCCTTTTTTTATGAGGCCGGACTTTTCAGCGTCCCTGATCATATAAAACGCAATACGGTCTTTAACGGAGCCGCCGGGGTTATTTCCCTCAAGTTTGGCCAACACAGTCACATGCGTATTGCTGTTGATGGTCTCAAGCTTTATGAGAGGAGTATTGCCTATACATTCAAGGACACCCATCTTCACCTCCCTGCGTCAATTATCGAATATAACAGATTTCCCCCCGGAGTTGAAAGACATAAACACAGGTTGACCTTGGCAAAACTTGATGATACCCTTTAATAAACTCAACACAAGGAGGTACTTCAATGTTTCATAAAGAAGACAATAACGGTGCGGCAGTTCTCATATCGTTTCTGGTAGGCGGAATTGTCGGGGCTGGTCTGGCGCTTTTGTTTGCCCCTTATTCAGGCAGAAAAATGAGAGGCAAGATTGCCGATATGGCGGAAGATGTAAGGGACTACGCCGCAGACTATACCAGCAAAATCAAGGATAAGGTTTCCTAACAGGCTCTATTTTTCCGGAATGCTCAGAACAGGATGTACTTGAGAATTCAGGAGGGCACACTTCCGGGGCGGTAGATATCAGCCGTCATAAAATTGCGTGTATTTTTTCTCGGTTTCTTGACAGGGGAAAGAATAGCATGCTAACCTAAAAAGGAATTTTGGAAGTTTTTGCGATTGTAAGGCCACAAAGACTTTTGACTTTGTGGCCTTTTTTCTTGCTGCCTTCTAAGATTTAGTTTACAGATAAGGAGGTAGAAAATGGCACAAGGAACCGTGAAGTGGTTTAACGACAGCAAAGGGTTCGGGTTCATTACTGCAGAAGACAACACCGATGTATTTGTCCACCATACGTCTATCCAGGGCAATGGCTTTAAGAGTCTTGCCGAAGGTGACAAGGTCAGTTTTGATATCGAAAAAGGTCCGAAAGGCCCCAAGGCTATAAACGTCGTAAAACTGTAATGCAAAAAAACGATGCCCCTTCTTCGGAAGGGGCGTCCCCTTTGAGAGGGCCATGAATAACAAAATAAACTCAGCTCGTACCGGTAAGATTCAACAGAGGATTGATGCAGGCTCAATGGCGGATCACTTTCCAGAGGTTGCAGGCATCGACATCAGTATGACATATAATCAAAAGGGGATAAGATCGCTGCTCCGGACCTTCAGTTTCTCTCCTTCAAGCTATGCCTATTTCAAGGTGGACTGCCTGTGCAAGGACTGTAACGGCGGCGGGTTCGATCTCACGCAGGTGATAACGGGTATGATCAGAAACCGCAGGAAGGCGACGAAAGGGGAACTCAGCTGCCTTGGTGAAGGGCCCGCAGCCGACCACTCGGCGGTTGTGTATGAAGTTGCCATCCGCTACACATAAGAGTTGTATCCGCTACTTATCTGGTTTGAGCTGCGTCCTGATATACGCATTTTTTCTGAGTTCTTTAAGCATCTCTTTTAGCTTGACGTTTAGGTCTTTTTCGGTGAGGTACTGCTCTATTTCTTCTCGGGAATCTTCATAGCCCTTGCCGCGAAATTTGTCCTCATTGGCCGCATAGAATTCTTCAATATCCTTCTCACCCACCCTTATAAAGGCCCTGAGCTTAAGATCAATATATTCATTCAGCATCTCATCCCTGGATGGCGCTTCTATGCTATACTTCTTCGCCTCTCTCAGGAGCAGCAGCCTGTTAATCATCGTATTCAGGACCTCGTCCTCGGTGGTGTCGGGGGTAAGCTTTTTTGTATTGTTGAACTGCGCCTGAAACTCACTGAGAGTTATCGCCTGGTCGTTGACGGATGCAATTACCCTGTCGTAAATCTCCGCACCGGAAGACGTGCAAAGCGAAAAGTAAAAAGTGAAAAGTAAAATAACAACAATTATTAAACGCATATCCGTTCTCATCGTTTTCACAGTACACCTTTCACATTACACTTGACCACTTTTTTTGCGTTAGGTTTTCCGCCATTCACTATTCACCGTTCACTTTCTTCAGAACGCATGGCCGACACTGAAATGGACCTCGCCTTTGTTCTCCCCGGTCTGCCTGCTCAGCTTCACACCGTAATCCACCCTCAACGGCCCAACCGGGGTATCATACCTCAGTCCCAGGCCCGTCGTACCTCTTAGCTGAAGCGGGTTTATGTCGCTTGCCCTGACCCAGACATTCCCGAAGTCGAAAAAAGGTACAAGACCAAACCCCTTGCCGATGTCAGTCCTGAACTCGATATTGCCCATAAGATAAGCGTTTCCGCCTGTGGGGGTCGTTCCGTCCGGACCTTTTGGACCAAGCCCATCCTGGACATATCCTCTGACTGTCGACCTGCCGCCAAGAAAAAACCTTTCAACTAGCGGAAGCTCAACAGCGCTGCCGAAACCGCGCGCCACACCTCCCCTCAGTGAAAGAGCAAGCGTAATTCTCTTGCTGAGCGTATGGAAAGTGCTGCCGTAAGCCTCTGCTTTGACAAAATCAGCCTCAGATAAAAAAAGAAATGTAGCAAGTTTAACCGAGATGCCGGCCACGACGCCCTTTTTTGGATTAATAGGGTTGTCCCTCGTGTCGTATACTATGGCGGGCTTAATGCCGCTAATCGCAAGTGTGCCGGTGTCCTCTTTCGTCAATACCACATCAGGCTTCACATCATACGTCCTCACAAGAGAAAATTCGTAATAAAATTCTGTCTTCGTGGTATTGCTCAATTTCTTCTCCACACCTGCCGTTATCGAATACCGGTGAAGCTTGTAGAGAATCTGTTTTGTGGGTACATCAAGTTCTGCTTTGTACTCATAAAGCATAAATGTCCTTAACGGCAGTTTCTTTCCTAGAAACCATGGCTCAATATACTGAAGTATCAGCCTGTCCTGGAGAGAACTTACTTCGAGCCGGAGTGAACCCTCCCTGTTCATACCCCACAGGTTCCGGTAACTTACACCAACAAAACCCCTGAAGTGCTCGTAGTCGGCATAGCCAAAGCCAAAATCCACAGATCCGGCATTCCCCTCCGTCACTCTGAGCAACACATCCTTCTTGCTGTCTTCGCCATCTATTGTTTCCACTTCGACAGAGGTAAAAAGTCCCAATTTGTACAGCGCCTGACGCTCTTCGCTCAGGAGACGAAAACTGTAAGGCTGTCCTTCCTTGTAAAGCAATTCACGCTTGAAAACCAAATACCTAGTTTTTTGATTACCGATAATAATGGTTTTGCCAAAAAACTTCTCTTCACCCCCGACAACCTTAAACAAAACGGACGCCTTATAATTTTCGACACTCCTTGTAACTGTAACATCCACATTCATATACCCGGAGTTTGCGTAGTAATCAAGGATTTTGAACCTCGCATCCGAGACATTTAGTTCATTGTATGGGTCACCAGGCTTAAGGCCCGCCAATGTCAAAAGTTTATCCTTCGTTTGCGCGTCGGTTCCGGTTATATCGACATTGCCAATCTCAGTCCTCTTGCCTTCGTCTATCTCCACAACGATCTGCGCCGTCTGCTTTTCCTTGTCGACCCTGACCATAATTTCCTTCACTGTGGCGTCAAGATAGCCGAGGCCCCCGTAAAAATCTTTCAGCAAATCCTTGTCCTTTTCCACCTGGTCGGGGTTATAGACCTCTCCTTCGGACAGCGCCATAACATCTTTAAGCCCCTTATTCGGAATACTCGCACCGGAGAATTCGATTGACTTTATCTTCACCTTTTCACCCTCAAAGACAAAGAAAGTAATATTGATCGTCTGGGCGTCAGACTTTGTTACCGGGGCGATCTGGGCAAATGCATATCCCCTTTGATGATAAAGGGCCAGCATCCGGTCAACAGCCTCACCGATAACCTCATCCCGGAAGTCTTCTATCTCGAAGAAAGCAGCCTCTTTCAGAAGGCTTTTTGTGGAAATGGAACTATTGCCGTCAATGTTGACCGACAAACGCTTACCCGGGTCCACCGTGATAGTGAGGTCGCCCTCTTTGTACGAATATGGCCCTACTTTTGGTTTGTAATAGCCCTCTTTCTTAAGACGCTCCCTGACGTTCTTGAGACCCTCCTCCAGTTTCATCCTGTTGAAAACATCCCCAGGGGATAACTTCAGCGCACTCAGAACCCCAGTCGTTCCGATCCCCGTAGCAGAACCATCGGAGGGGGGCAGCACGATATTGATATTCCTTATGAGGAGAGGCGGGCCGCCGTCGACTGTAAGCTGAATATTGACCTTGTGGGGCATACCGGCATTCTCTGTAGCGATGGCGATAGAGGCTTCAGGATATCCGTAATTTGCGATGCTCTCCTTAAGGCGGGCCTTTGCCTGCTCGAAGATGTCATGCCGCATCGCTTCATTTTCTTTTATGATAAAGAGGTCTTTTATTGTCTTATCGCTGATACCGGTTTTGTTTTTTAAGTATATCTTTCTTATAAAGTCCCTCTCCCTCACTTCCACCTCGACGACGGGATTTTCCCCATCCGGCACATGGATGATGATGTCATCGAAAAAGCCCTTCAGAAAAGCGCGCTTTATGCCATTACTGACGAGCTCTCTATCGATCTCGACACCGGCCCTGATGCCAAGAATATCGAGGAATTCATCCCGGCTAATTAAAGAAAGTCCCTTAATTTCTACATTGCCAACTGTGACTGCGCCGGATTCGGCTGGGAAGATTGCCGCGCAGGCCAAAAGAAATGAAAAAAGATAAAAGGCGACACGCGCTGTCACCTTCATGTCTAAAATCTTTCCATGTACAATGTCATTTAAAATCGAACCTGAAATGGATGTCCCCTCCCACGATCCCTCTCTCATCTCTGACCCCCACCAATGAGATCTTTTTGGAAAGGATATACTCCAGCTTTATGACCTGCTCTTCAGAGGAGTGGATAGGCGTAGTATAAGTAACAAAGACTTTGTCTCCCAGCAACCTTTTTGAAAAAGTCACTCCCGGCTCAACGGTGCCTGTCTTTTTGGATACATGGGGGTCGATCTGCATCCTGTCGAGGCCGGTAATAGTTCTCACTCTCTCTTCGACAACATCCTGAATCTTACCAGTTACAAATGATGTAGCCTCTCCTGCACCTATGCCGCCCTCCAGCCCTTTTATTTCGGTGCTCGTCTGACCCACAGTAAGCAGTGAAAGTATGTCCATTTCCTTCAGCACCGGATCGGAGGAAAGAGCCATGCTGAAATGATCAAGCTGTCCTTCAAGGTTCATCTTGATCCTGTATCCTTTGACTGTGGTCTCTGATGCAATCTCAACAACAGGATTGATTCTGTTGGGATCAAAGAAACCGACGCTTGCGTGAAGTATCCTGAATTCGTTGTTTCTGAAATATACGGTGCCGTCTGTTGTTTCAATCCTCCCGAAGAGAAGGGGTCTGTAGATCCAGCCCCTCAGGACCATATCTGCGCTCACAGAGGCGCGCGCAACATTGTTGTCGATGAATATATTGTCCTTACCGGTGACCCTGATATTGAGTGCTGTTTTTTCCAGCCCTGATATCTCCGATTTGAATTTCGGCGTAGTCTTCGACTTCAGGAGCCAACTCTTCCAGTCGACCCTCTCTTTGTACCTTGCGCGATTTACCTGAATATCGCCGGAGACAATTCTGGAATCGGGCGTCCCTTTATAAAGGAGATTGCCACCGAAATTCACATTGAACTCATTTGATGGAGATACGCTGATATTGCTGAGGGCAGCTTCTACGTAGAACCTTTTGAGAGAGAACTTCTTCAGATAGAGCACGCCCGAGATGTCTACGTCCCCTCCTCCAAGTTTACCTTCGAGTTTCTGAAGCACTATCCTGTCATTATCCATATACATATATCCGCTGACGGCGCTCAGCCTGTAAGAATAGTCTTTCAGACTGAGAGATCCGTTTGCCAGGGTAACACCTCCATTGATCTCCGGGTTATCCCAGTCTCCTGTCACGGTCAGCACAAATTCTGCATCTCCTCTCAATACACCTACCCTTGCCGAGAGCCCCTTCAGCGGAGAAAGCGACGAACTGCCTTCCAGGTTAATATTGTATTTCTTCCCCATTACGACATTGCCGTCTATGCTCAGAGATGCATTGCCGCTTCTCATGATCATTTTTTCAAGCGACAGCAGTGTGTCTTTGATACCCAATCTTATCTGTTTTTCACTTGTAAAACTGTAACCATACATCGACAAGGCCAACTTCTCCAGCTTAAGGTTGCCCCCAATATGATCCCTGTCGCCGCTGAGGAGCGCCTGGCCGTTCATACTTAGAATCAGGTCCTCAGGGATGTCCTTAAGAAAAGAGCTTACGATAAAATCGTACCTCCCCCCCTGAATGTCGATCTTGGCAGACCAGGGTATCTCTTTTTCAAACCTGCCGTTAGCGCTGAGCAAGACCTTGTCGTCAAACATGCCTGCCCGCACAGCAATGTCCTTGCCCTTTATTGAAGCTGATATTGTTCCGCTTCCGACAGATTTACCCCTAAGTTTGCCCTCTACCATCCTGGCGTCGAGTCTGACGGATGGATCTTCAAATGTTCCGTGCCCTTCGCTCTGCAGCTTAAATACAGCATCACCTTTGATCTCTCTCCGGACAATGTCACTTAGGAAGACCTTGTCTGAGGATGCGCTATATGAAAAATTGCCTTTCGTATCGATCGATGCCTCTCCCATGAGCGCCGACTTCCCACGGGTAATCTTCATTTTCGTAAATGAAAGTCTGTCGTCCTTATAGACCCATCTGAAGTCAGCTTTCTCAAAGGCTGCACTGAAAACGGTTGCTTGATCTGCCGATCCGCTCCCGCTGATATCAGGATGTGAGGCTGTTCCGCTGATTGTTACACTGGAAGTCAACCTGCCGGAGCCCTTAAAGTCAGGATAGAATATCTTTGTGAATCTTTCCAGATCAGCATTTTCGACAGAGGCTGTAAGATTATATTCCGGCTTGGCCAGATCAAAAAGCTCTTTAGCACCCTTAAAAGTAATTCTCCCCCTGAGTGCAGCAGCCTGTCCCGTGCCCTTTAAGCTCATCTCCCTTATGTTAAGAGCTTCTTTCCTGTAAGTAAGGTCCGCATCGATATTCTCAGCCGCATATTTCTCAAAGACAGCTTTTTCGATATCTATCCGGCCTCCAAGGACCGGATCATCGAAGGTGCCCGTTATCTTCCCCCTGAACGCTCCTGTCCCCCTCAGTTTCGAATAGTAAGGGAGTGTCAGATCAGTGATATCCTCCGACTGCAACCCGAAGTCAATATCAAGGGATTTTTCTCCGATATTAACAGTCCCGCCCCCCTGGGCTTTGGAAATGCCGGTGGACAATTTCAGTCCGCCAAGAGTCAGTAACTGACCTGTCATCCGGTAACTGCCGGAAACGTCTCTTACCCTTCCAAGGACGTCCTTTCCCTTTTCAATGCTTCGATATTCGAAACTGCCCTCGGGATTAAAGTCCGCACCGGAAGTTAAAAGAGTCCCGTTTACCTTCCCCGCAGGGACGCCGGGATCCCAGCCGATGAGTTTAAGCAGTGGGCGGCTGTCAACGTTGCTAAAGGTTACGTCAACCATAAATGAGCTGACAACAGGCAGGTTTATCGATGCCGATAATTTCGCGTCACCATTGTAAAGTCTGCCTGAGCCATCGGTGAACCTCATAAGGCCGTCTGCATAAGAAACAGCGCACTTCAGCCGCTTCACCTCAACATCAAAGAGATTCCCGTCGGTCATCACTGCTGTCCCGCCTGCCCTGATATTATTGAGTGGACCGGTGAGAGAACCTTTTACATCTATCAGCCCTTCAATGCGTTCCTTCACATTGAGCAGTTCCATCAGGGTCTGCAGATACAATTTTCCGTCGACCTTCAGGTCCAGGGTAATCAACTTGTTTAGGTATTTGATATACCCGCCCGCCCTCACCTCTCCAGCGCCCGTCTTCCTCAGCCCGAAGATTTTCTTAAGCGTTTCCATAAGAAGGTCGATATTTGTCTTAAAGTCGGCCTTTCCGCCGGCATACTCACCGGTCCCTGTGATCTTTGATCCGAATGAACCTATTACGAATTTCTTTACCTGAACTGTATCGTCTTTCACGGAGAATCCAACATCCCCATTTCCCGACAAAGCAGGCCAGCCTTCTTTTTTAACGTCGAACTTTCGAAGTGAGGCGTTCACACGCACCCACTCGCCTAATAACACCTCGCCATCGAACCCCTCGACAGCGGAAACAGTCTTGTATTCATCATCGCTATAATGAATGCCTCCATTCTGCACCTGAGTCGCCTTAATCTTCACCTTGAAAGCGGTATCACTTACCTTTTCAAGATAGTCCTTCACGTGTGCAGCTATATCCATTGCCTGCTTGCGGTCAGTCGTTATTTCCGGCTCTTTCAGCACCAGTCTCCGTATCTTTATCTGCCTGCCGGCAATACTCGTCAGGTCAAGGTACGCCTTGACCCGTTGGACGAAAAGTATGCGTTCCCCCTTTTCATCGAATACCTTCAGACCCTTTGCTTCTACAAATAATGGAAAAAGGTTGATATAGATTTTTTGCGCGACCGCCTTACGGCCGACGAGTTGTTCGATCTCCGGCAGAATGAGCCGCTTAAGGGCATTTGAGACCTGCGGGCCGCGAAGAATGAAGGCAGCAACCCCGATGATCACCGCAATAGGGATCAGAAAGGCAAATCTTTTTAAGTTTTTCCTTTTAAAATCGTCCATAATTCAGAGAGAATCAGCTGTGCTTTAATATAATCCATTTTGTGCTTTTCTGACTGCACATAAAAAATATCCTGGGCTTGACCGCGGTCGGTGTTTATCCTGGCCGAAATAATATTCACTCCGTTTAAATACATCACATTAGATATGTCATACAGAAGTCCAAGTCTGTCAGGTGAAAAGATTTCGACGAGTGTATACTCTTCGGATAACTCATTATCGAGTTCTACAAAAATGCTGAAAGGACTCTCTGTCCGCACCGGACTGCTTATAACATTAAGGGGCTTGCCCTCTGTGATAACACCTCTTAACCCTTCGGATAAATCCTCCTCAAAGCCGTCCCACCAAAGGTCTTTCCAGTTTGAAACAGTAATTTTGTCGATTACGCTCCCTCTCCTGCCGGTAAATATCTTGCCACTGACAATATTGAGTCCTCTTGAGGAAAGGAATCCGACCATTCGTGAAAAAAGGCCTGGACGGTCGCCGGCGCTCAACGACAGCTCCGCAACCTCGTGAGGTCCGGAATCGATGCGGATTGCGAAGCCGCTTTCTCTTGCCTTCAGCACAAGTCCGTAATCCTCAATAATCCTGTTTCTCATCGTGGAAAACAGATATCTGTCAGGCATTTCAGCTACGAAATTCATGAGTCCCGGTAATTCATCCTTCCGGCAAAGAGCACGAAGACCGTCCAGGTATTCGCCGCGGCCCTCCCTTGTTCCGGATAGATAGTTCCTTGTGTGATCGTATAATTCTTTAAGGAGATATGCCTTCCAGGAATTCCAGAACCCAGGGTTGACGGCGGACATGTCGGCGTACGTGATGAGATATATTGCATCCAGATTTTCCGCATCGCCGACTGCATCGGAAAACATTGCAACTACTTCTTCGTCGGAAGCTTCCATTTTAAGCGCGATCCTTGACATCAATATATGATTTTTCACAAGAAATTCTACCTTCGTCCTCTTCTTTATGTCGAGATTGAACCTCTCCATGATGCTCTTTAATCTCTTATATCCCTCCTCCTCATGGTGCCTGCCAGCCGCTTTTCCGATATCATGGAACAGAAGCGCCATCAAAAGAGTGTCTATACGCTCCATGTCCTTGATGATCCTGTGGAACTCCTCGAGGTTTTGAAAACGCGTCGTCCTGAGCCGCTCCAGGTTACGAATTGCGAGCAGGGTATGTTCATCGACAGTATACATATGATAAGGTTCGTGGACCACCAGTTGTCTCAGGACACCAAATTCAGGAATGAACCGCCCCAACACACCTGTCTCATGCATCTCCCTAAGTGTATCGTATACGCGCTCTCCCCTGAGTATTTCCAGAAAATGATGGACCGCCGCCGGCGAATGTCTCGTTCTTCTGTTTATGTGCAGAAGGGCCGACCTTATCTTTTCTCTTGTGCCATCGCTGAATTTTTTTCCTGTTTTGGAAAACAGGTAAAAGGCCTCCATTATCTTGTCAGGATGACCGGCAAACAGCCTCTCTTTTGTCATTATAATATTCCCGCCGGACAGGGAAAAATCGTCATTTATCCTCTTGATCCTCCAGTCTCTGAAGAGTGGGACATATGGCTTGCTGCATGCACTCATAATCTTTCGCATTGTTTCCTGTATAATTCTGCTTTTCAGATAGTAATACCGCATCAGCCGTTCGGTTGCGGTAAACTTAACAGAATCCTTAAACCCAAGTCTCGCCGCAACGCTCTTCTGATATTCAAAAGAGAGGATGTCATTTTTCCTTTTGCTTTCCAGGTGAAGTCCGAACCTGCAGCGAAGAAGGAAATCATAAGCCCCTATGAACCGTCTGAAATCATGTGGTCCCAGCAGTTTTGAAAAATCAGAGAATTTGTCCATCTTCAGTGCCACCCTGGAAAGCCAGAAAGCGGTGTGGATATCTCTTAAGCCCCCTTCACCCTCCTTTATATGGGGCTCAAGAAGAAATACTGAATCGCCCGAACTAAGATGCCTTTTTTCCATTTCGATCAATTTTTCCCTGACAAAATCCTTCTGTTTTCTGAATGTGATCTCCGGAGAAACCCGCGACCTGAATATGTCGAAAAGCTTTTTGTCGCCCGCAAGGAATCGCGCTTCTAAAAGGGAAGTTCTGGTGCGCATGTCCCTCGATGCCTCCTCGATGCACTCCGCCGGCGTCCTGAAAGAATGACTTATTTCAAATCCCGTATCCCACAACTTATAAAGTATATGCTCTGCAGCCGCTGTATCAGCCCTGTTAAGGGCAAAGAACATGATATCAACGTCAGAATAAGGGCATAGCTCGCGGCGACCGTACCCACCAGTAGCTATAAGAACTGCCTTGACGTCCTTATTCACTGAGTTGAAAATGTCCTGTACAATCTGGTCCATCTTAGCGGTGTAGCACTCAGCTAAGGCTATGCCACCCTGATTCTCGTTGAACCAGCCTTCTATCTCGTCAAATATTTTTGTATTCATAATCAATATATTATACCTTATTTATTAAAGTATAAGATTATAAGTTAAGATAAAGTTTGCAATTCTTAAAATATACCACACCCTAAATCCAAATAGTGTCGGACTTCGGGCAGATGCATTTTTTCCTTGACATCATAATGTCATTATAATAATATGTGTTTATGATGCAAAATGAAACAGATGTATTGCAGATTAAAACAGTTGACAGGTATAACCAGGAAAAACTCTATATCCAGTTAACCAGGATATTTCTCGAAGAGATTACTGCGTCAAGGTGGGGCCTTGGACAAAAAATCCCAACTGAAGAGGACCTTTGCAGAAAATATGCGGTCAGTAAAATAACCGTTCGTCAGGCCATAAACAACCTTGTTTCAGACGGCTATCTAATGAAGTTCCAGGGCAAGGGAACGTTCGTGACAAGTGTCCTGCCTGTTGTTGGGCTCTCAATGAGGACTCGTTTCACGGAAGAAATGTTTGGAGAGGAGGTGAAGGTTGAAAAGGAAATACTGTTTAAGGGAATCCAGGCTCCCCCTGAGGACGTAAGGGCTTATTTAAAGACTGAAGACAGCATTTATTTTGTCCTTTGCAAAAGGACCGTCAACGGGGAACCGGCATATCTTGATGAATCATTCATTCCTTACCATATGCTACCCGGCATAGAACAGATAGATTTTACCCATGACTCGCTTTATTACATTCTTCAGGAAAAAGGGCTTAAAAAAATATTCAAGGTGATACAAACCATAGAGGTGCTACAGGCTTGGGGAGAGTCGGCAAGATATCTCGATATCACCCAGGGTGTACCGGTGCTTGCCGTCCATAGACTCTTGCTAAGCTCGGATAATACGCCTGTCGGATACACAAGGTTCCTGGGCAGAAGCGATAGATATAAATTCCAGACAGAATTCGAAAGAATAAGATAGTTACTCAAAGGAGGAAGGGAAGAAAAGTCATGTTAGAAAAAAATTTAAAATTACTGTCTTTAGCAGTTTTCTTGTTGATAGTATTGTTCAGCGCCGCTCAGGTATTTGCCACCGCCGAACCTTCAGCGGCAGAGACCCCGGTCACGGGTTCATCGATGCCGTGGTGGGCATGGCCTCTGATCTTATTTGTTGTCACATTCCTTTTAGGAATCGTTGCAGTCCTTGGAGGTGTCGGTGGCGGCGTGCTATTCGTGCCGATCATTGGTGGTTTTTTCCCCTTCCACATAGACTTTGTAAGGGGCGCAGGGCTCCTGGTCGCCCTGGCCGGCGCTCTGGCCGCAGGCCCGGGATTGCTGAAAAAAGGCATGGCCGATCTGAGGCTTGCCATTCCTGTAGCAGTCATTGCGTCGGCCTGTGCTATTGTTGGCGCGATGATAGGACTTGCACTTCCTGCAAAGGTCGTCAATATAGCGCTGGGCGGGACAATTTTGGGAATTGTGGGCATCATGCTAATGGCTAAAAAGTCGGAATACCCGGATGTCAGGCAGGCCGACACTCTTTCAACGGCTCTAAGAATTACAGGCGTCTACCACGAAGCGTCCTCCGGGCAGAACATAAACTGGAAAATACACAGGACTCCCCAGGGGCTTGCCACCTTTATCATTATCGGCATAATGGCGGGCATGTTCGGATTGGGCGCCGGATGGGCAAATGTGCCTGTGCTGAACCTCATGATGGGAGCGCCGCTTAAAGTCTCAGTGGCCACAAGCAAATTCCTGCTTTCGATAACGGATACATCCGCCGCCTGGATATATGTAAACAATGGGGCCGTGCTGCCTATGATGGTGGTGCCGTCGATAATCGGGATTATGTTAGGCTCAATAGTCGGCGTACAAATACTTGCAAAGACAAAACCGGCTGCAGTCCGTTACATCGTCATAGCGATGCTTCTTTTTGCGGGGTCCAGGGCATTGATGAAAGGCCTCGGTATCTGGAACTGAAAGAACGAGAGAAACGATAATCATAATTATATGGAGGAAACTAATGGATAAAAAAGTGTTGGCAACAGAAGAACAGCTCGCCTATGCGAACATCCTCGATAGCGGAATGAAAGTGGGACTTCTTACCCTTATCGTGACCTTTATAATCTATCTCACGGGCATACTCACACCCCATGTTCCTGTCAATGACCTGCCCAACTACTGGAAAATGCCTGTGCATAAATACCTGACGGCCACCGGCATCCACCCGGGATGGGCGTGGTTGGGCATGCTGGGCAAAGGAGATTTTCTGAATTTTATCGGTATCGCCTTTCTTGCAGGCGTAACCATAATCTGTTATGTACGGATAATTCCCATACTGCTTAGGAAAAAAGACACTATTTATGCAGTACTTGCCGTCGTGGAAGTGCTGGTACTTGCCCTGGCAGCTTCAGGGCTGCTTAAGGCAGGAGGTCACTAAAATGAAAGGATCCTGCTCCGTTATGGGCTTTGGAAGGCTGCTCCTGGCAACGGATGGCTCTGAATCCGCAGATGCAGCCATAAAGGAAGCCCTTAATATCGCAAAGGTTTGTTCAAGCAGGCTTTATGTTATATCGGTGGTTGAGGTCAATCCCGAATACGAAGCGCTGGCGCCGCAGATTGTCGAGAAGGCTGAAGCTGAGACGAACGAACATCTTAAATCAGTAAAGAAGAGAGCCGAAAAAAAAGGCATATCCTGTGAGATTATCGCACATCAGGGCGAAGAACCTTATCGATTCATCGTTGATGAGGCGTCCAGGCTGAAAGCCGACATGATAGTCATGGGAAGTCATGGCCGCACAGGAATTAAGCGACTCATGATGGGAAGCGTAACATCACGGGTCATCGGTCACGCTCCATGCAAAGTCATGGTTGTTCCATTTTAGGCATCTTGATATTCAATTTCCTGTGAAAGGCGCCGCCTTCATGGCCGGGCCTTTTTTGAAACCGATTTGTTATTTTCAGGGGTTATCGGTAAACTTACGAATATCATTAATCAGGCCCTTAACACCCTGAAGGGATCAACAGGAAAGTCAACGCAACATAAGAAGGCATAATGTCTCTAAAAAAGAAGATTATTATCAGTTTTCTGATCAGCGCCATAATCAGCGCAGTACTGGCCATATCCGCTTATATCAACTTCCTGGGCATACGGAAAGAAATCAGGTATCTTGAACTATCGGATACCGTGCGCTCGAAATCACTTCTGCTGAGGAGGCACGAAAAAAACTTTCTCCTCTACGGCGACAGCAAAGAGAGCGATAACGTCCACCTTTATCTCATGGACCTGAAGACAACACTTTCCCAGACAAGCCCCGCATACAAGACAGGCACTGTCGTAAAACTGCAGGCAAAGATCGAAGAATACAGCCAGAGGTTCAGCAGCATCGAGAAGCTGAAATGGGACTTCCAGGCGAAATTCAACATGGACAAGCAGGTGTACTCCCAATACAGAATTTTTTTCAGGCTGATAGAGTCGACCTTCCTTGAGCAGCCGCTCGTCAACGCAGAACTTCTTGAAAATCTTTTCCATCGCGGAGGCAGTGAGAGGCTTATCATTGATCTGAAGCAGCTGGATGCAGAGATAAATGCGCTGCGCAAAAACGGTGAAGAAATACTTATCATCTCCACCGACCTTGATAAATCAGCTAGGGAAAAGGTTGAAAGCACTATTCGTCTTTCCCAAACAGCGGTGCTTATACTTTTCCCCATGTTCCTGGCCGTTGGCCTTGCGGCGCTATTTATGATTAGTCAAAGCGCAGTAAGAAGGCTGAAGATATTGACCGAGGCTATAGAAAAGACCGGCAAAGGAGACTTTTCATCTTTATCGGTGCCAGCGGAGCAGGACGAAGTGGGCGTACTCATGAATGCATTCAATAAGATGGAATATGATCTGATTGTGCGCGACAAGGAAATTGACAAAAAAAACGAGGAACTCCTCCAGAGCAGAAAACTCGCTTCAATCGGCACCCTGGCATCCGGCGTGGCACATGAGCTGAACAATCCCCTCAATAACATCTACCTGGCGGCACAGATATTGTCAAAAGAAGTCGGGGAAGATGAATGTCACCCTTTGATCAGGGAGACGGTAAGCGACATCTTTTCCCAGACCCTGAGGGTCAAGAGGATCGTAAATGACCTACTTGAATTTTCGAGGGAAAAGCCGCCGGAACTCAAAAAGACAAATATCGTAGCCATAATAGAAAACGTGATAACCCAAATGAAGTCTTCCGGCGAGATAGCCGGGATAAACTATAATATCGATTCCCCTGACGTCTTTGAAATTGAGGCTGACCGCCATCTTTTGGAGCAGGTCTTTATAAACCTTGTCGGCAACGCCGCCGATGCCATGGAAGGCAAAGGACAACTGAATATTTCGGTTGCCGCAACGAATTCGTCGGCTGTCATCAGGGTCAGCGACACCGGAAAGGGGATCCTTCCCAAGGACATATCCAGAATATTCGACCCCTTCTTCACAACAAAGGAGAAGGGCACGGGGCTTGGGCTTGCGATAGTATACAATATAATAGAAAAGCATAAAGGGAAAATAGAGGTAACCAGTGAACCCTATAAGGGAACAACCTTTATGATAACATTGCCGGCAATACATGAAACTTAAGATATTAGTTGCAGATGACGAAGAGATAACACTCAAACACCTGACCTATGCCCTTGAAAAAGACGGTTATGATGTCACGGCTGTAAAGAACGGCCTCGATGCGCTTAAGAAGATCGAAGCAGATGAATTCGATGTCCTCATAGCCGATATAAAGATGCCCGGCATGGACGGAATAGCAGTTCTTTCAGAGGTCAAGGACAAATACCCTGCCATAGACGTGATCATTATTACAGGCTTTGGCAGTATAGAATCTGCGGTAAATGCGATGTCAAAGGGAGCAACGGATTACATCACGAAGCCCTTCAACCTCGATGAACTGAGCCTCAAGATAAAAAAGATCGAGGAAAAAAAAAGGCTTGAAAAGGAGAATATAGCCCTTAAAGTTTCCCTCAAGCCGCCATTCCCCTTGTCTGAGAAAAACAATGTCGGAGGATTCTCGTTCATCGCAAAAAGCAAGGTGATGAGACGGGTGATAGACATTCTTACGGGAATCCGCAACTCGGATTGCAATGTATTGCTGACAGGGGAAAGTGGAACCGGAAAGGGGCTTGTTGCAAAACTGATCCACTATACAAGCGTCCGCAAGGAAAGGCCCTTTCTCGCGGTAAACTGCGCGATCTTCACGGAGGAGCTTCTCGCAAGCGAACTCTTCGGCC
Organism: Candidatus Sulfobium mesophilum; assembly: GCA_900302705.1. GTDB lineage: Bacteria > Nitrospirota > Thermodesulfovibrionia > Thermodesulfovibrionales > UBA6898 > Sulfobium > Sulfobium mesophilum. Next base: position 36,110 of record OUUY01000130.1, read on the forward strand.
ATGAAAAAGGCGCCTTTACAGGCGCAGTCGTCGCTAAACAGGGCCTGCTCGAAATCGCCGACAACGGTACGCTCTTCCTCGACGAGGTAGCTGAAATGTCGACGGCCTTGCAGGCAAAGCTGCTTAAAGTGATCGAGGACAAGGAATTTATGCGCGTAGGCGGCACGCGTTCAATCGCCGTTGATGTAAGATTCATTGCCGCCTCAAACCAGAATTTGGGCACACTCATCGCTGACGGCAGGTTCAGGGAAGACCTCTATTACAGACTCAATGTGATGGATATACATATTCCGCCTCTGAGGGAAAGGAAAGAGGATATCATTCCTTTGAGCAAGTTCTTCCTCGAAAAACATTCCAGGAAAGAGAGCAAAAAGATCACCGCCTTTAGTGATGAAGCATTGGAAGTATTAACGTCATACGGTTTTCCGGGTAATGTAAGAGAACTCGAAAATATAATTGAGAGGGCGGTAATTCTTGAGAAAACCAACCTTATTACCCAAGGGAGCCTGCCTCAAACCATAAGACTGTTTCAAGTTGAAACGATAGATCCAAACAGACTGAAGACGATTGACGAACTCAATAAAGATTATGCTGAAAAGATACTTGAGTACGTCGAAAATAACAAATCCAAGGCCGCTGAACTGTTGGGGATATCAAGGACGAGTCTCTGGCGGATATTAAAAAAATAGTTCGCCCAAGGAAAAGCTTTACTTTTCGCAGTTAGAAGTCTTCCCGCACGCTCCTGCCCTATACTTTTTGCATACAATAAGATGTCGCACAATTCGCCACGGTGGTTAGCCCAGCCTGGAAGCCTGTAATAAGGCATAGCCCGGAACTCCGCACAAAACGTTCACCCGTGTTCCACTTTGAAACAGCCATTTGGGCAAGCTGCATTATTTTTACCTTTATTATCACTTAGTTATATTTTGGCACGCCTTTTGGAATAGTGCTATTGAAAGAAGAAAAGGAGGCAGGAAATGAAGGACAAAATATTATTCGTGACAAGGGGAGGTGAAGACTGCGACAAAGGCTTCTCATACGCCCTTGAGCTTGCAAAAGCGCTTAACTCAGGGATAGCCGTACTTGTCGTCTACCCAAGGCAGATGCTAAGCAGTTTTGAGGACGTCATGTCAGCCGCCGCTTTCGCAGAGGCAGGGGATTTTAATACCGTAAAGACGCTTCTTGACGCTCAGGAACATGACCTCAGAGAAACAGAGAAACAAAAAATAAGCGAAATGAGCGTAAGAGCCAGAGATATTACGGTAAATCTCACGCACCAGGTGGCATCAGGAGACGTCGCAGCCGCCATTAAAGAATACCTGAGGGACAGATCCGGTGTGGACATGGTCCTTCTAAGCCCGAACCTGGCAGGTAACAAAAAGATACTGGATCTGAAAAAACTGATGAAGAACATCTCAAAACCTATCGTCAACATAACAGTCCCTGCAAGGGCTGAAACATAAAAACCAACGAAGAGGAGGAGTAAAAATGAGAACATTCGCAAGATTATCTGAAAAGTTCGATGACATTATGTCGGCCGTAACATTTGCTCAAGCCGGCGAATATGAAACCGCAAGAGAACTTTTGCACAAGCCTGAATGCCACAAGGAAAGGATCTCAATAAGAAGAGACAGGGACATAAGAGTCGCCACTAAGAGCGCGAGGAAGTAACTTTACAACTATATAAGGAGGAATTATGGCATCGAGCAATCAAAAAACAAGAAAGAAGCCCTATGGGGCTCTGCTGGTCATGGGGCTTCTTTCAGCAGGGCTGTACATTTTTTTGCTTCTGAATCAGGCTTCGCTCAACAAATATTTTGCGATGGGAGGGGTTTATGCTTTTTTGCCTATAGCAACTGCATTTATATTCTCTTACGTGCATGGTTCATTTACAGGAAATTTTTGGACAATATTGGGTATCGAGGCCTCGAAAAAGAAAAAGGAGGTAAAGTAACATGCACGACATCGCGAATATGGCATCAAACTTCATCAGCCTCGATGCCGTTAACATCACCTATCTATTCCTTGTCGGATTCGTCGGCGGGCTCGTAAGCGGATTCATAGGGTCGGGAGGCGCTTTCGTGCTCACGCCGGGCATGATGAGCCTTGGCGTTCCTGGCCTCGTTGCAGTGGCGAGCAACATGTGTCACAAGTTCCCGAAGGCACTTGTAGGATCACTAAAACGCGCCAAGTACGGTCAAGTGGACGTGAAGCTAGGCATCGTCCTTGGAATCTCTGCCGAAGCAGGGGTCTTGTATGGGGCGCATATTCAGGAAAACATCAAGAAGGCCTTTGGTGACGCAGGGTCTAATCTTTATGTAAGCGTAGCATTTGTTGTAATTCTTGCCGTTGTTGGTGGGTTCGTGTTGCGGGACGCCTGGAAAACTTTCAAGAGCGGCAACTCACAAGAAGAAGAAAAAATAACAAAACTGGCCCGCTGGGTACAGTCAATCAATATTCCGGGCACGATGGTATACTTCAAAAGCCTCAACGCCCGCATATCTGTTCTCTTTACGATCCCTCTGGGATTCGCAACAGGCATGCTTGCAGCAACAATTGCGGTCGGCGGTTTCATAGGCGTGCCGGCGATGATCTATGTCCTTGGGGCACCGAGCCTCATGGCGTCGGCGACTGAGCTTGTGATCGCGTTTGTGATGGGCCTTGGCGGATCCTTCAAATACGCGATGCACGGCCTCGTCGATATCAGGCTTGCCATGATTATACTTGGCGGTTCCCTATTTGGAATCCAGCTCGGCGCCATCGGCACAACATATGTCAAACCTTTCATGATCAAAGTCGTAATGGGAATCATCATGGTAATAGTCCTGTTCAGCCGTGGTCTGATGGTGCCTGTTTACCTGTCCCAACTCGGCCTGATCCAGGCGCTGGATGTAACGACAGTGAAGCTCCTTAAGAGCACCAGCTTCATAATTATGATAGCAGCGCTCATGATAGGGGCCTTCATAGTTCTTAAGGCCATGTGGCAGGGCCGCCGTGCAGAACGCATGACTGCGCAGGAGGCATTCGAAACTGCTAAAATATAGTTGTGGGTAAATATAAAAAGATACTGGTGGCCTTCGATGGCTCCGTATCAGGAACGAACGCGCTGCTTCAATCCTTCAGACTCGCCACGGAGGAGAAATCCTGGATAACCGTGGCGACTGTCGTCCCGGCTTACGAAGGGGACCTTAATCTTATAGCCGTAGGCGATATTCATCAGGCATTGAGACGCCCTGGAGAGGAGATACTCTCCAGGGCCAATGCTCTTGCAAAAAAAGAAGGCGCTCTCATAAAGACAGTTCTTGAAGAAGGGGAAGCTTACGACAGACTTGTTGACCTCGCCGAGGGCGAAAACTGCGGCGTTATCGTTATGGGAAGGCGGGGGTCATCATCTACAGAAAGATCGCACATCGGCAGTGTTACGGCCCGCGTTATAGGCCACAGTCAAAGAGACGTGTTTGTTGTTCCGGAAGGAACGAACATCGGATGGAAAAAAATATTAATCGCCACTGACGGCTCTCGCTACAGTAGTTTCGCTACAGACAGGGCGATTGATTTTGCCAAGTCCTACGGAGGTTCTCTCACGGCAGTGTCGATAGTGGATGTCCCATCGGAGTTTTATGCTGAGGCCCCAGCTGCGGTTGACAAGTTGATAGAAAGCGCAAAGGGCTTTGTTGCAGCTGCAAAGGAAAAGGCCGAAGCCAACGACGTTATGGCCTCGGGCTTTGTAGGTGAAGGCGAGGCCTTCGAAATCATTACAAAACTCGCGCAAAAAGAAGGAATCGACGTCATCATAATGGGAAGTCACGGAAAAACAGGGTTGAAAAGGCTCCTTATGGGAAGCGTTGCCGAAAAGGTTATAGGGCATGCCCCCTGCCCTGTGCTCGTTGTTAAGGGATAAGAGGATTTAAATATTCCCGGCTTTTTTCGTACACATGTCATCTGTCGATAATATATATTCTCAATTTTGACACTCCACATCTGCAGACCCCTGTTTGAACGGGAAACTTGCAACTTTTTTCTTCTGTCTCTATATAGGCCCGTAAGGGGGCGGTCCCTGACTATCGGAAGAAACATGTGCTATTGGGATCTCCTTATGGGGTATAATGACCGATATGCTATTTGAAGAACTCGATATTCCTGACGCCGTCCTCAAAGGCATAAGGGCGGCAAACTTCACACAATGCACGCCTGTCCAGGCTGCTGCGCTGCCTGTGGCGCTTACAGGTAAAGATGTCGCTGTCCAGGCCCAGACAGGTACCGGTAAGACAGCTGTCTTTCTTATAACCCTTTTCTCCCGCATGCTCAGAAAGCCGGGCCTGGGGCGGGGACCATCGCCGCGTGCACTCATAGTGGCACCCACGAGGGAACTTGTCGCCCAGATAGACGCCGAGGCGCGAAGACTCGGTCAGTTCACGAACTTCTCAATAGCGCCTGTCTTTGGCGGCATGGATTACAAAAAACAAAAAGAATCCCTTGGCAAAGAAGTCGATATTATCATCGGCACACCAGGCAGGCTGATCGACTACCTCAAGCAGCGGGTCTACAGCCTCAAAAAAACAGAGTTCCTTGTAATAGACGAGGCAGACCGAATGTTCGATATGGGATTTATCAGTGACCTGCGGTTTCTCCTGAGGCGGATGTCCCCATATGACAGGCGGCAGTCAATGCTCTTTTCAGCAACCTTGTCGGCAAGGGTAATGGAGCTGTGCTATGAGCACATGAACCTGCCTCAAAGAATCCAGATCTCACCGGAGCAGGTTACGGTGCAACTCGTCACCCAGGAACTTTACCACGTCGGCAAGGATGAAAAGCCCGGACTTCTTTTGGGGATTCTAAGAAGGGAACCGCATGGCCGCATTCTGGTTTTTGTCAATATGAAGTCGACAGCCGAAAAACTCGAGGCCCTTTTCAAGGCAAATGAAATAGCTGCAGCATCGATCACTGGAGATCTGCCACAACTTAAACGAATGAAGATACTGTCCCGCTTCAAGGAAGGCAAACTGCCCATTCTTGTTGCGACTGACGTTGCAAGCCGTGGCCTGCACATAGAAGGCGTTACACACGTCATAAACTACGATCTGCCGCAAGACAGCGAGGACTATGTTCACAGGATTGGGCGGACCGCCAGGGCAGGCGAAGCGGGGCAGGCGATAAGTTTCGCGTGCGAGGACTATGTATATGCACTTGAAGACATAGAGGAATACATAAGACAGAAGATACCCGTCAAGCCTGTCGAAGACAGCCTTGTGATAACGGATTATAGAAAGCCCGCCCAACATCTACGCAGAGACCATCCAGGCCCGTTTCGTGGGAAAATGATGAGCAGAGGCCATGGCGGCAAACAACAAAGCAGAGACGGTGGGAAAGGGAAGCATCCAAGAGGGCCCCGAAAAAAGGATTGACCTGATATTTTCAGAGACCAGGAGGTAAGTTATGGATGAATTCAAAGGCGTCACTGTTGTCAGGAAGGCTAATGTCTATTTCGAGGGCAAGGTAACGAGCAGAACGATCCTGTTTGAAGACGGTTCCAAAAAGACACTCGGGATAATGTTGCCTGGAGAATATGAGTTTAATACCGAATACAAAGAGCTGATGGAAATCCTCTCAGGCGAACTTGAAGTGCTTATAGGGGGCAACTCCGAGTGGAAAGCGATAAAAGGAGGCGAGTCCTTCGAGGTTCCGGAAAAGTCGAAATTCAGAATGAATGTCATGAAGGTTACAGACTACTGTTGTTCTTTTCTAAAATAGCTTAGAGTCGCGATGGAAAAAAATGGAAAGAATACCATCACCCGTGTCCCTGACAACGCGGTCAAAGTGAAGGAAGACGGGCAGTGGGCTGCCTTTTGGTCCAATCAGGAGAAATCTTTTTACTTCATATCCCTTGCCTGTCCGTCTTCCGTCCTCAGGTTTTCCATGGATGAACTGCTGACACTTGCGCAGAATCTTGAAATAGAGGCTTCTGCTGAAAAATATGCCGCTGCCATGCCGGTCGCAGAAGAGGGCATGATATCCACAGGTGCACGCGATAAAAGGCAGTTTAAGAGGTTCACCAGACGGTGTGAAGCCGAATTCACCTGTCAAGGTGTCTTAAAAAGAGGCATCGCCAGCGATTTTTCGATAAACGGCCTTTTCATAAGAACAAATAATCCGTTTGCCCCCGATGAGGTCATCGATGTCCTGGTCCATCTTCCTGACGATAGCGTGTCTTCACTTCAAGGGCATGTAATGAGGTCGATGAAAAACCCTCTTGGAAATATAGTCGGCACAATAACAAAAGAATATAAAAACGGCATGGGCATAGAGATTACCAAAAAAGACGCTGTCTATCTTCACTTCATCAGATCCCTTGTCAAATAACAGTCGGGTTCCAATCCCGACTGCCTTACTTCTCAATGACTTCTCAACAGTTTTTGAAGAATAAACCGTCTTATCCTGTATAATTTTATAAGAAGACGCCGCGACGCCCTTAGAAGGTACTTCGTCATGAAGGAGGAACTTTAGATGGTCCAGATTACAGGCTTAAAGAACATACTGATCTGCACAGATGGCTCGGAATTCAGTGGAGGGGCCATTCGGGAGGGCCTCAGACTCGTCAAGAAAACCGGGGCAAGAGTCGCTGTGGTTTCGGTTATAGATTTTAATCCTGAGTTGCAGGCGCTCGCGCCCGACCTTGTCGACAAAATGGAGACGGACATCAGAAAACATCTCAGCGTAATCAGGGAGGAGGCGGCAAGGGAGTCTATAGAGTTAGAGGCTTTTACTCGCCTTAGCACGACTCCTTATATCGAGATCGCTAAAGAGGCTGAAAGAACCGGCGCTGATCTGATAGTTATGGGAAGGCGCGGAAAAACGGGGCTGAAGAGGCTGCTTATGGGCAGCGTCACAAAGAGGGTCATCGGACACGCACCATGTAGCGTCCTGGTCGTTCCCCGCGAGGCGAAACTTGAATGCAAGAAAATCCTTTGTGCTGTCGACGGCTCCGTTTACGCCAATGCCGCAGCGGCTGAGGCGGTCATGATCTCCAAGCGCTGCGGGGCCGATCTGACATTAATCTCCGTGGTCCATGCTGAGACTGCCTCTGCCTTCGACATAGTGCATTCACAAATGCACCACGATCTCATCGCGGAAAATGAACTCAGGGTCGCAGAATCGGGCCTTAAATCAGCAAAGGAGTTTGCAGAGAAAGAAGACGTAAGATGTGAAAGCATTGTCCTTGCGGGAAAACCGTACGAGGTTATCGTTAACTCCGCGCTGAAAAAAAGCGCTGACCTCATCGTCATGGGCAGCCACGGAAGGACCGGGGTGGACAAGCTCCTCATGGGCAGCGTTGCGGAGAGAGTCGTCGGGAACTCAGAATGCGCGGTGCTTGTCGTGAAGGCCCGGAAATAGAAAGCTCTGTCTGAGATTTTAGGAATTTCGTTCACATCAACATTGTTGCCCTTCAATCTCACATAAAGCTCTTTTTTGAGAACCACTGTATAGCAGTAAACAACCGCAAAAAGAATTCAGTTCTTTCGTTTGGCAATCATAAAAAAAATGATGTATATTTTAGACGATCACTGAGTAGATGAGTCATACGGATGAGAAAGGGGAACAATCCTCAAATGAATCGTGGTAAATTGAGGCGCCTTGCTCGGGCGGATGTGAACTGCAAATATGAAGCAATATGATCCCGTAGAGGCACAGAGCATTCCTAAAAAAGCGCTTGATGTGATGCAAATCGGCGTCACGATTTCAGACGTGAATGATAAAATTCTTTATGTCAACGCTGCCGACGCTGAAATGCATGGCTACACAGTCGAGGAACTATTAGGCAAAGATATAAGAATCTTTGCCCGGCCAGGGGAAAGGAGACCCCTGGACCCTGACAAGCTGAAATCTTTAAAGAACTGGCGGCGGGAAAGCATCAATGTGCGAAAAGATGGAAGCAGTTTCCCTGTACAACTGATGTCGGATGTTCTTACAGGTGCGGGGCAGGAAATCATCGGCATGATAACAACCTGCGAAGATATCACTCATCGAAAGAAAATTGAGGCAGAGCTGAGGGAGAGTGAACAGAAATATCGGTCCCTCGTGGATTCTACCGACGATTCCATATACCTGGTCGATAGCGCTTGCAGATACCTCTTCATGAACAAAAAACATTCATTAAGAACAGGAATCCCACAAAGTGAATACCTTGGAAGATCATACGCTTACTTTCATTCTCCTGAAGCTGCAAGCGTTTTTAAAAGAAATATTGATGTGGTATTTCAGGAGGGCCAATCAATTCAGCGTGAATATAAGAGTGAAAGAGACGACCAATACTTTCTTCAGACTCTGAGTCCCATCAGGGATCAAAATGGGGGAATAAAGGCTGTCACGGTAATATCAAAAAACATAACTGAACACCGACGGACTGAAGAACGGGTTCGTTTCCTGGCTTACTTTGACAGCCTGACAGGCCTGCCAAATCGCCTTTTCTTCAGAGAGCTTCTCGACAAGGCTATATCACTCGCAAAACAGCATGAGCGACTGCTGGCGTTACTGTTTCTGGACCTGGATGATTTCAAACGCATTAATGACACGCTCGGTCACGACATAGGTGACGAGCTTCTGCAGGCGATCGCTGCCAGACTGTTGAAATCGACAAGGGCCTCAGACTGCATTACCCGACCGGATGAGAACATGACTCACGGCACATTATCGCGGCTGGGCGGGGATGAGTTCATTTTACTCTTGACCGAGATTGCCGATGTCCAGGATGCGGGGTTAGTGGCCCGGCGATTACTTGATGTCATATCAGAGCCATACATCCTGAAAGGACACTCGGTGATCACTACTTCGAGCATCGGTATAGCCTTGTATCCTTTTGACGGAGAAGACGCCAAGAACTTGCTTAAACATGCCGATTTAGCCATGTACCATGCAAAGGAAATGGGTAAGAATAATTTCAGATACTACACGGAATCAATGAAGACTTCTGCTTTTGCGCGTTTGAAGATGGAAGGGGAACTTAATATAGCTTTACAAAGCGATCAATTCTCGATTCATTATCAGGCATCGCTGGATGTCCGTTCAAGGAAAATAATTGGTTCAGAAGCGCTTATCCGATGGCAGCATCCGGAAAAAGCGCTGATTTCACCGTCAGGATTCATTCCCACGGCTGAGGATACCGGGCAGATAGTGTCTATTGACGAATGGGTGCTGCGAAGGGCTTGCCTGCAGAATAAGGCATGGCAGAAATCCGGATTGGAACCGATTGTTGTGGCTGTAAATCTCTCTACAGCTCATTTTGAGAATCAGAAATTAATTGAAATGGTGAAACAGGCCCTGCATGATGCCGAGTTGGATCCCCGATACCTGCAATTGGAAATCACCGAAAGCAAGATAATGAAAAACCCTGTGACCGCTATCGCATCGCTGAATAAATTGAAATCGATGGGGATAAGAATCGCGCTCGATGATTTCGGCACAGGCCACTCCTCTTTAAGCTATCTGAGACAAATCCCTTTAGACTACGTAAAGATCGACCGTTCTTTTGTCGGAAATATCGAAACAAGTCCCTATGATGCCACTATAATCAAATCAATTATAGCTTTGGCACACAGTCTTAACTTTAAAGTCATTGCGGAAGGCGTGGAGACAGAGCAGCAGCTGACTTTCTTGCGTAAACACGATTGCGATGAAATGCAGGGCTACCTTTTCAGCAAACCGATGCCGGCAGGGGAATTCTCACAGCTCTTGAAAGAAGGATACACTTTGTAAAGTCAAAAGAAACCAGCTTCGCCGACCCGCCTCGCCAGCCGATTATGACAGTTACCTGAGAATTCCTTAAGTCTATACCGCCTCGCCCTCATCATTATTATCGTCATCGCTGTCGGCAAAAAGGAAGGGATAGTCTTTTTCTAATCTCAGAAAAAGAGAAAATTTTTCTTCATTTGACATTGTCTGATAGAGAGACGAATCCTTTAGTATCGAATCCAGAATTTTGGCCTTGCCCCTATCCATTTATGTACCTCAGTCTGTGACACTACAAGTTACATGCCATATTAAGGCTTACAATAAACGAAAAATCAGTGAACTTGGTTATCTTTGATTTCTTTAGAAATTACGAGCATTAGCTCATGGTAGTTACAGATAATCCGGCGGTTATTCTTCTGACTATGTAACAATATGTAGCATTATGTTACAAAACGTAGCATTTCATGGCACTCTAAAAAGGAGCCTTCATGTAGTCCTTATTTCTTAATCATCAGTTCTCCTGCCCTGATCGTCCAGAAATCATCCGAAAGATCCCTGTCTGAAAGATAGTCATACGGCATGGTGAAGTAGCCCTTCATGCCCCAGCCGCTTCCCCCAGGAATTTCGCACAATAAACCTCTTTCCGGCATCGTTATAGCCCACAGCCAAAACCGCATGACCTCCCATGACCTGTTCCCTGGGTTTAGGCATATTAACTATGCCGGTCTTTGCCACCTGATCAGATTCAAAACTTTCATATACAGTAAAGCCACACACAAAAGGAAAAACCTCGGCAAGACATGACTTCATCTCACCCAGAGTCTGGATGCGGTGGTACGAAGTCATCTGCCGATTAAGCGCCTCTTTGTAACATGAGGCAGTCGGCTTCACAGCGAACTTCGACACAATATAGGGCCATTTCTTTTCCGTGCATGCGCCCTGCTTTGCCAGGGTCTTTATTCCGTCACGTTTCATGGCCCCATTGCGTATTTCCGGAAAAATGTCGCCAGAAAGTTTCTGACCTGTTCTATTATTTGTCCGTTTGTTCCTGGCCTACCGGATTAATGGCGGTACTTCTGGTAATGCTCTCTTCGAGCTGTTTTACCCTTTTTTTCTGCTCTCGTAAATCAAGACTTTTTCTCAATAGCGATGGAACTGAAATGAGTAAGCCGACAAGTAAACCTAAAGTAAATACGACGATCAAAATCAAGGCAAGAGAGCCTTCATAATGGAATGAAAGGAAGCTGACAGTGACAATAGCTGAGTTTTGCAATGAAAAAAGAACTATTGCAATTGCTATCAAAAGTGCCAGGATAATAAAAAATTTCATGAAAGCATCCCCCCGATTTTTTAACATTTTATCATAAATAGAAGTGCAGTCATAGTAAAATGGCCTGATAATTCCAATGATTACCCGGTGCAATTACATATGATAAACAGAGTGAGGTCATGCAGCAAGAATGCCGCTGGCGCAGCGTTAATCAGCAGACCGGCAGGTTATCCTGTCCCACGCAGGGGAAACAACCCGCCGACTGACTGTCTGAAACACTAACATCCAGTCAGATTACTGCCGCTCCGGAAACCGGTTTCACCCTTTTCGGGCAATAGAGCACAGGACAGTTTTCGCAGTTCTCATTGGAGTCAGTCTCAAGACCAAAAGGGATCAGTTCCCCGCATTCACACTTCCATCCTTTAGTTGTTTGAACTGACAGCATATTTTCACAAAAAGGACATTTCAGCATGTTATTTACCCTCTTTCAGCCTCCACGCCGGAGGATATATTTATCTTACGTGATAAAATCGCATTAATTTATGACCTGAATCATAATGTCGGACGTGCCAGGGTGATAAACTTAATATGGATCCTATAAGTTTAATGTTAATGCAGGTATTTTGAAGGAGGCAAGACTATGAAAGAGCTGAACGTTATAACTATCGCACCACGGGAAAGACATCCGCTTATCTTCAACACCTTTGATGAGCTGCCGGCTGGCGAGGCCTTTATCCTGATAAATGATCATGACCCGAAGCCGCTATATTATCAGTTCCTGCATGAAAGAGAAGGGTTGTTCAGTTGGGAGTATCTTCAGGAGGGACCTCAGCAATGGAAAGTGAGGATCTCCAAGACCTGAGATAAAACTGCTGAGCCGTTCGGACGAGTCCATCACGTCGCCCTCCTCAGCGCTGCATGCCAGGCTGCGATCATTATTGTTTGTAACCGTTATTTTTCTCTATTCTCAATATCTGCTATCATTAAGACGAGATAAGGCAATCCTCGTCAAGACTCAGATAAAAGCAACAGCCACATGAGTCCTGCAGATCGTCAGGAGGCTGCGATATCTGGAGGTAATGCTTATGTGTAGAAACATCAAGACCCTCTTTAATTTCGAACCGCCAGTGACGGACGAAGAAATCCGTGGGGCTGCACTACAATTCGTGAGAAAAGTAAGCGGTTTCAATAAACCGTCGAAGGCCAACGAAGCTGTATTTTTTGCGGCTGTTGAACAGGTGGCAGCCGCATCCAGAAACCTTTTGAGCTCACTTGAGACAAATGCGCCGCCGAGGCATCGCGCGGAAGAGGCTGCCACGGCACGAGCACGCGCTGCGAAAAGGTTTCCGGGGTGAAAAGCTTGAGTAGTTTTGTCCGTTGACTGCGGGGGCGACTTCCGTCTATGCTACGTGAGTTGCCCATTATCATCTTGTAAAAGGAGATTTCATGCTCAATTTTTTCTTTCTTGTTATCATAAGTGTAATCTTCTTTTTGCCTGCCTTGAGCAGCATCAGGCAAAGGCGTTACAAAAGCGCCGGGATATTCTCGCTGCTTGGACTTGCGGCGCTTTTCAGCATCTACATTTACAGTGATGTATATCTGACATCGCTCTGGTACGATAGCCTTGGATACGAAAGCCGCTACTGGAAGGTGCTCTTTCTCCAGGCGGAACTGTTTCTGGCCGGCGGATTTGTTGCAATATCCATTGGGATGGCAAATGTCTATTTCTGGTACCATGGCGCCAAACCGGCAGACCCATCTAACGCAGGAGGCATGCGCTCAAAAATCATATTCCTGGCGGCGCTACTCCTTCAGATACCGTTATTCATTGTTGCCGGCACGGTAAGCTCCTCACACTGGAATGAGGCTCTTCTTTTTTTTAATGCCGGCCCCTTCGGAAAAACAGATCCGGTCTTTTTGAAAGACATAGGATTCTATATTTTCAGACTCCCGTTGCTGAATTTCATAGTGGATTCACTCAGCAGCCTATTCACCTTTTCACTTTTACTCGTCGGAGGCATATATGTGGTCGAGAATGCCCTTTTTCGTATACTCCCGCGACTAGCCTATGACGACTTTGCCGGGAGTCCTTTCATTCACCGCTTCGTAACGCAGATATCGGCGAACTTTGTATTCGGTACCTGTGTTTTCATCGCCCGAACTCTCATCGCCCGTTACGGACTTCTTTATTCCCATCGCGGTGTAGTCTATGGAGCAGGCTGGACAGACCTGCACGCTCAATTGCCTGCCTATAATGTCGCGCTCGTGGCACTCGCGGCCTGTCTCATTCTTTTCCTCTATGCGTCATTCACGAGTTCAACCCGGCGGACCATAGGGATTTATGTGGCCAGTGCAGCCCTCTTGGGCGGCATATGGATCATAGGTCTCCAGATAATCCCCGAGGTAATCCAGCACTTCAGAGTGGCGCCGAACGAACTCCCCCTTGAAAGTCCTTATCTTGAGCGGAACATAAAGTTCACAAGGGAGGCCTATGGATTGACTAACGTCGTGGAGATAGAGTTTCCTGTCAATCCCTCTCCCACCGGGGTTCTTGCGCAAAGCGACCTCACGATCATCAACGGTATAAGGCTCTGGGCGCCGGATATACTCAAGGCGGTAAACGACCAGACGCAGTTCATACGTCTTTACTACAATTTCCCCGATGTCGATGTCGACCGTTACATGCTCGGCGGAAAGCTCACACAGCTGATGCTCTCCCTTCGCGAGCTGAACATCGATCGTCTCGCGGGCCAGTCCAGGACATTTCAGAACGAAACCATGATCTACACACATGGCTACGGAGATGTTGCCGCTCCGGTGAACAAGTTCACTCATGAGGGATTGCCAGAATACTACATCAAGGAAATCCCTC
>OUUY01000123.1 GCA_900302705.1 Candidatus Sulfobium mesophilum
GGCGCCTGTAGAAAAAAATGCGGCAGCTATGACAGATGACACTTCTGCCCTTGGTGACAGAGAAAATATGGCGTTTAAGGGGACTACCGTCTCATATGGAAGGGGCGCGGGGATTGTAGTTGCAACGGGAATGGAGACTGAGTTCGGAAAGATCGCGGCTATGCTTCAGAAGGAAAAAGAGCTGAAGACTCCCCTCCAAAAAAAACTGGGTATGTTCGGCAGGAGACTCGCATTCTTCATTCTTGCCGCATGTCTCGCAATTTTTTGCATAGGAATCCTCAGAGGAGTGCCGCCCCTTTTGATGTTTCTCACTGCGATATCGCTGGCTGTAGCCGCGATCCCTGAGGCGCTCCCTGCAGTGGTTACGATCGCACTGGCGATTGGAGCAAAAAATATGATTGCGCGCAAGGCCCTCATAAGAAAATTGCCTGCAGTAGAAACTCTTGGCTCAGTTACATATATATGCTCGGACAAAACGGGCACCCTGACTCAAAACAGGATGACCGTTGAAAAAATTTATTGCGCGGGAAAGACAATGGACAGCCGTGACCTGAAGAAAAAAATATCTGGGGGAATACCTGGCGATAAAGACGAGCCCAGACCATCCCTGGATCTGCAAGCCCTGAATGTCTTGATGACAGCTTTTGCCCTTAACAATGACGCGATAACGGATGATTCATTGAGCCCCACGGGCGATCCGACAGAAGTTGCCCTCTACAATGCCGCGCGCGAAAACGGATTCGAGAAGAATAGTCTGGAAAAAATTCTGAAACGTACTGATGAGATCCCCTTCGACCCGGACAGACGCTGTATGACAACGCTGCATAAAATTGTGGCGCCTTCACAAATGGATCTGTTCCGGGAAGGAAACGGTTGCTGCCATGAGGGGGGATTTATATCCTTCACAAAGGGGGCCGTTGAAGAGATAGTCGGAAAGGCCACATCGATTATGGGAAAAGAAGGGGTGGGCCCTCTTGATTGCGGGGAGCTTTTTGCTGTCAACGAGGAGATGGCCTCCGAAGGTTTCAGGGTTATATGTATCGGCATGAGAAAATGGGAAACCTCACCCGGCGTCTTGTCTGCTGAAGCAATTGAAAGCGGGCTTACCATATTGGGACTTGCCGCTATTGCAGACCCTCCGAGGGAGGAGGCCGCAGAGGCTGTGGCCCTTTGCAAGGAGGCTGGTATTAAGGTTGTCATGATTACCGGAGACCACCCAGTCACCGCGGTGTCCATTGCCAGGCGGCTCGGCATAGTTGACGGTGAGGAGAACATTGCCACGGGGACTGAGTTGGACAAACTGTCGGATGATGAGTTTAGAAAACGTGTCAGTGCGATACGTGTATACGCCAGGGTCGCGCCGGAACAAAAATTGAAGATTATAAAAGCGCTTCAGGACCGTGGGGAGTTTGTCGCAATGACGGGAGACGGGGTCAATGATTCACCGGCCCTGAAAAGGGCCGACATAGGTGTTGCGATGGGTGTTACAGGCACGGACGTGGCAAAAGAGGCCTCTGATATGGTGCTGCTTGATGACAACTTCGCTACGATCGTAAATGCGGTGGCGGAAGGAAGAAAAATCTACGGCAATATCAGGAAGTTCATCAGATATCTCCTCACTACAAACTCCGGAGAGGTATGGACACTTTTCCTGGCGCCGATTATAGGACTCCCTGTGCCGCTTCTGCCTATACAGATACTGTGGATAAACCTGATAACCGATAGTCTTCCGGCCCTCGCCCTGTCAGCTGAACCTGCAGAGTCGGATGTTATGAAGAATCCGCCAAGACACGCCGGAGAAGGCATATTCTCTAATGGTCTTGGCCTTCATGCCCTCTGGGTCGGTCTGCTTATGGCAGGGATTGCGCTTGCGCTTCAGGCGTGGTCGCTGGGCTCGGCCCGCGCCCACTGGCAAACGATGGTCTTCACTGCTCTATGTCTTACTCAGTTGGGACATGTCCTTGCCATCAGGTCTGAAAGGCGTTCTCTTTTTACAATGGGTCTGCTTTCGAATAAATCGCTTCTTGGCGCGGTCGTGTTCGGCTTTGTACTTCAACTGGCCGTGGTATATTTTGCGCCGCTGAATTCCATTTTTAGAACAGCTCCTCTGACTGCAACTGAGCTCTTGCTGACGCTGGCACTTGCGAGCATCGTATTTTTTTCAGTAGAAACAGAAAAGCTGATCAGAAGGATGAAGGGGCTTTAACACATATTGCCGGCAGCTACCGATAGTTTGCCATGTTCTCTATAATCTTCAGTTGTGCGTCGGCATTGTTCCAGACGATCATGATCGAATCCTCCGGCAGACTCTTCCATTGTTGGCCGGTCGGCCGATAAAGATGAGACTCTGTGGTAAAGTGATATTTGGAGACTATCGGTTCGATATCCTGCCCCACATAGATGCGTCCCTTCGGGACAAAATCAAAGGGGGCAAATTCCAATTGGTACTTCCAAAGCAGCAGCCCGTCGTGGTACATCCCTGATAGGTCAGAATAGGCGTCCAGAAGCTCCTTTTCTTCCTTTGTGGTCACTTTATTCTTTAGTGCAATTACTTCCGCTGAAAGATTCACTGCCTGTTCTGTAAGCTGCCTGTATGATGCGCCGCCGATACGCGCCGTTTTGAGAGCATGTGCCGAGGCATTTAATTTTTTGAACTTGCTTTTGTCGATTCCGGGTTCTGAAGAGCACGCGGCACCGAGAAAAAAAAATATCAAAAGCACTGCTAAATTGATGTTATGTTTCTTCATCGACTTGTCCTGTATCCTCTGTAGTCACATCGGGCCACGGTCATTTCCACAACTTAGCCCTTGTTTGAGGCGGGGCGGAGCGACCTGTTAATTCTACCACTGAGGATTTCAAAAATGCCAGCAGGGCGAGGGAAATGGAATCTGAATAAGGGCCGCTTTGTGCTAGAATAATTCACTTTGGCTGCTGACAGAGAGGTTTTTTATGATAAAAATAATTATGTTCGATCTTGACGGCACACTTGTGGATTCGAGCATAGACATTACCAACGCGCTGAATTTCGCGACGGGGCCTTACGGCATTGACAGGATGACTGTGAAGGAGACTGTCAGTATGGTGGGGGAGGGGCTTACGAGACTGATAGAGAAGTTCCTTGGTGAGGAGCGGGCCGCGATTGTCCCTGAGGTGCTTGAGAGGTTTGTAGGTTATTATTCAGGGCATCTCACGGATTTTACAGCGCCTTACCCCGGCGTCCCCGAAACACTGCAACGTCTCGGCAATTACAGGAAGGCCGTTATTTCGAATAAGCGGGAATGCCTTTCCAGGAAATTACTTGAGGAGCTTGATCTCGTGAAATACTTTGACATTGTTCTTGGCAGTGACAGCGTTGAAGAGAAGAAGCCTTCCCCCAAGCCTCTTCTTAAGGTCCTGGAGTTTTTTTCTCTTCAGCCTGCTGAGGGCGTCATAGTGGGCGACAGCAACTTCGATATAGAGGCCGGCAGGGCGGCCGGGATGAGGACCATAGCGGTCACTTACGGTTTCAGGGACATCAGTTCCCTTAAGGGCGCCGATTTCATGATCGGCCATTTCACAGAACTTGCTGAATTGCTTACCGGACTGAACTGAGGGCCGCGGCAGAGAATTTTATGGAAACGACGCTTGACGGACTTCGGGATGTGAAGCTGTATCAGCGTAAAGAGGGCTACAGGTTTTCAGTGGACGCTCTTCTTCTCTATTCATTCGTGAATGTCACACACGTCAAAGATGCAGTCGACCTCGGCGCCGGCTCCGGCGTGATCGGTCTTTTGCTTGCCAGAAAATATCCTGGCGCAAAAATACTCCTCGTGGAATTGCAGCAGACACTTTACAAGTTGGCCGTGAGGAACATCGGGCTGAACGGCCTTACGGATAGGGTGAACGCGCTGCTTATGGATATCTCTTCCGTGCATGAAGCATATCCGGCAATGTCTTGCGACATTGTTGTATCCAATCCGCCCTACAGGAAGCCGTTGTCCGGACGCCTGAGCCAGGGGGAGGAAAGAGCGGTTGCGCGGCATGAGGTCAGTCTGCGACTGCCGGAGCTTGCGAAGGCAGCGGCGCATCTTCTTAGGTCAAGGGGCAGGTTCTTCATGATATTCCATCCTGAACGGCTCGTCGAGATCATAGATGCTCTTCGAGCGGAAAATCTGGAACCCAAGCGGATCAGGTTTGTCCATAACGACAGCGGCTCGGTCTCGAAGATAGTGCTGGTTGAAGCGGTGAAGGAAGGCAGGGCAGGGCTAAAGGTTGAAAGGCCGCTGATTCTCTATAATAAAGAAGGCTCGTACACGGAAGAAGTTAAGGCTATGTACGAATAGAGGGAAATCCGGATAGTTTTATCCCTAAGTAGCAACAAAAAAATAGATGTGGGAAACGTCTCAGTAGTCAGAGTTTGCGTTAACACTTCTTGTAAAATGAATTGCTGGCTTGCATTTTCATATGGAAGTCCGCGACCTCAGCTTCAAGGTGGCTTTAAAAATTCATCGTCCAGTCCGCAGGGCTTAGAAGTCGCAACTATCTCGAGGGTACATTCAGTTAACAACACTGGCAATGTTTTTTGGTTTTACGAGGAGTTCTCGCCCCTGTACCGGCGATGTCTTTTGCCACGGATACCCTTTGCCGCCATGCTGTAAGTCATATCGAAAAGCACACGAAGATTAATCATACGGCCCTAAGAGGCCCTCTATTTAGCCAAGGAATTACTATTTACTTTACTATGCTGATGAAAAGTCATTCTTACCACACAAAAAGCATGTTCCAGCCATATGTCTTTCAATTCTTGTGGTTCATAACGATGTTATAGAACTCATAAGTATTTCTGCCCTGTTTCTTAGCATGGTACATGGCGATATCGGCATTTTTGAGCAGGTCTTCCTCACCTTCACCGTCATCCGGATAAATGCTGATGCCGATGCTTGCGGTCGTATTGACCTTGTGACTTTCTATGAAAAAGGACTCCAGCAGGCTGGCTATGATTTTCCTCCCGACTATCGCTGCGTCTTCCGCAGTGGTAATGTCTGAGAGAATCACGATAAATTCATCTCCTCCCATTCGAGCAACCAAGTCCGATTCGCGGATACAGGCCTTCAGCCGATTCGCAACAACCTTCAACAAACCGTCTCCGACAGTATGTCCCAGAGAGTCATTGATGTATTTGAAGTGATCGAGGTCCAGGAAAAGTATTGCCACCCTGTTTCGATTACGGCGTGCATAGCTAAGTCTGAGGCGGACATGTTCCATGAACAATAGCCTGTTGGGCAAACCAGTCAGACTGTCGTAGTAAGCGTGATGTTGTAGAAATTCTTCCATCTTCTTGCGATCAGTGATGTCCCGTACCACATGGACCACCTTGATATTTTGATCATCCTGAACGAGAGGGAATGCCTTTATCTCGATATACTTGTTTAAGGAGGGCTCAAACTTCTCGACTACAGAGGGTGTGCCTGTCTTCAAGACCGCGCAACTGGGACACTCTTCGGAGAGACAATCGGAGCCGTGATACAAACGGTAACACTTCTGGCCGAGAATCTCAAGAAATGGCAGCCCCAGTAACCTCTCAGCAGTTTTGTTTGCCCGTATAACGTTGAAATCTCTATCATGAATTGTTATAGCATCATTGATCGAGTCGAAGGTCTCTTCCCACTCTTTCTTGCCCTGAGAGAGTAAGTCTTGCAACTTTTTGAGGTCGGTTAAACGTTTCTCCAGCTCATTGTGGGATTGGAGCATTGAGACGTGCAACTGTTTGAGCCTCATGAGAAGAACTGATACCCCCCACCCACCAAATATTCCCGTTATACGGTTTACCGCAGATTGCATTAAAATTGCGCTATTCGGATGAAGGAACAGACCTGTGACAATAAGCAGAGTGACAACCAAAGAGTATGCATAGGGCCGCTTCACGGACCGGAACATGAAAAACAGTGGTACAAGATAGAGCACCCAGGCGTCATACCATAAGGGAGTAAGAAGATCAACCATGAAAATAGCGGCTGATATGAACAGAGCAATGGCCACATCTTTTCCTTTTCTAGAGAGACTTAGCGACATCACATTCTGCCTTTCGCGTATTCGTCTACGAGGCCATTGCCGAAGGCCAAGGAAGTCTTCCTTCCGAACGAATAACTCACTTACGGCATATTTTATATAGCATCGTACCTAGTACTTGGTGATATAAATCACTTTTGATTGAACATGAAAAAAATTTAATCTCAATCTGCTCAATGTAGCTAATGAGGGACAATTCCAATATTTATTAAATTGTGGCGACAATTCGCGCAGTTTCTATAGGAACTAGACAATCCAGTGCAAAGAGCATGTGTGCAATATCAAGGAATGCAGATAGTGTGATTTGAATCACAGTTCTCTTCCGGTTCTGCTTTTAAACTGGTATCGTATACTGCTTAGCCTCCTCCTCAACGCATCGCGGCAGTCGGGGGTTGAGACTTGAGCTAATGAAAGGCTGGACACATGCAGACAAGACGTTCCAAGCGAAAAATGGTGAGTTTAATGGCAGAGTATATAAAAGGAGGCATAATTCATCCAGTGTTCATCGGGAATGCTTCTGAAGAAGGTATGCATATGGTTACTCTCAATCGGGACACCGCAGCTCAGTTCTTCCCGGGCGATAATGTTGAACTAAGATTGCGGCTCTCATCGCGAGGGCGTATCCCTCTACGCTGTGAAGTGAGATGGGTGTCTGCCGAAAGACCTCCGTACGGTATATCGCATGGTGTTGGTCTCGAGATCATCGACCCCCCTCCACAATACGTTTCGTTCGTCAAATCTCTGTAAAATCCCTCTCCATCACCCTGATTTCTCCCCAAAAGAACTTCACAGGAAAGTACTCAGCACAAGCTTCTATGGTAAGCGGCAGGGCTCAAGCCAAATGCACTCAATGGTTGCACATAACACTCCGACAAAGCTTATTCATCCCTTCACTTCCTGCTTGTCACTCCAGCAACACGCTCCTTCGGAGTAAGAAGACCGGACCTTCTCTACCGAATTTCCATAAACGGGCACAGCGGCGTCGTTCTTCACACGTCATTCAGCAACTTCGCAGCAGAGTGACGCTTATTCGTAACCGACATCTATCTAATTCCCATTGACTACCCATTTCCAAAAAGAATCTGTCGCATGAGGCAGAAAAGCGTCAGTGTGGTATGGAGGAAGGATGTCTGATTTTACATCTGTCTCATCGAAATAAAGATTAATAACAGTAATCGTGACTAAATGACGGATGCCCAGTTATGAAGACATTAACAACAACTGTAAGGAGCTTGTCTCTGCGTCATTTAACCAATTCGCTTACGACACCATTGCTCATAGTCAGTTGCCGTTGCGTCTTTGCAGCGATGTCTCTGTTATGGGTGACGATAATAAAGGTTACCTGTTGGTCTTGGTTCATACTCGTAAAAAGCCTGATGACCTCCTCCTCGGTATCTTCATCGAGGTCGCCTGTGGGTTCGTCCGCCAGAACTATCTCAGGCCGGTTTATGAAGGCCCGCGCAATGGCTATTCTCCTCTGCTGGCCGCCTGAAAGGTGCGAAGGGTAGGAGTTTGTCTTGTTCTCAAGGCCCATCAGTCCGAGGAGTTCTCTGGCATATTGCTCGGTGTCTGCACCATAGTGGCCGAAGGCGGTTGGCAACATAATGTTTTCGAGGGCGGTGAGCGTGGGGATGAGACTTGCAAACTGATAAATAAAACTTATCTTTCGGTTCCTGAATTCAGAAAGGCTGTTGTCTCCCATCGCCCAGATGTTGGTGCCGTCTATGACAACTTCTCCCGAGTCAGGTCTGGTCAGCCCGCCAATTAGACTCAAAAGAGTTGTTTTGCCGCTTCCGGAGTGTCCGATAATCGAAAGCACCTCGCCCTTCTTTATGGAAAAGGAGACGCCGTCTACGGCCTTAAGCGTCTGGCCGTCTATTGTGTAACTCTTGATAATGTGTCTTACTTCTATCAAGTCTCCTCCAACACTCCAGTTAAGATGAACGCTCGATTTCTTTGAGAAGATTAGCTGCCGCGCCTTCGTCAAATTCCTTTAACGCCTCGTATTCCTTTGTCGCCGCGTTTTTATTCTTCATCTTAAGATAGGTTATTCCCAGATTGTACCTGGCGGCAGAATAATTGGGCCTGAGTTTAATGGCCTTCTTAAGGGAGTCGACTTCTTCCCCGTACTTTCCGAGTTTGCCGTAAGCCACCCCCATATTGTTGTATAGAGTGGGATTTTTGGGCATATATTTGATCGCCTGCTGGAAGGTCCTGACCGCCTCTGATGGGTCATTAATGCGGTCATATGCGGTCGCCATCTTCAGATAAGCATATCCCAGATCCGGTCTCAGTTTGATCACCTTTTTGTATGTTTCTATGGCCTCCTTGTACTGGGAGTTGCGGTCATAAAGGTCGGCAAGATGATAAAGCAAATCCACATCGTCGGGTTTTTCCCTGAGCTTCCTCCGCACCTCATCAAACGTGGATTCATTGGAATAAGGATTTATCGCAGGGGCTACCTTGGTTTCGGGCTGCTCCTGAGCCTTCTTGCACGAAATAATGGGCGCAGAAAGCAGCAATGCCGCCAGAATCAAAGCTATCGTTTTTCTAGTCCTCACTTCTCCTCCTCTATTCACCCTTCCTTATTGCCTCATAAGGCTCCATCCTGCTCGCGGAGGCTGCCGGCAGCAAAGATGCAAGAAGCCCGGTTATGATTGAAAACAAGATCGCGCCGAAAACAAGTTCGATGAGAATGTCTCCGGAAGGCAGCAGATAGGGCAGCTTCAGACTCTTTATCATAATGTCCTTAAAAGCAAGTAATAGAGAAAACCCTACCGCGATTCCAAAGAGGCCGCCTGTGACTGAGATGAGGACAGCCTCATTTAGGATAAGTGCGAATATCTGGGCCCTCTTTGCACCCATTGCCCGCAGGAGGCCGAGTTCCCGCTGTCTTTCGTTGACGATCATGTAAAACGCAAAACCCATCATAAGAAGCGAGATGACCCACAACAATGCGCTTATTCCAAGTATGCCCTTCAGCAGACCGGCAAGCTGCCTCCTGACGTTGCTTACGACTTCATCGGAGGCGATCGCCTTTACGCCGTTAACGCTATGTTCGATCCTTATGGCAACCCTGTCGGGAGTAAAATTTTCCTGCACCTGGACCATGACAGCCGATATCTTGCTAGTGTCAATATCTATCGGCTGCATAGACTTGGTCTTGGAGTTGGCAGCCATGGCGTATGCCGCGTCCATCGTCATAAAAACAGACTGGTCAAAGAATTTCATACCGGTAGGCTCCATCGTGCCGACGACGTTGAACAGGGTCCCGAAAAATGGGAGAGAGTCGCCCTTCAGGACCGGAAGAGAACTGCCTGTTATTACATCATTATCGATAAGCGGCTTCTTCAGGTTCTTCTGAAGCCAGGGGGTGACTGTAAAATCAGATGCAGGATCAAAGGCCACCAGGAAGGCCTCAACGTTATAGCAGCAGGTGAAGGATGCCGGCTTTATGAAAAGCTGTGGCGAGGCGCGTTTCACCCCCTCTATGTTCTTAACGGAATCGTAAACGCTGCGGTCCATAAAAAAGCTTGTGGGCTCTCCGGAAAGAAGCGCTGCCTTGGCCTGGGCCTCGTTCTTTTCCGGCACGACCAAGACGTCTGCACCCAGCCTGTATGTGCCTATTTTAAGGGCATTTCTCATGCCGCTAATAAATATGGTCGCGCCCAGAAGCGTACCGGTCACCACGGCAACGAGAAGAAGTAAAACAGCTGTACGGACAAATTTCCGTCTTAAGTTTTTTAATGCCAGACCCGAAATCTTGATTCTTTTCATTGCGTGTTTATTATAAGTTGGCCAGCCCAAAATGTCTAATGAAGCAAAAAAAAGGCAAAGAAAAAGGCCGGGCGGACACCCGCCCGGCCTAGTGAGATTTTATAGTCTCTTATTTAGAAGCGTGCCAGTCTATTTCAATACCGCAAAGAAGGGGCGACCCCTTGTCGATCTTTACCTCAATTCCGGCTTTCTTATGGCAGCCTGCGCATGCGGATACGCTTTCAACCAGGTTGTAATTCTTCATGTCCATGACGTTCAGCGTGCTGTCATCGGCATAAGTCCTTGAAGAGACGAACGCATATTTGCCGTCCTTTGTGAAGGCAAAGTCGTGCGGCCTTACGTTGTCCGGAAGAACGATGCGTTTCACAATCTCATCAGTCTTGGTGTCGATCACGATAATCTGGCTCTTGTGCGTTCCCGGCTTCAATCCAGGATCAAACTCGTTTGGAGCGCTAACCCAGAGATATTTTCCGTCAGGTGTCATCCTGGCCTGGTGGATGAAGGTCATCTCAGGGCTTGTGATCTGCTTTATCTCTTTTTTCTTCTTCCAGTCGTAGACATAAACAACGCCGGTAGGCATGTCAGTTATATACGCCTTCTCGGCATTTTTTGTCCACTGTATGCCGCAGACCGCTTTTCCTATGGGCATTTTGTCAACGGTCTTGAGTGTCTTTGCATCCCAAACGTATACATTGCCGTTTGCCATGTCCTCGAAATAGACATGACCGTCCGGGCCGACTATAGCGCCGCAGAATTTCTCACCGACCTTGAAGGGTCCTTCTTTCTTACCGGTCTTAAGATCTACCTTGTAGACATCTCCTGCGAGGGTACCGGCTACGAGGGTCTTTCCTATAAGGGCCTGGCCGTGGGAACCTCCGGATTTTTTAACCTCTTCGAAGCTCATTCCGGCAATCTTGCCTTCCATCTCCGACCCGGCCTCTGAAAGGACTATCCTGTCTTTTTCCATGTCCATCGGCGGCTTCATCGTCTTCATGTCGATGATCGCAAGATGTCCGCCGTGACCTGCTATGTAAGCGGTAGCATCGAATGTGGGCGCTTTTTCCGCCTTTACTACTTTCGCCTCGATTACTTGTACCTTGTCTGCTGAAGCGGTGTGGCTATTCATGACGCTGTAACCAACTAATACCAGAAGCAGTACCAATAACACCGTAAATGTCTTTCTCATTTTTCTCCCCTTCTACAAATCTTTTTTAATTATCTTCCGAATTCTTTCTTCCGTAAACCGAAACCGTTTTTTAAGTTACCCCAGCTTTTCACCTCCTTTTCATTGTTAGCGCACTTCTGTAATACTCCTCGTGGTTTAGTTTAGAAAATTTGCAGCAGCATATTCAACGTGAATTTATAAGTTTAGGAAGGCTAAATCCAGTATTTATACGAAAATTACTTAAGTCGCACCTTATTTTTTTCCCCTCTGGCCTTCCGGGACGGCCGCTATTGCATCAAACAACTCCTTCATTGTTTTGCCCAGAACAGGGTGCATAATGTCGGGCGCTATTTCGGACAGAGCTCTGAGTACGAACTCCCTTTCCTGCATCAGCGGATGGGGGATAGTTAGATCGGCCTCACAGAGGAGCATATCGCCATATAAAAGAATATCTATATCAATGACCCTGGGCCCCCATTTAACTGCCGGCTGTCTTCCCATATCACCCTCTATTTTCTTAATAAGTAACAGAAGTTCCAGCGGCGAAATGTCCGTTTCAGCCTCTATTGCCATATTGATGAATTTAGGCTGGTCTCTTACGCCCCAGGGCGTTGTTTCATGCATAGCGGAGCGTTTGGTGATTTTCAGGCCATTTTCTTCAAGTAAAGATATGGCCATCAGGCAGTTGTCCTCCCTTATGCCGAGGTTTGAGCCTATTCCTAAATAAACTACGGGCATTCAGTTAGCGGCAGTTGAAAAAAAGGCGCAGGGACCGAATCAAAGCACTTTCTTTATCCGCTCAACCGCCTCACGTATTCTTTCGGCCGGGACTGTGAGCGCAAAGCGGATATAACCCTCTCCGGGTGCCCCGAATCCATTTCCGGGAGTGGCCAGAACGCCTGCCTTTTCGAGCATATGAGCCGCAAAACCCGAAGAGTCAAACCCGGCGGGCACCTTCGCCCAGATATAAAAACTCGCCTTAGGTTTCCTCAGCTCAAAGCCGATGTTTTTTAATCCTTCATAAAGGACGTCTCTTCTCTCCTGATACGTGTTTCTGATCCCAGACAAAATCTCGTCTCCGGTTTGAAGGGCAACTATTCCCGCCTCCTGAACTGCCTGAAATATACCTGAATCAAGGTTTGATTTTATCTTGCCGAGGCCTGCCAGCACATCCCTGTTTCCTACGGCAAAGCCGATTCTCCAGCCCGTCATGTTATATGTTTTGGAAAGGGAATGAAATTCGATCCCTGCAGACTTTGCGCCGTCGACTTCCATGAAACTTTGCGGCTTCTCCCCGTCGAAATATATCTCACTATATGCTGCGTCATGACAGACGATAAAATTATATTTTTCCGCGAATTCTATCACCTTCTCAAAGAAGCCGGCCGGGGCTACTGCCGAGGTAGGATTGTTAGGATAATTGATAAACATCAGCTTTGCCTTCTTAAGCACGCTCTCCGGTATTGCTCCAAGGTCAGGCAGAAAATTAGTTTCCTCTTTAAGAGGCATGATGAAGCTTTCGCCGCCAGCAAAGAGCGTGCTCACCGGATAAACAGGATATCCAGGCGAAGGCACAAGCACAGTATCGCCAGGCTCAACGAAGGCAAGAGGCAGATGACCTATACCCTCCTTCGAACCTATAAGGGAAAGGACTTCATCAGCAGGATCAAGAGCCACATGAAAGCGGCTATCGTACCAGTCGGCCACACTCTGCCTGAATGAAAGCATGCCTTCATAGGAGGGATAGCGGTGATGTTCCGGTTTCTCTACTGCGATCTTCATTGCGTCGACGACATGATTCGGCGTGGGAATATCCGGGTCGCCTATGCTCATATCTATCAGGTCTACCCCTTTTGCCTTTGCCTCCTGTTTCATCTTGTCGATGGCCGCAAAAAGATACGGCGGCAGACTTTTCACGCGCGAAGCCATCTGGACAGAGACTTTCGGTTTCAATATTGCCTCCTGAGTTTTCGTCTATTATATATTATTGCGTTTCATTTGTGTCCGGCCGAGGGCAGCGGGACGAAGAGGAAGGCACCATCTTTTAGCTCATTC
>OUUY01000015.1 GCA_900302705.1 Candidatus Sulfobium mesophilum
TCCCACCTTTGTTCCTGCTCTGTGCTTTAACATTTTCTTATCCTCCTCTTTTATTATTTCCTCTTCTATGATTCCAGAATAATCCAATCCCGCCTTTTGCACAATTGGAAGAACATCCTAATCCAGGGGGTGATTGTTCCTAGGTAGGCGGCTAAAGTTGCCATCGGAAACAGAGCATTGCACTCGATATCATTCATTATGGAGCCTAACTTACTGTTAAATATAAAGAAATATTACTAACTAAGAAAAGCAGCTTGGAACCTTCTTTGATTTCTTTTTTTTTAAACCTATAATTTATTAATACGTATTATTGGATGGAGATATGGATCAGAGACAGCTACAAACATGGAGGTTTTAAATGAATGCCCTCGCAAATACTCTGCTTATTGCCTGGGTCATAATGTTGTTTCAGCCGTCAAGCGGCCTCTGCACGCCTGAGTATGCCGCGCAGACAGGCAAACACTGCGGTGACTGTCATCTTGATTCCACAGGAGGCGGGCCGCTTACAAGAAACGGCGAAAACTTCAAAGACAGCCTCCGTATCAAAGGGCAATACAGAGTGCTCAACCCAGTTCAGCACGTGATAAGGTTTGTCATAGGATACTTGCATACGATGACTGCTATTATCTGGTTCGGCACAATCCTCTACGTTCATATTGTCCTGAAACCTGCCTATGCTGCGCAGGGATTACCAAGGGGCGAATTGATGCTCGGCTGGTCATCGATTTTTGTTATGGCTGTTACCGGCACACTGCTTTCAATTGCCAGGGTGCCAACCTGGCATATGCTCTTTCATACGAGGTTCGGCATTCTGTTGACAACTAAGATTGCCCTCTTCCTCATAATGGTTTCGACAGCGTTATTTGTTACCTTTGTTGTAGGTCCGAAACTTAGAAAAAAAATGAAACAAGGCCTTGTGGCCCGTAAAGGTGACATGACGTCAGAGGAAATCTCCCAGTATGTCGGCAAAGAGGGGCGTCCCGCATATATAGCGTACAAGGGCATTATATATGATGTGACAAACAGCAAGTTATGGAGCGACGGAGCGCATTTAAGAAAACATTCCGCCGGCACCGACCTTACGGATATCTTGAAGACAGCCCCTCACGGAGAAGAAAAGATCCTCAGGATGCCTGTAATCGGCAAGCTGCTTACGGAAATGGAAATAAAAAAACCATCTCATATAAGAATATTCTATTTCTTTGCCTACATGAACCTTTTTCTTATTTTCGCAATAGTGTTTGTCATTTCTCTTTGGCGCTGGTGGTAATACACTTTTTATAAGGAGGAAGCCATGTTAACCGGAAAAGAAGATTTGCTTCAGTCCCTCATAGAAATTTATCTGATGGAAAAGGGGATAAATCAGTTTTACTCTGAATTGTCGGTAAAGGCCAAAAGTTCCGAGGCGAGAAAAACGTTTACCGCCCTTGCGAACTGGGAGGCGGAGCATGTAAGGCATATTCAGAATTTCTACCAGACGTTAATGGATGAAAGGGATCCAGCGTCTTTTGACGAGTTCGCAAAGAAGGCGCGGCCCGACGTGGCCGAAGGCGGTACGCCGCTTACTGAACTGGAAAGAAAGACAGACGAGTTCAGGTTTCTTGACGATATCGGCGCAATTCAATTTGCCCTTAATGTCGAGGCCGATGAATATAATCTTTACAGAAAACTCGCTGATAAGACAGATGACTCGAACGTTAAGGCCCTTTGTAAGGAATTTATGGGCTGGGAGCAAGACCATATAAAATATCTGAAAAAAGTTTCCGAAAATACAGAAGAAACTTCAAAGGGAGGCGGGCAATGATAACGAAAACGGCTCTGCTGGAAATGACCATCGTATTGGTTCTCTGCATTTTAATCTGGGGCATCCCCGGTAACGCGGGAGCCCACTGCGACACACTGGACGGTCCGGTCGTAACGGCGGCGAAGATAGCGCTTGAAAAGGGAGATGTGACTCCGGTACTCAAGTGGGTGCGGAAGAACGATGAAAAAGAAATAAAAGAACTCTTTAATAAGACACTGGCTGTAAGAAAGCAGGGCAAAGAGGCAAAGGAACTCGCAGATATGTATTTCTTCGAGACCCTTGTAAGAATCCACCGGGTCGGGGAGGGCGCCCCTTACACAGGCATAAAAAAAGAACCTGCGGAACCTGTTATATTAGCAGCCGACAAGGCGCTTGAGAGCGGCTCGGCTGACAGTCTCATAAAGCTTGTAGCTGATGCAGCGGCTAAAGGTATACGCGAACGCTTTGAACATACCAAAGAGGCAAAGAAGAGCGCAGAGGAGAGCGTTGGGGTCGGTCGTGAATTCGTGGCGGCATATGTTGAGTTCACCCATTATGTCGAGAGGCTGCATTCAGATGCGCTGAGCCCATCAGCGCACAGCAAAGCTCAGGAAGGGAAAAACGAGCAACATCACCATCATTAGAAAGTCGACGTGGACAAGAGATAACCAGCCGGCATATACATCTAAAACCTCCATGTAATGCCCGCAAGGATTGAGAGGTCGTCCTGAGGTCTGGTTAATCCGCCCTTGACACCGAAATCGACGTCCAAATCCTCCCACAGAGAATAAATCACACCACCCAGGATAAATGCTTTGGGGACGTTAAGGTTCCTGCTGGCATTCCTCTCTGTGCCGATATCTCCGACTGCTTTCAGGTCTTTCATAACTTCAACCGTTGAGGCAGCGGAAACGTGCCAGATGTTCTTATTTTCATCAAGTTTGTTTTCATTCCTGGTATAGCCGAGATTGAAATGGAAAGCCCATGGTTTCATCTCCCTGGTCACTAAGAAAAAAAGATGGTACGTCGCCCTGCCAGCGCCCACCCCCTTGCCGTCATCCCCTGTAGGGAGGGTAAATCCAGGTTTCAGGCCAAAACTTAGCCCGTCTTTTTCATAAAATCTCCACTTCATTTCAAGAGACGTATCCGAGATTCCATCTCCTTCTGTAACAACATGTGAATCCTCTGTCTTAATGTGCTCGTAGGGAAGACCGAGAATGACATCAACCGTGTCGGATGGTCCATATGTGAGTGTTGCTGAAATCTGAGCCGTGTCTGTTGTGACGCCTTTATCTTTATTGCGCGCCCATAACCCCCGTTAACTTCAAGCTGAAATTTACCCTTCCCCTGAGTTCCGGTGTCGTCTGTAACAAGGGGATGTGCTGCAAAAGAGTGAGAAAAAGAAGACAAAATCATTAATACAGAAAGCAGCCACAGAAGAGCAGGTTTTTGCAAGCAAGTGTTATGGTCCCGAAACCCCTGAAGCAACGACTTCTGGATATCGTCTTCATTTTGGAGCAAGCGGTATCTCGAGATCCGTTATAACGGACCTGATCGTAAGGGTAATCTGAGGGCGTACAGCATCGTTGGTCGTCACTTCCACGTTTTCAACAATGACCCCCCTTCGATTGGCTGTATTGACCTTGACGGTGATATATCCCTTTTCGCCGGGTGCCACATGGCTAGAACTAGCCATTTCAGCGACGCAGCCTCAAGAGCCGGTCAACCGCTTAATTAATAGTTCTTCATTCCCCATGTTTGTAAACGCAAAGGCAAATTCCAGAAAATCGCCCTGCCTTACAGTGCCGAAATCATGAAGTTCATTCTCAAACTTAATGGATGGCTCTGCATAGACCAGTGCGGGTAATGAAATGATCAAAAATATTAACCATCTCTTCATAACTATAATCTATCATGACAACATTCACCTGTAAAATTATTGAATTCAGGTAAGATTCCAGCTAATATGTGGGTAGAACCTTAGGGAGGCAAGCCATGGCAAAAAAAATAGCGCTCTTGATCATCGCTCTTTGCTTTACTGCATGTGCGACTCAGCGTTATGGAAGTGTCCCAAGGACATCGGACCAGATGGTAAAAGAAGCGAAGGCAACCATCAGTGAGGTCACTATTGACGATGTCAAGAAGATGATTTACAACAAAGACAAGATCATCATCCTCGATGTGCGGGATAAGGATGAATTTGAAACGGGGTATATCCCGGGGGCGATTAATCTGTCACGGGGGATGTTGGAATTTAAGATCAATACCGTGATACCCGACCGGAACGCCAGAATTATTGTTTATTGCGGCGTTGACCTCAGAGGTCCCCTGGCGACAAAGACTCTGAATGAGATGGGATACATTAACGCCGTAAACATCAATGGCGGACTGAAGGTTTGGAAGGCAGCGGGATACCCAATAGCAAAATAGGACCAATGGGTATGGAAATCATCATATACGGAAAGGCTGGTTGACCATATACAGAAAAGGCTAGGTCAGTCTATAAGACGGCTCGATATTTTGATGTGAAAAAAGACCCTGTGAAACTCGAGGAAATGCTTCGGCATTCGAACGGGATCAGAAAAGTTCCGATCATAGTTGAGGGGGACAGTGTTTCCATAGGTTATGGCGGATCCTGAGGAGTCTGACCTCCGGTAGTCTATCGGATCACGAAATCAATTACAAAACCACAAACAACGGAGAGCATCCAACCTGGGGAGATTCAAAATCTGAGTGTTGCCTTCATCCTTTTCGGGTTGAAGAAGAGGTCGAGGGCATCGGTTGTCGAATTCATGACTAAATCCGCTGACGTCAGAGCGGCTGTAGCGCATCCCTCCATGAGGCAGACTGCTATGCCTATCCTGGCGGCCTTGAGCATCCTTGCGTCATTGTTGCCGTTGCCAAGAGCGATAACAGCGTCAGATCCGAGCGTTCGAACAAATTCCTCCTTCTGGATATCATGCTTTTCCCCTTCGAGAATCTGCACCTCGCAGTTTACTCCATGCAATGCCGCTTTTGCCATGCCGAAAGTGTCCGCGGTCAAGATATAAACCTGCAGTATCTCAGATATCTTGTTCAGGCGCTCTTTCACGCCAGGCAGCAATTTCCCGTCAACGGAAAGAGTCCCTGTAAAATCGGAGACAAAGTATTCCAACCTTGCGAGACCGAAACCAGGGATGTCGAGTTCAAACATATCCATCTGTTTGCATATCTTACTTAAAAAGGCCTCGTAACGCCATCGCCCATTCCTCGGGCAGGTTAACTATCAGCTCGGACTGGAGCAATTTCTGCAAAAAATAGTCATCATTTCGATAGTTTCGATAGGGATTTTGCCTGCTTATTATCTTTAGAAGACAGCGAAAGCCGTTTCCGGCATTCAGTCCACCTCATAAGGCATAGAATAAAAAAACTCCTGCCCGCTGGTTGTAAGGGTAGGAGTTATCAGTCCATGGAGGTTCGTTTAGCGGCGAACTCCATCACCATTTCTGCCTCAATAATTTAGCGGAGCATGAATTTCAAGTAAATTGTAACCTGCCTTGCACGCCTTTCATAGCTTCACTACCGATCAAGACATCTCCTCATTAATGGGCTCATCACTTTCTTCAGCCGGGCCCCTTTTTGCCGGTGCTCCGACAGATGCGAATTCTCCCTCTTCCTCGGGCTCTTCCATATCCTGCCCGGAATGCTCGACTAAAACAATTCTCTCCGCATTGAGCCAATCGTCAAGGTCATAGCCATCGGCATGGCCTCGTGACTCAAATAGTTCATACGCGATGGCCGCGATCTCATCATGCAAATCCATCGTAACCTCCTTTCCCCCAAAAGGTCCGCCCAATTGCATTTAATACACCATCGTCCTTATTCAAATTGTACCAAATCCAGTCAGGAAATCAATTCGCAATGATCCCTCAAATGCCTACAAATTCTCCATTCCAGCGTCCCTGTGAGTGTATTTTATGACATTAACGTCAGAAAGCACGACGATGCCTTCGCCTACCAGTTCATCAAGGATTGGTATCACCTTGTTGATCTTCTCTTCAGTATCCATGACGGTGATCAGGATTGGAAGCTCTCCATGCCCTGCCAACGCTTTTTTTCTGTGATACCGCTTATGCGGCCCATATCCGGCAACGGCTTTATATACTGTAGCGCCTGCAATATCGGTCATGATAAGCCTTTTAACAATAGCCTCATAAAGCGGCTCACCCTCCCACTTGTCATCTTCGCTTATTATGATCCTGAGCATCTTGGCCTTGCCTTCAAGCTTCATATGTTCTCCCCTCGCTTTTTCCTTATCCGCTTCCCTTGGACAGCATTTGACAACTGTTGTGTCAGTGACTTCAACAAGTCCTTTTTCGACCACCTGATATACATCAGGCA
The DNA here is from genome assembly GCA_900302705.1 of Candidatus Sulfobium mesophilum. Classification (GTDB taxonomy): domain Bacteria; phylum Nitrospirota; class Thermodesulfovibrionia; order Thermodesulfovibrionales; family UBA6898; genus Sulfobium; species Sulfobium mesophilum. Next base: position 6,164 of record OUUY01000015.1, read on the forward strand.
AAACATTATTGATCGTCTCTTCAGAATCCACCACTTCGATCCTCACCGGCATGCTTGTGGAAAGCTCAAGCATCTTGGCGGTATGGAATATCCCGTCAGTCCCATAGCCTGCGATGCCCCTGAAGACGCTTGCCCCGCCGATCTTCTT
>OUUY01000048.1 GCA_900302705.1 Candidatus Sulfobium mesophilum
TAATGATAACCGAAAAGAGGCTGTTTTGGAATGTTGTCGAGGGGACCGGTGCGGATGATGCATAAAGATGGGGGTCGGGTCCGCAGGTTTCTCGTGTGGTGGATCACGTTTGTTCAGCGTCACGCACGCGCTGTGGCAGCCGTCACCATTTTCCTGACCGCCGCTATTTTTTATTATTCTCTGACTCATTTCAGGATGAACACCGACCTCAACGGTATGATGTCGGACAAACTCCACTACCGGAAGCTTCAGAATGATTTTAAGCGGGCTTTTCCTCAGCTCTCGGATTCGATCGTCGTAGTGATCGACGCAGAAACTCCCGAAGCTGCAACAGGTGCACGTGTTCGCCTTGCCGGGCTGTTAAGAGAGGAAAAAACTCTCTTTAAGGACGTCTATGAACCCGGTGGAGGCGATTTTTTTGAGAAAAACGGGCTTCTTTATCTGAGCGTAGACGAACTCAATAATTTCTCCGACAAAGTGACGGCTGCGCAACCGCTCATCGGGTTCCTTGCACAGGATTTTAGCCTGAGAGGATTATTTTCGGTGCTCGGGCAGGCACTGGAACAGCCTAAAGATGCGGGGGCGAAAGAAGGGATACCATCTCTTCTTTTCGAAGAGATGAGACGCTCTTTCGACGATACCGCCTCCCATCGGCCGTATCGGTTGTCATGGCAGAGGCTTATGCTGGGTAAGCAGGGGGCCGAACAGCAGCAGAGGCAGTTTATTATCGCCAGGCCTTATCTGGCGGCGAACAGTTTATCGGCCGGCGAGGCAGCCCTGAAGAATGTGCGTAATATTGTGAAGGACCTCGGCCCGGACGGCGCAAGCGGCGTAAGGGTAAGTATAACAGGCGACGTTGCGCTGGCCAGTGAGAATCTTGCCGAGGTGCGGAACAGTGTCGGTTTTGCTACTCTTGCATCATTGGTGCTGGTTGCCATTATCATTTTTATCGGGCTTGGAGGGTACGGCCGTCTAATGGCGGCGGCTCTTGTGACTCTGCTCATCGGCCTGATCTGGACCACAGGTTTTGCGATAGCCTTTATCGGCAGCCTTAATATGATATCCGTGACGTTTGCGGTCCTTTTCATCGGTCTCGGAATCGATTACAGCATACAGTTTTGCCTCCGCCATACTGAACTGCTCGAATCCGGCATGCCACATCGGGAAAGTCTTTCGACTACATCGGTTGGCGTAGGCAGGAGTTTATTCCTCAGCTGTATTACGACCGCGATAGGCTTTTATGCTTTCCTTCCTACGGCATATGCAGGTGTTGCGGAGCTTGGCATTATAGCCGGCACGGGCATGTTCATAAGTTTTATCGCCAACCTAACGATACTTCCTGCCCTGATCGAGTTATGGCCTGTAAAAGCGAAAAAGGTCCCTGCCTTCGACGCTGTCATGACGCTTGTGAAGGTCCCCTACAGGTATCCCCGCCTAATAGTTGCCGTCTCTCTTATTATGGGAATTGCTTCGGCCCTGCTTCTGCCCCGTTTCTACTTCGATTATAATCCGCTGAACCTCTACGACCCGAAATCGGAGTCGGTCTCTGTCATTAAAGAGCTCTTTAAAGACCCCGGGACTTCACCGTGGACGAGCTCGGTTCTTAGCAAGGGAAAGGAAGAGACCGTAAGGCTTGCGGCCGGACTTAGGGCTGTGAAGGAAGTAAAAATGGCGGTCACGCTGTTCGATTTTGTGCCCGAAAATCAAACTGAAAAACTTGGGATCCTTTCGGATATCCGTCTTTTTATGCCGCCCGGTCTGGGAAGTGTGACCATAAGAAAATTAAGCTATCAGCAGAACCTCAATGCCCTGGATGTCTTCGATAAGAGACTGGAGAACGCAATTGCCTCGTATCCCGAAAAAGAGAGCGGACCGCTCCGCGGACTTCATGAAAGTATCCAAAGGTTCAGGATGCTTCTAAAGGACCCTGTAAGAGGCAATAAGGCGTTTGAGGAACTCGAAGACGGCCTGCTGTCGAACCTGCCCTTTCTCCTGCGAAGGCTCGATAATTCTCTTCAGGCGTCCCCTATAGATGCCGCCGGACTTCCGGAGGATCTGAAGGCCCAATATCTGTCTTCAGACGGACGCTACAGGGTGCAGGTATTCCCGCGTGAAAACATCATGGACCGGTCGGCCCTTGCGCGATTTGTAAAGGCAGTGCAGGCTGTAGCTCCGGATGCTACTGACGCCCCTATATCGATATATGAGTCCGGTATGGCGATTATGTCCTCATTCAGGGAGGCCACCTTATATGCTTTTATAGCTATCACTATTTATCTTTTGATAGAACTGAGGAGGTTTCTGGTTACGTTCATTATACTGACGCCCCTTCTGTTGGTGACGCTTATGACAGGGGCGGCGTCGGTGTTGCTCGGAATCCCGCTGAATTTTGCGAATGTAATCGTTGTGCCGCTTCTGCTGGGCATAGGAGTGCACAGCGGGATTA
>OUUY01000052.1 GCA_900302705.1 Candidatus Sulfobium mesophilum
CGTTTCCTCTGGGCTACTTTCCGGGGGGCAGGTCAATTTCGCTTGATCCACGCGCACCGTGCCAACGGAACTTGGAGTCCTCCTCCATGCGAGTCTTTGATGTTTTCTGTATACGCTCTGGGACTTTCCCCCACCACGTCGAGCTATGTTTCTCGCTCATCGCCTTTGTTACCATTGACCGGACGGTGTTTTCGAAAGCGTGGATTGCTGCATAAACGACCGACATCCGCTTCCCTTCAGCCAGCAAATCTGGATCGAGAAAATCGAAAGATAGCGATTGCTGCAGCTTGCGGGCGTCTTCGTCTCCAAAATGACTCCTGCGACGACGACCGGTTTGGTCCAGCGCTTCCTCTGTGAGGATTCCACGGTAGACAAACGAATACAGGTCCATTTGTTTCATCCCGAGGTGCTCCCGCAAGCTCTTGAATATTGCGTCGTACACCGCTTGATCCCTCGTCTCAGGAAGTACAACGTTGACATGATATTGAAGGGCCGAAACCGTCACCTTACCGAGAGATTGTCCGGAATTGGGCGGGAGTTCTGGTTGGTCGTCGCTATCGGCACGAGAGGTCGAAGTCGAGGGCGTGCTCGCTTGACCTTGCACAGGTGCGCGTTCTGAGACTGAATTGGAAAAGTCTGCATAGTCGCAGAGGGCCCTGAATGTCTTAGCAACGCTGCCGATAACTAAATCAGTCTTCGAGCCAGCGTATAGCGTTCTCAGCTTATTCTTGATCTCTTCAGCAGCCAGTTCATTAGCCTTGGTATTTATCGCAAACAGATCAGCGAACGCTTCCTTAATACCCTCCGCAAGAGTTTGCTTCGAGCGAGAGCGGTCCAGAAACTGAAAATACCGAGACTGCGGCGCACCATCGCGGTTCAGAAATCCGAGATCCTTGAGAATTCCTATGAAAAGTCGATCATTGGTGGAAGTAAAGCCAAGATTCTCGAGAAACTTGACCGAAAATCGTTCAGGTGGCTGAGCATCGAGTATAGCGTCGAAGTATGCAGGTATAGCATTTGGCTTGAGAGTGTAGCTATCCGGAAGTGCCATGTGTTCCACTCCTAAGTGCTGCAAGGGTAAGGGCGTCTGATTGAGGAGGCCCAGCCTATAGATAGGTCGAGTTGAGAATCAGTTCTTGACTGTCATGGCTTCGGAGTCCACGGCCTTCTTGCCGGAAATGCCTTCCAGCCCGGCCAGAATCCCTCGATAGTCATTCTTGTCGCATTGGATTGCGAAGCCGCCTTTTTTGTCTCCGTCGGCCCAGGTCAGCCCGACGAAATGTTTCTTGGACTTACTGAGGGCAGTTAGAGCGCCCAAGCCGAGGGTAAACACACCGACAGCCACCGCAGTGCCGACTCGGCGGTGAACGTCTTGTCCGTAACTTACTTCGGTGATGGCAGACGCTGGGATGGTAGTGAGGTCGGCCTTGTCCTTGACTAGCCGGACTTGCTTTCCTTCGATGTACAGCTTCAGGCCTGTTCCCGATTTGATGTCGGTTAGGGAACCGCCGTCATAGATGACTTTGTATCCGTTGTCTCCAGCAAGGACTGAGATGGGAATAACAATGGAAAGAACCGCTGCGAGCACAATCCGCATTTTGTTCTCCTAAGTGCGCACCTCGATTCCCCCTCACTGATCGCGTCGAATCTTACGCGGCCTGTGTTGCCTGTCAATGGCACTTTGGAGTCATGTGAGAGAGTAACTCGAACAGGATTTCTTTCTGGACGGATGAACGTCTCGGGCGGTAACACAAGGTCCCTCGACTTCGCTCGGCATGACAGGTTTGTGACAGGAGTCGATGGGCATCTACCTCTCTGGAATCACGAGCCCCTGCTGGATGCGTCCGACGAGTGGCCCATTCAAGCCTGGTTTTGGCTTGAGTGGGCCTCCAACCGACCTGAATTAGGGCGAAGAATGCCTCACGTTTAGCCGGCGATCGCCACCAGTTCCACCGGCGTCAAAGCTCCGCAGATGAGGGCCATGTTCACATTCTTGAGCATCAGGGGCGCTTGCTCGCCCATCAGCACGTGGATTCCAAGAACTAGCGGGCCCGACGGGGCCTGTGCCATCCT
>OUUY01000022.1 GCA_900302705.1 Candidatus Sulfobium mesophilum
TCCCTTGCGTCTACCAATTCCGCCACTCGGGCAAGGCAAAGGTTTTACGGAAAATCAATGACTTAGATGGTATCACACAGCGTTGCTGGCTGTCAAAAAGTTCTTATTCTTATACAAGTGAACGTCGCGCTGCGGAAACGAAAAAAGCCGGGGTCGCACCCGGCTTTTCCCTGGTTAACAGAACTTGCAAGTTACTTCTTTTTGATGTAGAACTCGAAAACGTTGCCCTCTTCTTTTGTAGCTACTAACTCATGCCCAAGCCTCTTCAACAGCGCAGGAATATCTGACTTCGAGCCGGCATCCGTCGAGATGACCTCAAGCACCTGCCCGGACTGAAGACCATCAATAGCCTTCTTCGTCTTAAGCACCGGCATCGGACAATTCATGCCTTTCGTATCAAGTACTACATCTGCCTTAATATCGCCCATAGGATCCTCCTAAACTCCATTGTCAATAAGGTTATAAACTATTAAACAATATTTTTCTCCATTTGTCAATACATCAAACGACAAATTTTTGCTGCCAAAAAATCAACCCTAAAACAATAGAGTCATCTCGGTGCTCCCTATTTTATCTTCTTTACGAAATCGGCTACAGGCAAGCCCGCAAGAGTCAGCAGTTGGACAGACCCGCGAGACCCCAGTTCGACTGACATCTTCATGATGGTTTCGTTGTCTTTAGCGTCGACAATACTTACAAAGTCATATGGACCAAGAAGAGCATACTGCTCCTTGACCTTTACCCCCATTTTTTCGAGTTCCTTATTAACCTCAAGGATGCGACTAGGTTTCTCTTTGATCGTCTTTCTCCCCTCGTCAGTCAGCGTGCTTAAGATAACGTAGGTGCCCATAACCATCTCTCCTTTCTCAATATGAATTGGCTTTCATAAATAACTTTATACCCCCTTCAGGAGGTGATGTCAAATCATTTCTTCGATCACGAAAACCCCATATATGTAAGCGGCACCGTTTCAAATAAAAATATATTTTTATGGTAGGCGGTCCATTTGACTTTGGCTTTTCTTCGTGTAAAAATTAAACGATGTGGGAATATACTGAAAAGGTTAAAGAGACATTCCTCAAACCGAAAAACGTTGGTGAAATCGCCGATGCCGACGCCGTGGGAGAGGTCGGCAGCATTATATGCGGCGACGCGCTTAAGCTTTTTCTTAAGGTCGACAAAGAGACGGGAAAGATAACCGACGCTACATTTCAGACATTCGGCTGCGCAAGCGCCATCGCAAGCTCCTCGGCCCTCACCGAAATGGTAAAGGGCAAAACGCTGGACGAGGCCCTCAGTATTTCGAATCAGGACATCGCAGATTTCCTTGGCGGCCTGCCTGAACAGAAGATGCACTGCTCGGTGATGGGCAGGGAAGCGCTGGAAGCCGCAATCTCCAATTACAAAGGTGAACAGATAACCCGGAAGGAAGAGGGCACCCTCATCTGCAAATGTTTCGATGTCACCGAGGAAAAAATAAGGAAAGTGGCTATTGAAAATCATCTCACCACCGTAGAGGAAATCACCAATTTCACAAAAGCCGGAGGAGGCTGCGGAGAATGCATACCCAATATAGAGGCGATTCTAAGAGACATATGGTCTCTCAAGGTGCCTGAAAAACCCGTAAAGCCTAAGAAACTCACCAACCTTCATAAGATAGCCCTGATACAGGAGATTGTGGAAAACGAAATCAGGCCGGGGCTTCAGGCAGATAACGGAGACGTCGAGATCATCGACATCGAAGGCAGCAAGGTGACCGTCGCACTGCGGGGCATGTGCACCGGCTGTCTCATGGCCGACGTCACGATAAAGGGTATTCAGGAAAAGCTGAGGGAACTGATAAGCGACGACATCATCGTGGAGACATACCAGTGAGCACTATTTATCTGGACAACAACGCTACGACCCGAATCGCTCCTGAAGTTCTTGAGGAAATGATGCCTTACCTTACCGACCTCTACGGCAACCCGTCGAGCATGCATACCTTCGGAGGTCAGCTCCACAGAAAAGTCGAGCAGGCCAGGGGCAAGGTAGCTTCACTTCTGGGCGCCGAGCCGGAAGAGATCATCTTTACAAGCTGCGGCACCGAAAGTGACAACGCAGCCATTATGAGCGCCGTGGAATCGCATTCCAGGAAGAAACATGTCATCACCACTAGGGTCGAACATCCGGCAGTACTGAACTTTTGCAAACATCTTGCAAGAAAGGGTTACAGGGTCACCTTTGTGCCAGTAAACCACCTGGGCCAGCTGGATCTTGATTTTCTTTTTAAGTCGGCCGATGACGATACTGCGGTCGTGTCGATAATGTTTGCCAACAACGAGACGGGAGTAATTTTTCCTGTCGCCGAGATCGCCGAAAGGCTTAAAGAAAGAGACATCCTGTTTCATACAGATGCTGTCCAGGCAGCTGGCAAGCTAAGCATAGATCTCAAAAGCCTTCCCGTCGATATGATCTCTATTTCCGGGCATAAGCTTCACGCTCCGAAAGGGATAGGCGTTCTTTACGTGCGGAAAGGGACGCGATTCAGCCCCTTCGTTATCGGAGGACACCAGGAGAGGGGCAGGCGCGCAGGCACGGAAAACGTGGCATCCATTATCGGGCTAGGTAAGGCGTGCGAGTTGGCTGACAAATTTCTCCACGAAGAAGCGACATATCTTAAGACCCTCTCAGATAGACTTGAAACCGCGCTTCTCAGCTGCTGTCCTGATACGAGGATCAACGGCGACGTGGAGAACAGACTCCCCAACACAACAAACATAAGCTTCGAATATGTCGAGGGAGAGGCCATACTGCTCAGATTGAACGAATTCGGGATCTGTGCCTCATCAGGCTCTGCCTGCACTTCAGGGTCGCTTGAACCATCACACGTGCTTCGGGCGATGGGAATACCTTATACCGCCGTGCACGGCTCCATCAGGTTCTCACTCAGCCGCTTCACTACAAACCAGGAGATCGACACAGTAATACAGGTGATGCCTGGGATAATAAAAGAATTAAGAGAGCTTTCGCCGTTCGGCCGCGAAAAATTCTTCTGCCCGCCTGACTAGCGCTATTCTTTAACTTGATAACCGCAGCAGCTATAGCAGGATTAACTAAGTACTTAACGTTACCGTCCTAAGCGAAAACATGCCATAATTTCTTAAGAAAATCTTTAGTCTGCAAACCATTTTATTAACAACTACTTAATTCGACTCCGTGATAAACTGAACTATGGACACAGACAGTATCGGTTCTTTCCTTTTAGAAATGAGTGTACGGATATAACAATTATTTATCCAAAGGAGACGATGTCATGGACGTTTTGTATCTTGCCATTACAGCGGGACTTTTTGTTCTTACTGGTCTGTTTATGAGACTGCTGGAGAAGGTGTAGGAGGAGGCGTTTATGGAAATCATTTATTGGATAAGCGGTATCGTTGCCTTTGGGCTTCTTGTTTATCTGATCATCACCCTTATGAAACCGGAGTTATTCTCGTGACTGTAAACGGCATAATACAGATCCTTCTTTATCTAGGAGCTCTGATAGTCCTTGCGAAGCCGCTCGGAATTTATATGGCCCGGGTATATGAGGGACAATCCTTTGTGCTGGATGCCGTGCTCGGACCTGTAGAGAGAACCTTCTACAGGATATGCGGCATTAAGCCGAATGAAGAAATGGACTGGAAGAAATATGCCACGGCGTTACTAATGTTCAGCGCCATTGGATTCGTCATTGTCTACCTCTTACAGCGTATCCAGGGGACCCTGCCGCTAAACCCTCAGAAGTTCTCTGCTGTCTCTGCTGACACCTCCTTCAATACTGCCGTCAGTTTTGTAACTAACACCAACTGGCAGAGTTACAGTGGCGAAACGACCATGAGTTATCTAACCCAGATGGCCGGTCTCACCGTGCAGAATTTTGTTTCAGCCGCCACAGGGATGGCGGTCCTGGCTGCCTTGATCCGCGGGTTTAGAAGGCACTCGTCACCGACCATCGGCAACTTTTGGGTCGACCTCACCCGCTCAGTGCTATATATACTGATTCCGCTGTCGCTGATCTCTTCACTGCTGCTTGTTTCGCAGGGAGTGGTCCAAACTTTCAGTGCATATCGAAATGTCTCGCTTACAGACACTGTGACCTATGAGAAGCCAAAGACTGATTCAGACAAAAATCCCCTCAGGGACACAATTGGAAGGCCGGTGGCGGTCAAGGAGGAGATGAGAGGGCAGATCATTCCGCTCGGGCCTGCAGCATCACAGATTGCCATCAAGCAGCTTGGCACAAACGGAGGCGGATTCTTTAATGCTAATTCGGCCCATCCTTTGGAGAATCCCACTCCATTTTCGAACTTTCTTGAGCTGCTGGCGATCCTCCTTATTCCGGCGGCCCTCTGTGCAACCTTCGGAGCGATGATTGGAGATATGCGTCAGGGCAGGGCATTGCTTGCTGCCATGCTGATTGTCTTTACGGTTATGACATTTCTATGCGTATGGACCGAACAGCAGGGCAACCCCCGCTTTATAACGCTCGGCCTTGACCAGGCAGCAAACGGGCTCAGACCGGGAGGCAATATGGAGGGCAAAGAGGTCCGCTTCGGCATCGTCAGTTCTGCCCTCTGGGCAACTGCAACTACTGCAGCTTCAAACGGATCGGTAAATGCTATGCATGACTCTTTCACTCCTCTGGGCGGCCTTATCCCCATGCTGCTTATTCAGCTAGGCGAGGTAATCTTCGGCGGTGTCGGCTCAGGGCTTTATGGCATGTTGATCTTCGCCATAATCACAGTCTTTATCGCAGGTCTCATGGTCGGCCGAACACCGGAATATCTGGGCAAGAAGATAGAGATATTTGAGATGAAGATGGCGGCTATTGTGATCCTGATCGTAAATTCTCTGGTAA
>OUUY01000027.1 GCA_900302705.1 Candidatus Sulfobium mesophilum
GGAAAGATGAATAGGCTTCTTATATTTGTTCTGGCCGGCCTGGCCGGCGCTCTGATCGCAGACAAAAAGGGCAGGGACAGGCTTACGTGGGGACTGGTCTGTTTTTTTCTTCCCCCGGCAGTCTTCCTCCTCTTCTTTCTTCCGCCGGTCCTGGCACAAGGCAGGACGAAAAGCTGTCCGTACTGCAAGCGCGTCATTTCGTTTAATGATACCGCGTGCAGATTCTGCAAGAGGGAATTGCCTATCGAGATGGTTCAGTGCCCCGCGTGCGGCAGTTTTGTTCCGGATAAGCAGTATTGCATGCACTGCAACAGGAAGCTGAGATAACAGGCTAACAAGCAGTCAGCTATCAGCTATCAGCAAAACACCTCGCCCCATAATACGAAATTTTAGTTGTTAAACGATATGAGTCTTGCCGGAGACTTTGATTTAAACTTACAGCCGATAGCTTACGGCTGACAGCTGGTAGCTGATAGCTTTCTATCTTATATAAGCTTCGGTTACGTACCTGCGCATCATCCGGTGGCTGTTGAAATAATAGGCATTTTTACCGATTGCGTTTTGCATCATTCTTATCCATGTATGCCTGTCATGATAATAGATTGGAATAATCGTATTTCCCAGTTTGTCATAGAGGTCCTCTGAATCACGCGCGTCAGCATCAGCGCCAGGCGTAAGCTCGTGTGGCGCAGGCCCAATTGACCATCCGGTGAAGCCTTCTATATGTCCCTCTATCCACCAGCCGTCAAGCACACTGAAGTTCATAACACCGTTATGGGTTGCCTTCATTCCGCTTGTGCCGGACGCCTCAAGCGGCCTCAAGGGAGTATTCATCCAGATGTCCACACCTGATACGATCTTTAACGCCGTTTCCATGTTGTAATTTTTCAGATATACGATCTTTATCTTGTCTTTGAGGAGTTCCTTGTATCTGAAGATGTTTTGGATAAGTTTTTTGCCGGCCTCGTCGTGAGGATGTGCCTTCCCTGCATACACAAGCTGTATCTTTCCTTCGCCGATCCTTTCGAGACGGGAGATATCCCTGAAAAGGAGATCGGCCCTTTTATATGCAGTGGCCCGCCTCGCAAATCCGATTGTGAGGATATCAGGGGCCAGGTCGACGCCTGTTGTTTCTTTCACTAAACTTATAAGCAGTCTCTTGGCCTCCATATGAGCTTCCCACAACCTCCCGTCGGGGACACGCCCTATTCTGACGAAAAGTTCCGGCTCGTTGGCCCATCCTGGAAGGTACTCGTCAAACACCTTCTTGAAGCTCTGACATGTCCATGTAAAAGAATGGACTCCGTTGGTGATGGCATGAATCTCATAGCCCGGAAACATACTCTGCGAGACCTCGCCGTGCTTTTTTGCAACTCCGTTAATGTAACGGCTCAGATTTAAAGCGAGCATGGTCATGTTCAGATTATCCCTGCCGGCCAGTTCCTTCAGGACCGGGAAAGGAATTATCTCTCCCATAACCTGTGAAACAAGGTCGTAAGGGAATTTGTCATGGCCTGCCTCCACGGGTGTATGCGTTGTGAAAACACAAAGGCTCCTCACAGTGCGCGTGTCCCAAACAAGCTTTTCGTCCCATACGTCCTCAATTGGTTTTTTGAAACGGTTCATGAGTTCCAGGGTAAGGAAGCTTGCGTGGCCTTCATTCATATGATACTTTTTTATCTCAAACCCCATCTCGTGTAGCATCCTGACGCCGCCCAACCCGAGCACTATCTCCTGTTTTAGTCTATATGCCTTATCCCCGCCATAGAGAAATGCTGTAATCTCCCGGTCCTCGGGCTGATTTTCGGGAATGTCGGTATCGAGAAAAAACACGGGAATGTTTCCGCGGGTCAGACTTACTACATTATAGAACCATGCCTGTACAGAGACTTCGCGCCCATCGATCTGCACCGTTGCTCTATGCGGGAGGAGTTCCATATACTTCGAAGGCTCCCATATAAACGGAAGCTCCGTCTGCCATCCGGTGTCGTTGATTTCCTGCGTGAAGTATCCCTTCTTGCAAAGAATCGTGACAGCCACCATGGGCAGCATCAGGTCGGCCGCGGACCGTACAGTGTCACCGGCAAGAACGCCAAGGCCGCCGCTGTATGTCGGGATGTCATTATGCACGCCTATCTCCATAGAGAAATAGGCAATCTTAGGCTCTTTTGTCAGCTCATCTATTTGATCAAGTGCTCCACTCATGATGCGAAATCTTCCTTTCTTCCAGGGCATTCCTCCAGGTCTGGAAAATATCCGATTTTAGCCCGAAACAGACTGCTGACGGTCATTTATGAGGACCCGGGTCAATACATTATAACAACTCTACAGGTTTTTGTTTAATTTATGGTATCATTGAAAAAAGTAAGGGCATTTGGTAGTATTTTGGATGCCGGAAGAACAAAGAAGGGCAGGGCTTCTTCTCAGAACTGCTGCAAAGATCGTTGATTTCATTCTCATAGCTGCAGTTATAGAAATAATACCACGGGCCGGCTTTTTTGCGGGCCTCACATACTTGCTTTTGGGCGACGGGTTTTTCGAAGGAAGGAGTATCGGCAAGAAACTTCTCAGAATCCAGGTCGTCTCGGCTGATACCCACAGCCCCTGCACCTTCAAGGATTCCATTCTCAGGAACAGCACTTTTGCCGTCGGTTATGTGTTATGGATTGTGCCTATAATAGGATGGATATTTATCCTGATTGTCAGCGTTGTTGAGTTCATTCTGCTCCTTGGGAGCAAAGACGGCATGCGTCTTGGAGATGAGATCGCCAGGACTTCTGTGTTTGAATTCTTATAGCCATTACTGGAGGTAGAATGCTTTTCCATAACATACTGGGACTGTTTTCAAATGACCTTGCAATAGACCTGGGCACCGCCAACACCCTCGTCTACGTTAAAGGGAAAGGCATTGTCTGCGATGAGCCTTCGGTAGTGGTGATAAGGAAGGATAATAAGAAGACTGTTGCGGTCGGTGCAGAGGCTAAGAAGATGCTCGGTAAGACACCTGCCAATATCATGGCCATCAGGCCTATGAAAGACGGCGTCATCGCTGATTTCGATGCAACAGGCGAGATGCTCAAGTACTTTATCAAGAAGGTCCATAACAGGAGAAGTTTTGTATCCCCGAGGGTTATAGTCGGCGTGCCTTCGGGAATTACGCAGGTGGAACAGCGGGCCGTCAAGGACGCGGCCGAGGCATCTGGCGCCAGAGAAGTCTATCTCCTGGAGGAACCGATGGCGGCTGCCATCGGCGTGGGGCTCCCAGTCGGAGAGCCATCCGGCAACATGATTGTTGATATCGGCGGGGGGACCACGGACGTTGCTGTCATCTCCCTTGACGGCGTGGTTTACAGCAAGGCGGTAAGGGTGGGTGGCGACAAGATGGACGAATCGATTATGGCCTATATAAAAAGAAGATACAATCTTATGATCGGAGAAACGACGACAGAACAGATCAAGATAGAGATCGGCTCTGCCTGCGATATCAGCGGTTCAGAGAAGAGGGTGAAAGATATCAAAGGGAGGGACCTCATATCGGGCATACCGAAGACGATAACAGTCAACGAAGATGAGATACGCGAGGCCCTTTCCGAGCCGATCAACAGCATACTTGACACTATCAAAGTCGCTCTTGAAAACACCCCTCCGGAACTGGCCTCTGATATAGTTGACAGGGGCATTGTTCTGGCCGGGGGCGGGGCACTTCTTCGGGGAATCGACCTGCTGATAAAACAGGAGACCGGACTTCCTGTTATAATAGCTGAGAACCCACTTACGGCTGTTGTAATAGGTGTAGGCAAGATGCTTGACGAATTGGAGATGCTCCGCAGAATCGCAA
>OUUY01000051.1 GCA_900302705.1 Candidatus Sulfobium mesophilum
TGGGTCTGTTTATGAATGACCCTGCACCGGCCGGCGTGGAAGGCGGCGGACTCAGGAATGCCTTTGTGGGGCAACTAATGATAACCTTGGTTGCAACCTTGATCGGGGTCCCGATCGGCGTGCTGGGTGGGACGTTTCTTGCCGAGTACGCCCGGGGCAGGAAGATCGCAAGACTGATCAGTATACTGGCCGACATAATGGTGAGCGTCCCCTCTATAGTCATAGGTACCTTTATCTATGCCGTCCTGGTCAAACCTATCGGCCACTTTAACGGATGGGCCGGGTCGGTGGCGCTTGCGATCATAATGGTCCCGGTTGTGCTTAGGACAACCGAGGACATGCTTTCCCTTGTGCCATGGACGCTGCGGGAGGCCGCATTCGCCCTGGGTGCGCCCTATTACAAAGTGATCACACAGGTGGTCTATCGGGGTGCGGCAACAGGAATTTTGACCGGCATCCTACTTTCGATCGCAAGGGTCGCAGGGGAGACCGCGCCCCTCCTTTTTACTTCTTTTAATAACTCATTCTTCTCGCTGGACATGAAGCAGCCGATATCTTCCCTGACGGTCACCATATTTCAGTACGCGATGGGACCGTATGATAACTGGCATGCGCAGGCATGGGCCGCGGCATTTGTTATTACGATATTCATCCTCATCCTGACCATCACGGGAAGACTGCTCATCAGGTGGAGGTACAAGTAGTGTCCGAAACAGTTGCTTTGGAAGTGAAAGGGCTGAATTTCTATTACGCAGGGGACATTCACGCCCTTAAAGAAATTAATCTGACGATCCATAAGAACGCGGTTACGTCGCTGATAGGTCCGTCCGGCTGCGGCAAGACCACCCTTCTGAGGTGCTTCAACCGGATGCATGACCTCTACCCGAAGAACAGGTATGAGGGCGAGATATATTTTCATGAAGGAAATATCCTGTCCAGGGAGACCGATCTCATAAACCTCAGGAGTCGCATAGGGATGGTCTTTCAGAAGCCCACGCCGTTTCCTATGAGCATATTTGATAATATTGCCTACGGTCTTAAACTAAACGGGGTGGGCAGGAAATCTGACTTGGCGGAAAAGGTGGAGAAGGCCCTTGTGCATGCGGCCCTGTGGGACGAAGTGAAAGACAAACTCGGTGCGAGCGCCTATGACCTGTCGGGGGGGCAACAGCAGAGGCTTGTTATCGCAAGGGCCCTTGCGGTGAACCCTGAGGTGCTGCTCTTTGATGAACCGACTTCCGCACTGGACCCCATTTCTACTGCAAAGATAGAGGAACTTGCTACGGCCTTGAAAAAGGAGATCACTATAGTTATAGTTACGCATAATATGCAGCAGGCTGCGAGGATATCCGACTGGACGGGCTTTCTGATGCTGGGGGAATTGATCGAGTTCGGCAGGACCGATAAGATCTTTACCTCACCGTCTGAAAAACTTACAGAAGACTACGTAACAGGGAGGTTCGGTTGATGACTGTCTTTGACGAAGAATTGCAGCACCTGAAGGAGAAGCTTCTCAGGATGGGGTCCCTTGTCGAGGACGCTATCAAGAATTCGGTCCTGTCCGTCGTGGAGAGGGACAACGACCTTGCGAGGAGGATTATAGATGATGACCGCCTCATAAACACCCTCGACGTCGAGATCGACGAGGAATCTATCCGGCTTATCGCCCTCAGACAGCCGAAGGCGGGCGACCTCAGGTTTATAACGATGGCCATGAAAATAACCACCGACCTCGAAAGGATGGGAGACCTTGCGGTCAATATCGCCGAAAGGGCGCTCGAACTCAATCAGGAGCCTATATTGAAACCCTATATCGACATCCCCAGAATGAGGGAGATAGCGCAGGGCATGACAAGGGACGCGCTCGATGCCTTCGTGAGAAAGGACAAGAAGCTGGCCATGGATGTGATCATGCGCGACGACGAGGTGGATGAGCTCAAACATTCGGTGTTACAGGAACTGGCCTTTTTTATGGTCCAGGACCCGACTACGGTAACAAGGGCGATGAAGGTTAGCTTTGTTGCCCAATACCTTGAAAGGGTTGCGGACCACGCTACAAACATAGCAGAGATGGTCATATACCTAATAGAAGGGAAGATAATCAGGCATATGGCGATGCCTCCCGAAAATATGTAGCGAACCTCAGGTGTCCTGAGGCTTTTGCCCCGGAAAGTGTCGCCCGCCGACTATCCGCATTCCCCTGAACCCTGTCCATATTTACCGCCTTTGGGATATAA